>DATHHS010000161.1:0-2889 GCA_035317085.1 Burkholderiales bacterium
CGACTCGGAAACCGAAAAGGGCATCCAGGCCGAGCTCGACCGCATCGCCCGCGGAAGGACCACGCTGGTGATTGCTCACCGCCTGTCTACGGTGATGGACGCCGACCAGATTCTCGTTCTGGATCAAGGTCATATTGTCGAGCGTGGCACCCATAGGACATTGCTGGAGCAAGGCGGCGCTTACGCGCAGATGTGGGCGCTGCAGCTGCAGGAGGAGGCCGAGCAGGTGGCGGCGGTCTAGGGGGAAAGGTCGGGGCCGGCTATGGCAATGTCATAGACCTTTTTTCGCGATATTGTGTGAAGTGTCCTATGTATCCTGTTATTTTCGTTGCAAATTACTGGAGCGCCCGCTAGACTCCTTGGCTCGACAAGAAGTAAATAAAAGCTCGGAGGCTCGGTGCGGTTCGTTCCTGTTTTGATGGTCTTACTGGCAGTCATAGTCGTCTCGACGCCGGCTTTCACGCGTGAGGCGCGCCAGCCCTCCTTGAAATCGCAAGCCGCGCTGGTCATCGACCAGGAATCCGGCGAAGTTCTCCTCGGCAAGAACATGGAATCGACGCTGCCGATCGCATCGCTCACCAAGCTGATGACCGCGATCGTCACGCTGGACGCTGAGCTCGATCTCGAAGAGCCCGTCACGGTCAGCAAGGCGGACGTCGACAGGCTCCGCGGCTCGCACTCGCGGCTGCAGGTGGGGACGACGCTCACGCGCGACGAGCTGCTGCACCTTGCCCTGATGGCATCGGAAAACCGTGCCGCTTCGGCGATCGCAAACTCCTACCCGGGCGGGAAAGACTCGTGCGTGCTGGCGATGAACCTCAAAGCCCAGTTGCTCGGGATGTCGGGCACGCGCTTCGAAGACGGCACCGGGCTCTCGGGGCACAACGTGTCGACCGCGCAGGACCTGGCGAAACTCGTGCAAGCCGGGCACGCCTACCCCAGGATCCGCGACTATACGACTTCGACGTCGTTCCAGGTCAAGGTGGGGCGCCGCATGATGCGCTTTGGCAACACCAACAACCTTACCCGCAGCTCCCGCTGGGATATCGGTCTGTCCAAGACCGGATACATTGCCGAGGCGGGACGCTGCCTGGTCATGCAGGTGACGCTGGCCGGGCGTTCGATTATCATCGTGCTGCTCGACTCCTGGGGTAAATACACTCGTGTCGGCGACGCGACTCGCATACGTCAGTGGCTGGAATTCGCCTCCGGCCGAACCACCGCACACCGATCCTCCGCCGGTTTGCCGCCGCCGCAGGGCGACTTCGCCTCGATCCTGGGACAAGAAGACCAGCGACCCGGTTAAATCCCGGGCGGCGGCATGAAACCCGAACCCTCCCCCCAGCCTTCAGTGCCCGGGGTGGTTCGCTTCTACAGTTTTCCTCCCCGCGCGGAAGCCTTCCTTCAGGACGTGGTCGCCGGCCTCGCGCTCCCCCAGAAGAGCATTCCCGCCACGTATTTCTACAACGAGCAAGGCTGCCGCCTGTTCGAGGCCATTTGCGAGCTGCCCGAGTACTACCTGACGCGCACCGAGACGGCGATCCTGCGCAGCAACATCGCGGACATCGCGCAATTCATAGGCCCCGAAGTCGAGTTGATCGAGCTCGGTAGCGGCGTGCAAGCCAAGACGCGCATCCTGATTCAGGCGCTGCAGACCCAGTTGTATGTTCCCATCGACATCGCGATCGATACGCTGCGCGCGTCCTCGATCGATCTCGCCAGCCGCTTTCCCTTCCTCAATATCGTCGGCATCTGTGGCGACTACACGCAGCCGCTCACCCTGCCCGGGTTCGTCGGCGTGCCGATCCGCAGAAAGGCGGTGTTCTTTCCGGGTTCCACCATCGGCAATTTCACACCCGCCGAGGCTCTGGTTTTTCTGAAACAGGCGCGCAAGATGGCGGGACCGGGCGGCATACTGCTGATCGGCGTGGACCTCAAGAAAGACAAGGCCAGTCTCGATGCCGCCTATTCCGACGCGAAGGGCGTGACGGCGCAGTTCAACCTGAACCTGTTGCACCGGATCAATCGCGAACTCGGCGCGGATTTCCAGGTGAACCGTTTCCGCCATAAGGCCTTTTACGATCCCTTGATGAGCCGCATCGAGATGCACCTGGAGAGCCAGTACTCGCAGTTCGTGCACGTCGCCGGCCGGCGGTTCGATTTCGCGTCCGGCGAAACCATCCATACCGAAATTTCCTGCAAGTACTCGATCGCGGAATTCCAGGAGCTGGGCAAGCGGGCCGGCTTCTCTCCCGAGAAAGTCTGGACCGATCCGGAGCAACTATTCAGCGTGCACGGAATGCTTGCGGCGTAGGCTGTTTGGGGGCTCAGGCCCGATGCCCGATCGCGCGGGAGATTTTTTCGGCAGTTTCCCTGACGAGGCCCGACCAGGCGTTCTTGATGCGCTCGGCGGGAGCGGAGACCGAAAGACCCGCCACGATCGCCCCGCTGTCGTCCCGGACACCCGCGCCGATGCAGCGCACGCCGATCTCGGCCTCCTCATTGTCCACGGCGTAGCCGTTGCGGCGGATGCGCTCGAACTCCTTTTCGAGCGAGCCGACGCTGGTGAGCGTGTTGCGGGTGAATTGAGGCAGATGCGTCCTCTGGGCGTAAGCGCGCAGGCCTTCCGCCCCGTCCTCGAGGAGAAACAGCTTTCCGACTGCGGTGATGTGCAGGGGCGCACGGGCGCCGACGATGTTCACCACGCGCATCAGCGACCGCCCGCTCGAGGTGCGTTCGACGTAGACGATCTCGTCCTCGCGCCGCACCGACAGGTTCACCGCCTCGCCCGTGACCGAGTGCAGCTCGCGCATGTAGGGCAGCGCGTGCTCGCGCACGCTGATGCGTCCCTTGACGAGGTTGCCGAGCTCGAGGAGGCGAATGCCGAGC
>DATHHS010000162.1:0-12250 GCA_035317085.1 Burkholderiales bacterium
CGGCTTCGGCAAGGAAGCCATGCCGCCGCACAATGTGCCGCTGGTCATGATCGGCGCCGCATTGCTGTGGACGGGCTGGTTCGGCTTCAACGCCGGATCCGCGCTCGAAGCCAACGGCTCGGCTGCTCTGGCGTTCATCAACACCTACCTCGCTACGGCCTGCGCAGTGCTTTCCTGGATGTTCGGGGAATGGCTGATCAAGGGCAAGCCGAGCATGGTCGGCGCAGCTTCCGGCGCGGTGGCGGGCCTGGTGGCGATCACACCGGCTGCCGGCAACGTCGGCATCCCCGGAGCTTTCGTGATCGGCACCGGCGTCGGCCTGCTGTGCCTGTGGGGCGTGAACGGCCTGAAGAAGATGCTCGGCGCGGACGATGCGCTGGATGTCTTCGGCGTGCATGCCATCGGCGGGATCTTCGGCGCGCTGATGACCGGCGTGTTCAACTCGCCGGACCTGGGCGGACCGGGCTCGGTGCAGGACTGGGTCACCATGAAGAGCGGCTATCCCGGGATCATGGCGCAGCTGTGGATCCAGGCGAAGGCGGTCGGCGTGGTGTTCATCTGGACCGCGGTGGTGGCCTTCATCTCCTTCAAGATCACGGATCTGCTCGTGGGCTTGCGCGTCACGGAGGAAGAAGAACGCGAGGGCCTCGACATCAACTCGCACGGCGAGACCGCGTATCACATGTAATGCAGGGAAAGGCCCGCGAGGGCCTGTCTTGGTAGCGGGCACCTTCGGGTGCCCGTTTTTTTTGGGTGCGAACCGGCAAAGCGCCGCTGCCGCGAGGCCGCCCGTTCGTGCGAAAATA
Source organism: Burkholderiales bacterium (assembly GCA_035317085.1). Classification (GTDB taxonomy): domain Bacteria; phylum Pseudomonadota; class Gammaproteobacteria; order Burkholderiales; family SG8-39; genus VBDM01. The sequence goes on from DATHHS010000162.1 coordinate 807, forward strand.
CGCGCTTTTCTGCGGCGGCCCGCCGGCCACAAGGATCTCATCATGAAAATGGAATATGTGATCAGCAGCTGGGACATCCCTTCGCTTCCCATCGTCGGCTCGAGCGCGCGTTTTCCGGTACGCCGCATCTTCTGCGTCGGCCGGAACTACGTCGAACATCAGAAAGAAATGGGCGGCGACGGCCGCGAACAGCCGTTCTTCTTCGCCAAATCGGCACACGATCTGGTGCCGCTGAACGCAGGTGAAACCGGCGCGGTGCGCTATCCGCCGATGACCAATAACTACCACTGGGAAACCGAAATGGTGGCGGTGATCGGGACGGGCGGCTACAAAATCCCGGCGGCCAAGGCCAACGAGCACGTCTGGGGTTATGCCCTGGGCCTCGACATGACGCGGCGCGACCTGCAACAGGCCGGCAAGGACAAGGGCAGGCCCTGGACCTTCGGTAAGGACTTCGACCAGTCTGCCCCGGTCGGACCGATCACCCCAGCCTCGAAGATCGGACATCCGAAAAAAGGCAAGCTCTGGCTCAAGGTCAACGGCGAGTTTCGCCAGAATTCAGATATCGACCAGATGATCTGGAGCGTGCCGGAACAGATCGAGTTCCTAACGCAGTACTACACCCTGGAAGCGGGCGATCTCATCATGACCGGCACGCCGGCCGGGGTCGGTGCCGCCAAAGCCGGGGATGAGCTCCTCGCCGGAATAGAGGGATTGGGCGAGCTGAAAGTGAAAATCCTCCCGCCGCGATAGTGCGAATGGATAGTGGGCAGAAATTCCCTTCTTGAATCGGAGGACCCGTGAGCATCAAGCGCCATCCGTCGGGCAAGCTGTTCAGCGCCGCAGTCGAGCACGGCGGCCTCGTATATGTGGCAGGTCAGGTCGCAGACGATCTCACGCAAGGCGCCAGGGGACAGACCGAACAAATACTGAAAAAGATCGACGCCATTCTCGCCACCGCAGGCACCGGCAAGTCGAAGATCCTTTCGGCGAACGTCTGGGTCACCGACATCCGCAACCGCGACGAGATGAACATTGCCTGGACGGCATGGGCGGATCCCGCGAATCTGCCGGCACGCGCCACGGTCGAGGCGAAGCTGGCCGATCCGCGCATGCTGGTCGAGATCATGGTGACCTGCGCCAAGTAAAGGTAGCGAACGTCAGTCAGTCGCGACCCAAAACCCTATCTTCTCCAGAAGGCGGGCGTGACGACGATGAATAGCGTAAACAGCTCCAGCCGTCCGATCAGCATGGCAACGGTGCATACCCAGGTCTGAAAATCGCTCAGTACTGCGTAAGTCGCCGCCGGCCCGACCTGGTTGAGCCCGGGCCCGGTATTGCAGATGCAGACGATCACCGCCGAAAAAGCGGTGATGATATCCAGGCCCGATGCCGTCAACAGCATCGTCATGGCGATGACCGAGCCTCCCCAGATCAGCATGAACGCCAGCACGGCAAAAATAATGTTGTTCTCCACCCTCTGACCGGAGAGTTTTACCGGCAGGTAGGCGCGGGGATGGATGATGGACATGAGCTCTCGCAGCGCCTGGCGAACCATCAGCTCGGCGCGAATCATCTTGATGCCGCCGCCGGTCGAGCCCGAGCAGGTGGCAAAGCAGCACAGAAACAGCATCCACACCGGCGCAAAAACCGGCCATCGGTTGAAATCCGTGCTGGAAAAACCGGTGGTCGTCGCGACCGAAACGACGTTGAACGCGCTGTATCGCAGCGCCGTCATGAACGAGGGATAAACGTCGTTCACGACCAGGAAAGAGGCGATGCCGAACACTGAAAGCAGCAGCAACCCGACATAGACGCGCGCTTCAGGATCGCGCCGGTAGGGGTCCAGGCTGAGCTTGCGCAGCGCAAGGAAGTGGGTGCCGAAATTGACACCCGCAACGACCATGAAGAAGATCGCGACGGCCTCGATCGCGGGAGACTTGAAGAATCCGATGCTCGCGTCGTGCGACGAGAATCCGCCCAGACTCAGGGTCGAGAACGAATGAACGACGGCGTCGAACCAGCTCATGCCGACCGCCTTGAACACCAGGGCGCAGGTCAGCGTCATCACTCCATACACGAGCCACAGTCCTTTGGCCGTCTCGGTGATACGCGGCGTGAGCTTGGTCTCCTTCATGGGCCCGGGAGTCTCGGCCCGCATGATCTGGCTGCCTCCCACTCCAAGCAACGGCAGTATCGCGACGGCAAGCACGATGATGCCCATTCCGCCCAGCCACTGCAGCTCGCAGCGCCAGAAGTTGATCGAAGGAGGCAACTGGTCCAGCCCCGACAGCACGGTGGCGCCGGTCGTAGTCACCGCCGCCACCGTCTCGAAATAGGCGTCGGTGAAACTGAGTTCCGAAAGGTATTGCCGAAGGGGCACGGTGGCGAGCGCGGGCAGCACGGTCCAAACCAGAGCCACCAGCAGGAAGCCGTCGCGCGGCTGCAATTCGGCACGTTTCCCGCGAGTGACAACCCATAGCACCGCGCCGAGCGCAAAGGTGACCAGCACCCCCTTGCCATAGGCGTGCCGCGCCGCGTCGTCGTACAGAAAACCCACGGCCAACGGCGCCAGCATTGCGAACGCAAAGATGACGATCACGACGCCGAGCGCGTTGAGAACGGAAAGCAGCTTCACCATGACGCTGAACGCGGCTCAGACAAAGCCGACGCTGACTTCGAAAAGTTTCTCGACCTTGGGCAGAAGCTGTTTGTCGGTAACGAAGACGATGATGTGGTCCTCGGCCTGCACCACGGTGTCGTGGTGGGCCATGATCACCTTGTCGCCGCGCACGAGTGCGGCTATGGCCGCTCCCTTGGGCAGATCGATCTCCTCGATCTTGCGGCCGACGCAGCGGCAGGAATCGAGATCCCCATGCACCACCGCCTCGAGCGCTTCGGCTACTCCGCGGCGCAGGCTGTGCACCTGGGTGATGTGGCCGCGGCGCACGTGGGCGAGGATCGAGCCTATCGTCGTTTGCGCCGGCGAAATCGCAATATCGATCTGGCCGGCCTGCAGCAGGTCGACGTAGGAACGCCGGTTGATGAGAGCAACCACACGGCGCGCACCCATGCGTTTGGCAAGGAGGCACGACATGATGTTGTTCTCGTCATCGTTGGTCACCGCCACGAAAAGATCGGTCTCCGAAACATTCTCCGCTTCCAGCAGCCCTTCGTCGGTGACGTCCCCCTGCAGCACCAGCGTCTTATCGAGACGGGTTGAGAGTATTTCGCAGCGCCTCTTGTCGTATTCGATTATCTTGATCGTGTAGCTGCGCTCGAGCGCTCGCGCCAGACGCAATCCGATGTTGCCGCCGCCGGCGATCATGACCCGCTTCACCGGCTGGTCCATGCGCCGCAGTTCGTGCATCACCTGGCGGATGTCCTGCGTCGCAGCGAGGCAAAATACCTCGTCTCCGGCCTGGATCACCGTGTCTCCTTCGGGCAGGACCGAACTGTCGCCGCGGAATATGGCGGCGATGCGCGTGTCTACGGAGGGGATGTGCCTTGGGAGGTCTTTCAGCGGGTGACCGACGAGCGGGCCGCCTTGAAACGCGCGCACGGCAACCAGGCTCACTTTGCCGTGCGCAAACTCGAGCACCTGCAGCGCCTCCGGAAATTCGATGAGCTTGACGATGTAATCGGTAAGGATCTGCTCGGGACAGATCGCAAGATCCACATCGAAGCAGTCCGGGCCGAGGACGCGCTCGTTGGAAAGATAGTCGGTGGCCCGAAGGCGGACGATGCGCGTGGGCACGTTGAACAATTGCTGCGCCAGCTTGCATGCGACCAGGTTGGTCTCGTCGCTTTGCGTCACCGCGATCATCAGGTCGCAGTCCTCGATGCCGGCTTCCACGAGCACCGAAGGGTGCGCCGCGCTGCCGAGCACCGTGCGCAAATCCAGGCGATCCTGGAGGTTGCGCAGCCTCGCGCCGTCGATATCCACGACCGTGATGTCGTTCGCTTCGGACACCAGACTTTCGGCGACGGAAGAGCCGACCTGGCCGGCCCCGAGGATCACGATTTTCACAGTGGGAATGGGCGCAAAAGAGGACGCATTCTATGCTGAACTCGCCTTCCGCGCGTTCCAGGACGACGTCAGTCCTCTTTCCGTCCTGCGAGAATACCGAGCGCCTTCAGCTTGCGGTACAGGTGAGTGCGTTCGAGGCCGCTTCGTTCCGCTACGCGTGCAATGGATCCGTCAGTTTGGGCCAGGTGATGCTCGAAGTAAGAGCGCTCGAAGGCCTCGCGCGCCTCGCGCAAGGGGAGGTCCAGCGACAGATCCGTTTCCGGTCCGCGACGCGCGAACTGAGGGAGAACTCTTTCTGCGTCGCCCACTCCGATTTCCTCTTCGAGACTGGTAAGCGCCAGGGTTCGCACCGCGGCGGCGAGGTCTTCCAGGTTTCCGGGCCAGGGGAAATAGCGCAGCACATTCAGGGCGCCCGTGGAAAAGTTTCGCGGCGGGCAAAAGCGGGTCTCCACCAGTTGCGCCAGCATGAGCGTCGCGATCTCGGGGATGTCCTCCGGATGCTCGCGCAGCGCCGGAAGCGCGATGATGATTCCGGCGAGCGATTGCATCAGCGCCGCGTCGAAACCCTGCGATTCCACCAGGTGTCTGGGCTCCTCGGCGGTAAAGGACACCAGCCGCACGTTGTTCTTTTCGGCGCGGGCGGCGAAAAACGCCAGGTGCTTCTGCTGGTTCCTGGACAGTATCGCAAGCTCCCCGACGAACAACACGCCGCCGGAAGCCTGCTGCAGCAGATCCAGAGACGCCTCGTTGAGCGCATGCGCCGCATCGATCCAAGGCGTGTTGGGCTGCTGCAGGTAGCGGGCGTAGAGTTCCGGCATTACGCCCTTCTCGCCGCGCATCAGGACCGCCGTACCGGCGGCTGAAATTCTCGCCAGGCGCTTTTTCAACTCGGTGAGCAGCGCCGAGCGGCCGAGATTCGCGATGCTGAGCGGTATCACTGCTCTCGACTCCCCCGCACGCAGGGCCCGCTTCACCGTCGCGAGCAGCTTTTGCAGGGCAATCGGCTTTTCCAGGAAATCCATCGCGCCGATGCGCGTCGCTTCTACCGCGGTATCGATGGTGCCGTGGCCCGACATCATGATGACCGGCATGGTGAGCTGGCCTCCGGCGGCCCATTCCTTCAAAAGAGTGATGCCGTCTGCATCGGGCATCCAGATATCCAGCAGCACGAGGTCCGGCCGTCCTCCCGCGCGCAGAGAACGCGCCGCCGTGGCGTTCTCGGCAAGCTGCACCGAGTGTCCCTCGTCGGAAAGAATTTCCGACAGCAGCTCCCGGATTCCGACTTCGTCGTCAACGACCAGTATCTGTGCCATGGCCGATCAAGCCGCGAGCGGAAGGGAAATGCGCACTGCCGCTCCACGATTGCCTTCGCCTCCGGAGCGATTCTCTATCCGGATCGTGCCCTGATGCTCATCGATGATCCGTTTCACGATCGCAAGGCCGAGTCCCGTACCTTTGGGCTTGGTAGTGACATAAGGCTCGAAGGCTCCGTTGATGATCGCCTCGGGAAAACCACAGCCATTGTCGCTGATTCGCAGCCACACCTGGCCACCGGAAAGCTCGGTCGACACCTCGATCTTGGGGTCGCTGCTCCCGGAGAGCGCGTCCTGGGCATTTTGAAGCAAATTGTGGATCACCTGCCGCAGGCGGTTGGGGTCGCCTCTCACCAGTGGAATGTCTTTCTGGAGGTGAGTCTGAATTCGCGTGCCGGACTGCTCGTATAACGCCAGCACTTCTTCGGTCAGGCGATTCAGATCAAGGCCCTCGAGCTGCGGCAAAGGCGTACGCGCGTAGTCGCGGAAGTCATCCACCATGTTTTTCATCGCAGTTACTTGCGCGACGATGGTTTCGGTCGCGTGGTCGAGCGCCCGCGCCGCTTCGGCGGGTAGCTTGTCGCTGAGTTTCGCCTGCAGGCGCTCCGCCGCAAGCTGGATCGGCGTAAGCGGATTCTTGATCTCGTGAGCCAGCCGTCGTGCGACCTCGCCCCAGGCTGTTGCCCGCTGAGCGGCAATCAGTTGAGTAACGTCGTCGAAGACCACAACGTAACCGCCCGCACCCGATTCGGGCAAGGGCGATCCCCGTACCAGAATTACCGCGCCACGGTCGCGCATCTCGATCTGCTGCTGCCACGCCTTGTCTCCGTGTTGAGAAAACTCTGCGCGCAGCATGCGGGCAAATTCCGGCAGCGCATGCCAATTCTCGAGATTCAGTCCTATCAGGGCGGCGACGTTCTCGTGCAAGATGCTTCCGGCCCCGTTGTTGGCGATACGCAGGACCAGCTCACGGTCAAAGACGAGCACCCCCGCCGACAGGTTGGCGAGGATGCTTTCCAGGTACGCCTTGGCGGTTTCGAGCTGCGTCTGATTGAGTTGGGCAGCGCCGCGCGCTTCGCCCAATTGGCGCGTCATGCTGTTGAACGACTGGGTGAGTATGCCCAGCTCGTCGCGGCTCGTCACCGGAGCGCGACGCGAAAAATCACCGCGCGCGACGGCTTGTGTGCCTTCGGCGAGCACGGCAAGCGGGGTCGACAAGCGGCGTGACAGCAGGATCGCCAGCGCGATCGCCGAGAGTAGTGCAAGTAAAAGCGTCAAGGTCAGGGTGAGGATGTAGATCTCCTTGAGACCCTGGCGGGACAACGAGAGCTCCTTGTATGCGCGGTACGCGCTCTGTACCGATTCGCCCTGCTCCGCGAGCGCCTGCGGCACCCAGAGTGTGAGCTGCAGCAGGCGGGGTTCCTCGGGGCTCCTCGTTCGGTCCAAGGACACGATCACCCGGAGCAGAAGGCCTTTGTCTCCCACCGCTTCGACTGCACTGTAGCCGCGCAGCTGCCGTGCATCACGCAGCGCCTGCGCGCCAGGATCGGGCGGCATGGGTTTTTCCGGCTTGCGGCTCGCGCTCGCCAGCACCTGCCCTCCTTCGGTCATGAGCAGCGCCTCTTCGACATAGGCCTGCTCACGCAAACGACCGAGCATCGCTGCTTGCTCGCGCCTCGGTGTTTCGGCAAGATCGAGCGCCATCACGTGGGCTTTCAGAAGCAACTCATTCAACATCACGTCAAGCGCCGCCCGCCCGAGGTTAAGCCCTCCTTCCAGCGCTCGTTCAACCCGCACGTCAAACCACGATTCGATGCTCTTCGCGAGAAACTGCAGCGACACGGTGTACACGAGCAACCCGGGGATGACCCCGACCAGGGCAAACATGACGAGCACCCGGGAGGTGAGCAACGAGCCGAACACTTTGGTCCGGCGCTGTCGAACCAGAACCACCAGCTGGTAGACCACGAGCCCGAGGAGCGCCAGTGCGATCGCCGCGTTCAGCCCGAGGAGAAGAGGATAATGTTCGGCGAATAACGGCGAATTGGCAGTCGCCGCTGCGAGCAGGAACAGCAGGATGCCGCCGAGCGCGGTGCTGGCGATCAGTACGTAAGTCATCGCGCCTCCTGCACCGGAGCGAGCGGCGTGAATTGGAACCGCTTCCAGTCGGATGCGAGCGTCCACTCGCGCTTGGTTACCGCGCTTACGCGGAATGGCGTCGGCAGCTGGGCCGGGTCCAGACGCAGGCGCACGGAGGCAATATAGGTTCGACCGTTTTCGATCTGATCGAGCGCCAGCACCGGCCAGCCTTGAACCGTCCCGAGCGCTCTCAGCGCGTCGACGAGCGTGGCGAAATTCTGATACAGCGTCCCGCTTGACAGCCGGTACTGCTGCGCCAACGGAAGATAGCTCAGGCGCAACTCCAGCCTTTCGGAGGCAGTTTTCTCGTTGAACCAGTACCAGCGCCGCCGCGTCAGTTCGAACTCCAGGAGAAAACCGAGTGACACGCCGTTGTTGAGCGCCTCCAGCAGCGGGGCCGTCAGCTCGGGACGAAAATCGGCGCTGAGAAGATAGCGGGTCTCCGAGATCTCCAGGCCGACATTGCTGACCTGAATGGAGTCGGCGAGCGCCGGCGAGACCAAGCACGCTGACGAAACGATGCACAGTGCGAGCGCCGCAGCCAATCGTCTGAAGATCACATTCATAACCGGGCTTGGTCGCCGGGTTTTCCCAGCAAGGCGTAAAAGAAGCCGTCGCTATCGGCGCTCGGCAGGATCTGACCGTCAGGAAGGGGCGCTAGACGGGCGGCGGGAGCCTCTCCAGGTTCGCCCGGCCGGGCGAGCCCGGGGAGCGGAAGCATTTCAGCTTCAGGATGGCGCAGAAGGAATTCCCGCACTTGGACTCCGTTCTCCTCGGGAAACACTGAGCACGTCGCGTACAACAATTTACCATCGGGGGCCAGTACCTGCCACAAGGCGTCAAGCAGCTCTGCCTGAGTGCGGCCGAACTCGGTCAGATCGGCCTGCCGGCGTAGCCATTTGATGTCGGGGTGGCGCCGCACCACGCCTGACGCAGAGCAGGGTGCATCCAGAAGAATTCGATCGAAGAGTTGCCCCTGCGAAAAATCCTCGGGTTCGCGGCAGTCACCGACCACGATTTTGGCAGTAAGCTTCAGCCGAAAAAGATTTTCAGCGATTCGTTTCGCGCGTGTGCCATCTACGTCCACTGCAAGCAAGTCGCAATCCGCGAGTTCCAGCAAATGCCCCGTCTTGCCACCCGGTGCGGCACAGGCATCCAGCACTCGCATTCCGTCGCGAACGTCCAGGAGCGGAACCGCCCGCTGCGCCCCCGCGTCCTGCACCGAAACCTCGCCCTCCGCGAAACCCGGGAGTTGCTCCACCCGGCAGGGCTTATCGAGCCTCACAGCGCCTTGTTCCAGTACTCGCGCCGCAAGCCCGGCCCGTTCCAGTTCTTCCACGTACGCCTTTGACGAAAGTCGTCGTCGGTTGACCCGAAGCACCATCGGCGCATGCCGGTTCGATTCCAGTAACACGGCTTCCCACTCCCTCGGGTATGCGGCGCGAACCGCGTCGATCCACCACTGAGGATGGCGGTAACGACCGCGTTCGGTTGCCTCGATCTCCGGGATCAGTTCGGACATGCGCCGCTGAAAGTTGCGCATCACGGCGTTGACCAGTCCTTTGGCGCGCGAGTATCCGAGCAATGTGGCGGCTTCTACCGCTTGGTGTACGACCGCATGCGCAGACCGCGGTCGCGCCGCGAGCTCCGTGAGCGCAGCGAGGAGCAAGCCGCGCAAGGGGGAATCGGTGATGGGTTTCTCAAGGAGCCGCTCCAGAGCGACGTCCACCACGCCGTACCCGCGCAAGGCGTTATAGCAAAGGTCCTGTGCCGCGGCTGCCAGAGATTGCGCCTGCACCCGGCGCTTCAGGTCACCGAGCGCGACATTCAGGCTCTCGCCATCGCAAACGCGTCCGACAATTTCGCCGGCGGCGACAAAGGCCTGCGCGAGGGAAGGGCTGGCGGAAGCAGTCGGCAAGAGTGCGCTGCGCAAGGTTACGGGCGTTACTGGGCATTATAGGGGCGTACGACGGCTGCAACCTTGCGATTCTAGGCGTCGAAGCGCTCGCCGGCTGAAAGCGGAAATCCTCGGAGGAATTCCGAGGCAAGCAAGCGCTTTCCCCCGGAGCGCTGCAGTTCGTCGAGGACTACAGCGCCTTCTCCGCAGGCAACGACGAACGAGCCGCCTGAACCTGCGTGCAGTACTTCCCCAGGGGCGCCTCGCCCCGCGCCTGCAGAGCAGCGCCAGATTTTGAGATCGACACCCTTGAGGCGTGCGCCCGCGCCGGGTGAGGGATTGAATGCTCGAACCCGGCGATTCAGCTGCATTGCGCTTTCACGCCAATCCAGGCGAGACTCCCGCTTGTCGAGTTTCGCCGCGTACGTCACGCCTTCAGTTGACTGCGGTATGGCCTTGACAGTCCCTGCCTCGAGCGCGTTCAGGGCCTGCACCACGAGCTTTCCTCCGAGTTCCGCAAGTCTGTCGTGCAGTATCCCCGTGGTGTCGTACTCGAGGATCGGAATCTTTTCCTGAAGCAACACGGAGCCTGTATCGAGCCCGACATCCATCTGCATGATGGATATGCCGGTCTCGCGATCTCCTGCGAGCAGGGCCCGTTGAATCGGCGCTGCTCCACGCCAGCGCGGCAGTAGCGATGCATGAATATTCACCGCACCATAGCGAGGGATTTGGAGGACCGCGGGCGGCAGAATCAAACCGTAGGCTGCGACCACGATTACATCCGGTCGCTGACGGCTGAGCGCTTGTTCCACGCCTTCAGCTTTGAGACTCGCCGGTTGATCGAATTGAATGCCCCGGACCATCGCGAGCCGCTTCACGGGCGACTGAAAAGGTGCGAGACCGCGCCCTGCGGGCCGATCCGGTTGGGTCAATACGGCGTGTACTTCATGACGGGATCGAAGAAGCGTCTCGAGGCAGTGCGCCGCAAAATCGGGAGTGCCCGCAAAGATGACTTTCACGGGAGCCGCACCTGGCGTGCCCCGCACGAAAAGCAGCGCTCCGACGCTCGCCGGGCAGCAAGCTGGAAAAAGCGCAAATCCGCCTCAGGCTGTCTCGCGAAACTGTTGTTTTTGAAGTTTTGCTCTGATGCGCTGTTGTTTGAGACGCGACAAGTAATCAACGAAGACCTTGCCTTCGAGATGATCCAGTTCGTGCTGAATGCAGATCGCGAGGAGTCCTTCAGCGGTGAGCGAGAAGGTTTTTCCGTCCACACCCAGGGCATGAACTGTGACCTTTTCGGCGCGTTCGACCGGTTCATAGATCCCGGGAACCGACAGGCAACCTTCTTCGCAATATTGCGCGCCTTCGCGGCTGACTATTTCAGGATTGATCAGCACCAGGAGTTCATTTCGCCTCTCGGAGGCATCGACCACGATCACCCGTTTGTGCACATCGACCTGTGTCGCCGCGAGGCCCACGCCGGGTGCTGCGTACATGGTTTCAGCCATGTCTCGAACCAGGGCGCGAATCGCTTCGTCGACCTCCGCCACAGGGGCGGCTTCCTTGTAAAGCTTCGGATCCGGGTAGCGGAGGATGTCTAGCAACGCCATAAATACTTGCAAATTGAATGAATTATATGCAGAATTTAATGCAGACTATAAAAAGCCCGCTGCAGAAGCTAGTATAGGGGCCTGCGATAGGGCCTGCGGCGAGTAATACTAGACGAGGCGATCATGCAAAAGTCTATCACAGCTCTCCTCACACTTACCCTGGCGGGCGCGGTTTCGCTGACGATCGCACAGGGCGATCTGCAGGTGAAAGACACGGCGCCGGACCGGTACGTCGTTCAGCGGGGCGATACTCTCTGGAGCATAGCCAGCAAGTTCCTCAGCGATCAATGGCGTTGGCCGGAAGTCTGGCGCATGAACAAGGAGCAGATCAGGAATCCTCATCGAATCTCGCCGGGTGATGTTCTGGTACTCGACCGCAGCGTCTCGCCACCGCAATTGCGTATCAGCGCAGGTGATGGTGGCGGCGGTGGCGGTGGCGGTGGCGGTGGCGG
>DATHHS010000163.1:0-14105 GCA_035317085.1 Burkholderiales bacterium
CGGAGATCCCCATCCTGCTGGGTGCCTGCCTTCTCGCCGCGAGACTTTTCCGGGAAGCGCAGCTCGCCATTGCGTTCGCGGTCCTGCTCGTCGCGACCGATCCCATTTTCGAGGTCGCCGGCCTGGCCGTCCAGTTGGCAGCGGGCTTCGACGCGATCGGAGACTATGCAGGAACTGCGAACTCGCTCTTCATCGCGTGGGGCCTTGCCGTGCTGGTGCGCACTCAGTACGTCCTCACCGGCTGGCGCGGCCGCGCTTCGGTGCTGGCGCTCGGACTGTTCGCGATTGTCTTTGCGGTTCTCATGTCGGCTTTTCCCCGCACCGAGCTCTGGACCACGGCCCGGGTCGACCCCGCCGATGCCTCGCGGCCTCGATTGACGCAGGAGGAGATATTCCATCGGCAGGGAAGGCTGCTCGATGAGAAGCTCGCCGCGCTGAGCCCCGAGCGGCCCGGCGTTGTGGATCTCTATTTCGTCGGTGTCGCAGCCAACAGCCAGCAGGACACTTTTTACTCGGAGCTGGTTTCGATCAAGGAACTGCTCGATGAGCGTTTCGACACCGCCGGCAGGTCGATTGCGCTCGTCAACAATCCCGCGACCCTGACGGAATATCCGCTGGCCACGGTGAGCAACCTGCGGGAGACCCTCGCGCACCTGGGCAGCACCATCAATCCCGAAGAAGACATCGTCCTGTTGCACCTCACCACTCACGGCAGCCCCGACTACAGGCTCGCGTTCGATCTGCCGCCGCTCGAGCTCGCCCAGCTCACCCCGAGCGCGCTCGCGCGCATGCTTGCCGACAGCGGCATCAAGTGGAAGGTGATCGTGATCTCGGCGTGCTTCTCCGGGGGGTTCATCGAGCCGCTCAAGGACGCCACGACCATCGTCATCACGGCCGCCGACGCCTTTCATTCTTCCTTCGGCTGCGAGTACGACAGCGACTACACCTGGTTCAGCGAGGCGCTCTACGATGAAGCGCTGCGCGAGACCTTCTCGTTTGTCGAGGCGTTCGAGATGGCGAAGGAAGCCGTCAGCGACCGCGAGCGGGAGGAAGGCTTTCAGGCTTCCAACCCGCAGATGTTCGTGGGCGAGGCGATGAAGAAGAAGCTCCCCGCGCTCGAAAAACGCCTCGCCGCGGGCGCGGCGAAACAACCTCAGAAGAGCCGCGCGAGCAGCGTGAGAGCGAGCGAAAGCAGTATGGTGCTCGTGAAGGGCAGGTAGTAGAGCCTGCCTTTGTACCGCACCGTCAAGTCGCCCGGCAGCCGGCCGAGCCCGTATCTCGACAGCCGCGGCGCGAGCGCGGTAAGTATGATGAGAGCGATCACCAGCGCCAGGACCCATTTCAGCATGGCTTTACTTTACCGGGCTTCGGGATAAACTGCCCGGCTCGCACGCTTCACTAGGTAAAAAAATGATCGAGCTCTATACCTGGAGTACGCCCAACGGCCGCAAGGTTTCCGTCATGCTGGAGGAATGCGGCCTTCCTTACAATGTCCACAAGATCGATATCGGAGCGGGCGACCAATTCGCTCCGGACTACGTCGCGATCAATCCCAACGGCAAGATTCCCTCGATAGTCGACCCCGACGGTCCCGAGGGGAAACCGATCCGGATGATGGAATCGGGTGCGATCCTCATCTACCTGTCCGCAAAGACCGGAAAATTCCTGCCGAAATCGGACCGCGGCAAGTACGTGGCGCTGCAGTGGCTGATGTTCCAGATGGGCCACATCGGACCGATGTTCGGCCAGGTGCATCATTTTCTGCGCTCCGCGAAGGAGCAGGTGCCCTACGCGATCGAGCGCTACACCAAGGAGAAGGACCGCCTCTACGGCGTGCTCGACCGGCGCCTGGGCGAAGAAGAATATCTCGCCGGCGAATACTCGATCGCCGACATTGCAAGCTATCCTTGGGTCTCGCGTTACGAATGGCACAAGACCGACTTGAACGCCTACCCCAATGTGAAACGCTGGTTCGACGCGATAAGCGCAAGACCTGCAGTGAAACGCGGCATGGCGGTGCCCTCTTGATTGTTCCCTCTCCCTCCGGGAGAGGGTAGGGTGAGGGTCAGCCTTTGCGCGCGTACTTGATCAGAAATGCGTTGATTTCCTCGATCTTGAGTTGCGGCTCGTCCGGTGGGTGACGGTTGCCGATAACGCGGTTCATCCACTCCATGTTCTTCTCCATGCGCGCGACCACTGCTGGCCATTCGGATGCGGTGTGTCGCTGTGGGTCCGGCAGCACGTGGCACTGCTGGCAGGCGAGCTTGAATGACTGCCCCTCGGGTTGATTGACCGCGGGATATTTCTTCGGGTCGAACGGTAGCTGGCTCTGGTTCTGGAGATAGGCGAGCAGAGTTTCCGCTTCGTCCGCGCTGGGTGCTTCCACGCCCACCATCATCTCCTGCATCAGCTCGCCCATGTTGCCTTTGCCCTTCATGCGCACCACCATGCGCTCGAAGATACCCGGCCATTTCTCTGCCTGGTGCATCGCCGGATTGGGCAAGTTGTGGCACTGCACGCAGTACCGGATGACGAGCTGCGCGCCGCGCGATTTCGGCTGGGGGAGTTGCCGCGGTCCGAAGGTGGGCGGAAGAATCCGTTCGAGCATCGGCCCGTGCGGACTCTCGGACCAGCGCTTTTTCGCTTGCTCGACCAGCCGGGCCGAGTCCTGCGCGCGCGCCGGCGCGGCGGCGAACACGGCGGCGAAAACGAACGCTGCGACGCGCGGCATGCCTATTTCTTCGCCGATCCCACCGCTTCCTTTTCGATCATCGGCTTCAACTCGCGCGCTTTCTTCTCGGCGGCTTTCTTCACGTCGCCTTTTTTCATGCTCTTCTTTTTCATTTCGCCGTGCATGGGTTCGTCCATCTTCATCGGACTGCCCGGCGCATCGGCGGCCCGGGCGCCGGTGCCTGCGGCCAGGATCGCCGCCAGCGCAAGGATCTCGAGCGGTTTCATCAGCTGCCGCTGAACCAGTTGTAGCCCTGGTCCTCCCAGTAGCCGCCCGGATATTCATTGGTGACGTACATCGACATGATGTGCTTCGGGTTCTTGAAGCCTAGCTTGGTGGGAATCCTGAGCTTCATCGGAAAACCGTATTTCGGCGGAAGGATCTGGTCTGCAAACCGGAAGGTCAGCAGCGTCTGAGGATGGAGCGCGGTCGCCATGTCGATGCTGGTGTAGTAGTCGTCGGCGCACTTGAATCCGATGTATTTCGCGGAGGTGTCGGCGCCGACGCGCGCAAGGAAGTCTGAAAATCTCACGCCGCTCCATTTGCCGATCGCGCTCCAGCCCTCGACGCAGATATGGCGCGTGATCTGCGAGGTCTGCGGCAGGGCGTAGAGCTCGGGCAGCGTCCAGGGTTTTTTCTCGCGGATCATGCCTTCGAGCTCGAGCTTGTAGTCCTTGCCGTCCACCAGCGTGACCTCGTCCTCGCTGTAGAAGGCGTTGAAGGGAAAGGGCTTGGTGATCGCGCTTTCTGGAAATTCCGGCGCGAGCTTGCTCTGGCTGAAGAGCCAGCCTTGAGCGCGGTCGTTCCATCGGGACATTCCCTGGAGCACGGTCTGCACGCTCTCGTCGTCGGTGATATCGCAGCCCGACAGCAGCACGAGCGCGCCGAGGGAGAGTCCCTGTCTGAGGAAGAGCCTGCGCTCGATCGAGCGGATGAGTTTCGGCGAATGATCGACCAAGCTCGTTTCCATCGTCCGTTTCTTCATGACGCCCTCCTGGTGCGGCCGGTAAACATCGTCGGCAAGGTTCGCGGAACGAGAATTACCATGACGATGTGCGTGAGCACGATGAATACGAGCAGCGCCATCGCGAGAAAATGCACGATGCGCGCACCCTCATACCCTCCGAAAATCGCGGTGATTTCCTGCAGCTGAACCGGTTTCCAGATCGCCAGGCCCGAGAGGACCAGAACGATCCCGCACGCGATAATCGCGAGATAGGCCGCGCGCTGTGCGGCGTTGTATACAGAGAGGTCCTCGTGCGCCAGCTTGCCGCGCAGCGCCTCCCGCACGTCGCGGAATATTGCCCGCGGCGTGATCGGCAGGAGCTTTCTCCTGAAGTGCCCCGAGACGATCCCGTAGCTCACGTAGACGATGCCGTTCACGACCAGCAGCCACAAGGCGGCGAAGTGCCATTGCAGCGCGCCGGCAAGCCAGCCGCCCAGGGTCAGGTCGCTCGGGATCCGGAAGGGAAAAAATGGCGACGCGTTGTAGATGCGCCAGCCGCTCGTCACCATGATGAGGATGGCGAACGCGTTGATCCAGTGAGTGATGCGGACGACGAGCGGGTGGATTTTCACCCAGTCCATCCGGTTCTGCTGCCCTGCTTCCATGGCACCTCCTTTACGCTGTTCGCCCGACCCGACTTGGTCGGGGCCAACGGGGTATACCTTACAGCGTGTCTGCTTACAACGATTGTCGGCGGTCGCCTTCCTCGAAGCCCGCGAGGGGCTTCGAAAATCCCCGCGTGAGCGCGATCACCTTGAAGAGCTCTCCCATCTCAGCCGGGCTCATCAGGCGGTTCGCCTGGTTGGCGAGCGGTAGAAAAACACTCGCGTCCTCCGGCGGCGTGCGCGACATCACCTCGGTGATGCCGCAGTTCACGAGAAACTGCGCCTGGCTCGTGTAGCCAGCGGCTTCCAGCCCGCCCTCGCGTGCGGCCGCGGCAATGGCGCTGAAGTCGACGTGGCTGGTGATGTCCTGCAGCCCCGGGAGGAAAAAGGGATCGGCATGCGCGTAATGGCGGTAATGGCACATGAGCGTCCCCTCCTTTCGCTGCGGATGGTAATACTCCTTTTGCGGGAAACCGTAATCGACGAAGAGCGCCACGCCTTTTTCCAGGACGCCTGCGAGCGAGCGCACGAAGCCCCGCGCAGCCAACTGGATCTCGGTGCGAAAGCCCTCCGGAAGCTTGAGCGAACGCGCGGCTTCGAGCGGCTCGCCCGCGGCCAGTCGCCAGGACCAGTGGAAGCGGTCGTCGCGGACGCCCACGCCGCCTTCCTCGATCTTTCCGCCCTGCATGCGGACCACGTGCACGGGCATCGCATCCAGCACTTCATTGCCGAGGACCACGCCGGAAAAAGCGGGAGGCAGGCGATTGAGCCATGCCACGCGCTCGAGCAAGTGCGGCACCTTTGCCGCAAGCGTGTCGCGGCTGCGCTCGCGCAGATCGGCCGAGAGCTCGAGAATCAGATAGCTGCGCGGCACCTTTCCGGAGTGCTCCAGTTCCTCGAGGAGCGTCGCTGCGAGCGCGCCGCTACCCGCGCCGACTTCGAGTATCTCGTCGAATCCCGCCTCCAGCACCTGCATCACCTGCCGCGCGAGCGTCTGACCGTATAGCGGCGAGATCTCCGGCGCCGTGACGAAATCCCCGGCCTTGCCGAGTTTCTTTGCGCCGGCGCTGTAGTAGCCCAGGCCCGGAGCGTAGAGCGCGAGCTCCATGTAGCGGGCGAAGCTGATCCACCCGGCGCTCGCCGCGATTTCGCCGCGAATATGCTCCGCGACGCGATCGCTGTGCTCGCGCGCGTCGGGCGTGGGTTCGGGGAGCGGCATATCGGGAACGCAAAGAGTATTCCGGTATCATTCTAGGCCATGGCCGAAGCGCTTTCAGGGAAAGTTGTGCTCGTTACCGGCGGCGCGAAACGCGTCGGCGCGGCGATCGCACGCCGCCTGCACCGCGAAGGCGCGAACCTGATGCTGCACTACCGGGGATCGGAGCGCGAGGCGAGGGCGTTGCGCGTGGAACTGAACGCGGCACGCGCCGATTCCGTGGCGCTGGTGCAGGCCGATTTGCTGGATGTCGCAGGCCTCTCCGAAATCGTGAGGAACACCCTCGGCCGCTTCGAGCGGCTGGATGCGCTTATCAACAACGCGTCGGCTTTTTTCCCGACACCGGTCGGCGAGATCACGCAGGCGAACTGGGACAGCTTGATCGGCGCGAACCTGCGGGCGCCGCTGTTTCTCTCGCAGGCGGCCGCGCCGCACCTGAAGAAGACCGGAGGCGCGATCGTCAATATCACCGACATCCACGCGGAGCGGCCGCTGAAGAACTACGTCGTCTACTCGATCGCCAAGACAGGCCTCGTGGGCCTGACGCGCTCGCTTGCGCGCGAGCTCGCGCCCGAGGTGCGCGTCAACGGTGTTGCCCCGGGGGCGATCGTCTGGCCGGAGGACGGCTCTTGGGACGACTTGACGCGCCAGCGCATCGTGTCGCACACCTTGTTGAAGCGCACGGGCGAACCCGAGGACATCGCCCGCGCCGTGTACTATCTCGTTGGCGAAGCGCCCTACGTGACGGGGCAGATCATCGCCGTCGACGGCGGCAGGAGCATCAATCTTTGAACCACGGATCGTTGGTCGGAAACCTTCAAATGAACGCCCCGGAAAAAATCCAATTCACGCGCAAGGAGCAGTTCGAGGCGGGAAAGCTCGAGAAGCGCCTGTGCCGGCTCGCCGGCCAGGCGATCGGCGACTACGACATGATCCGCGCGGGCGACCGTGTCATGGTGTGCCTCTCCGGAGGCAAGGACAGCTACGGGCTGCTCGACGTGCTCACGAAGCTGCGCGAACGCGCACCGGTCTCGTTCGAGCTCATCGCCGTCAATCTGGATCAACGCCATCCCGGTTACCCTGAGCACGTTCTGCCCGATTACCTCAAGTCGCTCGGCGTTCCCTTTCGCATCGAGGTTCAGGACACCTATTCCGTGGTGAAGCGCGTCGTCCCCGAAGGCGAAACGATGTGCGGCCTGTGCTCGCGGCTGCGTCGCGGCGTCCTCTATCGCGTCGCGCGCGAGTTGGGCGCGACCAAGATCGCGCTCGGCCACCACCGCGACGACATCCTCGAGACCTTCTTCCTGAATCTTTTCTTCGGCGGCAAGATGAAAGCCATGTCGCCCAAACTCCAGTCCGACGACGGCAACCACGTCGTAATCCGGCCGCTCGCCTACGTGGCGGAAAAAGATCTCGAAGCCTACGCTGAGATCAAGGGGTTCCCGATCATTCCCTGCGACCTGTGCGGTTCGCAGCCCACCCTGCAGCGAAAGCAGGTCAAAGAGATGCTGCACGAGTGGGAGAAGCGCCATCCGGGGCGGGTGGACTCGATGTTCCGGGCACTCTCGGACCTCGTGCCCTCGCATCTCATGGACCGGAAGCTCTTCGATTTCGCTGCCGTGCGTGCGATCGGTAAGGTGTCGGGCGAAGGCGACAAGGCGTTCGACTAGAACGCCGCAAACTGGAATGGTCGCTCTTGCCGTCGCCGCCCGCGCCGTCAACTCCTGCTCTTCGGCCTCGTTGAACGAAATGAAGCCGTCACACTCTATTTGTAAAACAGGCAATGAAAGATCAATGAGGCGTCGCGTGGGCACTGTCGGTTATCTCGTGGTCGCAGGCGTGGTCGCGCTCGCCGTCGCGATGGTGGGGCGAGTGACCGCGCAGGATTGGCGCAGCGCGAGCCAGGAACCGGTGGGCCTCGCTCCCGACCCGTCGATCAACCGCGAGGCGATTGTTCAGGTCTACGCGGCCCGCGTCATCGGCTGGCGCGGAGTTTTCGGCGTCCACACCTGGATCGCCGTGAAGCCGGCGGCCGCAAGGGACTACACCGTCTACGAAATCATCGGCTGGCGCCTGCGCTCGCAGGACACAGCGCTCGTGGTGCGGCACCGTGCGCCCGATGCACGCTGGTTCGGCGCAGAGCCTGAGCTGATCGCGGAAAAGCGCGGGGCAGGGGTCGAAGAACTGATCGCGCGCATCGACAAGGCCGCGCATGCCTATCCCTGGGCGGACGAGTACACCCTGTGGCCCGGGCCGAACTCCAACACCTTTACCGCGTGGGTGCTGCGCGCCGTACCCGAGCTCGAAGTGGATCTGCCGCCGACTGCGATCGGCAAGGACTATTCCGGGATGAAACTGGTCGGCTCCGCGCCGAGCGGGCGCGGTTTCCAGTTCTCGCTCTTCGGCCTCGCCGGTTTTACCGCGAGCGCGGTCGAGGGCTTCGAAGTGAACCTCCTGGGCTTGAGCTTCGGCATCAATCCGTTCGATCCCTCGCTGAAGCTGCCGCTTGTAGGCCGCGTCGGTCCGGCGCGTGCGTTCGCGTCGAGAGCGGACGAAACTTCAGCCGAAAAACACGCGCTCTAGAGAGCCCTGGCGAGCGCGAGAGTTCGCCGGTTGCCAAACTGCGGCGCATGCTGTGTAGTAGCGGCTACCATGCGTTTGCTCGAACCAGCAGCTCCGGCATGACTACGGGCCCGGCTCGCGAAGTATTATTGGTCGGCAGCGTGGGCCTGCGCGATGCCGAGACGGTCTTCCGTACGGCGGGGCGGCTGCTGGGCGCCCGGATGAGCCGCATTCCGGACGGCGAAACGGGCGAGCGGACGTCCTGGGTCGCGCGGCTGCGCTTCGTGCTCGAAGGGAATCCCGCGTTCGAGGACGACCCTGAGGAAGTCGCCGCTGGCGGGCGCATCACCCACCCCACCGAAGGCACGCGTACCTGGAAAGGCAGCGCTATTGTCCCGCGCGGTGCGCCGCCACCTCCCCGCATGCGCCTCAAGACGGGGGTGCGTGTGGAGGACGTCCAGATCGGAAGACTCGGGTATCCGGAAGCGGCGGTCGATTCCTACAAGGTCCTTTGCGGCTTGCGTGAACAGGGGGCCGTCTCCAAGCACCTGCGCTTCCAGGTTTCGCTGCCGACCACCGCTGCATTCCTGAACGCGCACGTCGTCTACGAACATCACGCGCTCGTCGAGCCGATCTACCGCACGCAGCTTTTCCGGGAGGTGGACGAGATCTGCGAAGCGATCCCGCACCAAGACCTGGCCATTCAATGGGACGTCTCGACCGAGATGGGCCAGTGGGAAGGCGTGCGTCATGCCTGGTTCTCCGAGGTGAAGGCGGGCGTCATCGAGCGGCTGGCCCTCCATTGCGACCGGGTCCCGCGCGACGTCGAGCTGGGCGTGCACCTGTGCTACGGGAGTTACGGCGGCCGCCATTGGAAAGAGCCTGAAAGCGCGGCGAACATGGTTGAAGTCCACAACCGGCTCGTCGAAAGAATCGACCGGCCGCTCGCCTACATTCACATGCCGGTCCCCGTGGAGCGCAGCGACGAAGCCTATTTCGCGCCGCTGCAGGATCTGAACTTGCGTCGCGAGACCAAGCTTTTCCTCGGGCTGGTGCACGACTCCGACGGCGTCGAAGGAACGCGCCGTCGCGTCGCCGCGGCGGCGAAGTATGCGAGCGACTTCGGCATCGCCGCAGAGTGCGGGTTCGGCCGCCGGCCGCCGGAGACGATTCCGAACCTGCTGCGCATACACTCCGAGACTTGAGCTAGTCTTCTGCTTCCAATGAAGCGTTTCGCATTTCTGTTGGCAACGATCGCCGCCGCGTGGCACGGAGCGGTGTTCGCGCAAGCGCTCTGGCCGCAAAAGCCGGTGCGCGTTCTGGTGGGGCTCGCCCCGGGCGGCAACCCGGACACCCTCGCGCGCATGCTCGCGGCAAAGTGGAGCGAGGCCTTCGGGCAGCAGTTCGTCGTCGAGAACCGTCCTGGAGCAGGGAGTACGGTCGCCGCCGATCTCACCGCGAAGTCCGCGCCCGACGGCTACACCGTCCTCGTCAGCGACAGCAGCGTCGTCACGACGGCGCCACACCTCTTCAAGTCTCTGCCCTACGATCCGTTCCTGGATCTTCGGCCCGTATCGCTTGCGGTGGTGGTGCCGATGTGGCTGGTGGTGCACCCGTCGGTGCCCGTCAATTCGCTCGCCGAACTGGTCACGTTCGCGAAATCGGAAAAAGAACCGATGCCTTACGCCTCCTCGGGTAACGGCTCGATCCATCACCTCACGATGGAATTGTTCAAAGCGGACATGGGCGTCGACTTCACCCATGTTCCGTTCAAAGGCGCGGGGCAGTCAGTCCCGGCGATGATCGCAGGCGACGTCAAGCTCGGCTTCATCGGATACCCCGCCGCTGCAGGGGCGATCAAGAGCGGGCGGCTACGCGTGCTCGCTTTCAGTATGCTGAAACGCTCAACGCTCACGCCCGAGATCCCGACCGTTGCCGAGACCGTGGACCCAGGATTCGACATGGCCGCGCCGCTCGGCGTGTTCGTAGCGGCGCGCACGCCACCCGAGATCGTCGCGCGATTGAACAAGGCGGTGAACGACGCGGTCCGCGCCCCTGATGTCGTCGAGCGCATGGGCGCTGTCGGCATGGAGCCGGCGGGCACGACGCCCGAGCAGTACGCGAAGCTCCTTCGCGAGGAGCACGAGCGCTTCGGCGGTGTGATCAGGCGGATCGGGATGCGTCTCGATTAGGGCTTGCCGCGTGCCGCGAAGGCATTTCTTGGGCTCGATGCTCGGAGGCGGGACCACGTTGCTTGCGGGTTGCTCGCCCCTGTCGCTCATCAACTTCTGGACGCCGTCGGCGACGTATCGCGCCAGCACCGGCATCGACTATGGTCGGCACGTCCGCAATCGCCTCGACGTGTATCGGCCCGCAGAGCAGCCCGGCCCCGCTCCGGTGGTGGTTTTCTTCTACGGCGGCAACTGGGACAGCGGCGACCGCGGCGACTACCTGTTTGTCGGCGAGGCGCTCGCTTCGAAGGGTTTCGTCGCCGTACTGCCCGACTATCGGCTCTACCCTGAAGTGCGCTTTCCCCGGTTTCTCGAAGACTGCGCTCAAGCCGTGCGCTGGACATTCGAGCACATCGCGGCATTCGGCGGCGACCCGCAGCGCGTGTTTCTCATGGGACATTCCGCCGGCGCCTACAACGCGGCGATGCTGGCGCTCGATCAGGAATATCTCCGTGCCGCTGGAGTCGATCCGCGACGCGTTCGCGGGCTGGTCGGATTGGCCGGGCCTTACGATTTTTTGCCAATCCGCGAACCCGTCAGCAGACTGGTGTTCGGCTATCCCGACACGCCGATCGCGACCCAGCCCATCCACTTCGCCAGTTCCACATCGCCCCCGGCGCTGCTCGCCACGGGCAAGGACGACGACGTGGTCGATCCGGGTAACGGCCCGCGGCTTGCCGCGCGCTTGCGCGAGAACGGAGCGCAGGCGAGGTTGATCGTGTATCCGGATCTGGGCCACCGCACGATCCTCGGCGCGCTCGCTTCGCCCTTGCGCGGTCTTGCTCCGGTGCTGGATGACGTCGCCGGATTCGTGAATGAGGTGTCCGCGGTTCGCGGCTAGCCATTCCTCAATTCACTAGTGAATCAAAAGGACGATTGTCAAAATAATTTTGACATGCTAGGCTTTTGCTTCAAACATGAACTGCGCCGCCCGCCTCGTCGAGATCTTCGGTAGCCAAGCAGAAGTCGCCCGCGCGTTTCAGCTCGACCGCGCGGTGGTCAACAACTGGATCAAGTTCGGTTACGTGCCGGCGCGTTGGGCAATGGAAGTCGAACACGTCACCGACGGTAAAATCGCGGCGGTCGAAGTGCTGAACGAAGCCCACGCCAAGAAGCCCGTCAAGGTGAAATCTCGTCCCGACGATCATCTGTACGGATCGACTGTTTCTGGAAAGGAAGTCATGAACGATTTCGCTCCCGCCAAGCGCATCAGCTCGTTCCATCCTCCGCAGCGCACACTCCTGGGCCCGGGGCCGACTGAAATCCATCCGCGCGTGCTCACCACCATGAGCCAGCCGGCGATCGGCTATCTCGACCCTGTCTTCGTCGAGATGATGGAGGAATTGAAGGGGCTCTTGCGCTACGTCTATCAGACGAAGAACCCGCTGACGTTCCCGATCTCGGGGCCGGGCTCGGTCGGCATGGAATTCTCTTTCGTCAACCTCGTCGCCCCCGGCGACAAGGTCATCGTGTGCAAGAACGGCGTATTCGGCGGCCGCATGATCGAAAACGTCGAGCGCGCCGGCGGCAAGGCCATCCTGGTCGAGGACGAGTGGGGTTCCCCGGTCGATCCGCACAAACTGGAAGATGCGCTGAAGAAAAACCGCGACGTGCGTGTGGTCGCTTTCGTGCACGGCGAGACTTCCACTGGCGTGCAGTCGGACGCGAAGACGCTGGTCGAGATCGCGCACAAGTACGATGCGCTCGCGATCGTAGACGCGGTCACCACGCTAGGCGGCTCCCCCGTGAAGACGGACGAGTGGAAGATCGACGCGATTTACTCGGCGAGCCAGAAGTGTCTCTCCTGCACGCCCGGGCTGTCGCCGGTGTCCTTTTCCGAGCGCGTGGTTGATTACGTCAAAGCGCGCAAGGACAAGATCCGCTCCTGGTTCATGGACATGAATTTGTTGCTCGGCTACTGGGGTGCATCCAATCGCACCTATCACCACACCGCGCCGACCAATTCCCTTTTCGGCCTGCACGAAGCGCTGCTGTTGCTGCGCGAGGAAGGCATGGAAAACTCCTGGGCGCGCCACCAGCGCCATCACAACGCCTTGAAAGCCGGGCTCGAGGCGATGGGCCTCAAGTTCCTGGTGAAGGAACAGTACCAGTTGCCGCAGATGAACGCGGTGCGCTGCCCCGAGGGTGTGAACGAAGCCGAAGTGAGGAAGACTCTGCTGAACGAATTCAGCATCGAGATCGGCGCGGGGCTGGGCCCTCTTGCCGGAAAAATCTGGCGCATCGGCATCATGGGTTACTCCTGTCGGCCGGACAACGTGATGCTGTGCCTGTCGGCGCTCGGCTCGGTGCTCTCCGACATGGGCATGAAGGTTCACGTCGGCGACGCGGAAGCCGCTGCGCACGGCGCCTACGCCTCGATGCACGTCAAGGCGGCGCAGCAAAAACAGAAGAAGCGCGTTGCGGCCTGAATTGAGTTCAATGTAGGAGGTCAGGAGGGGCTCATGCACCAGAACCGGGAACTGTTGGGATCAATCGCCGCATTCATGCTGATGCTTGCGTCATTCGGCGCGCAGGCGCAGGGCGCTGCGCAGATCGAGCGCGGCCGCTATATGGTGCTGACCGGCCACTGCAACAATTGTCACACCGCAGGCTATGCCCCGAAGGAGGGTAACGTCCCGGAGAAGGACTGGCTGCTGGGGAGCGGGCCGCAGGGGTGGCGCGGGCCTTGGGGCACGACCTACGCATCCAATTTGCGTCTCACCGTGCCCGCGATGACCGAGGAACAATGGATCACGTACATTAAAACATTCAAGCCCCGCCCGCCCATGCCGTGGTGGAGCATGAAGGAGACGACGGAGCAGGACCTGCGGGCCATGTATCAGTACATCAAGAGTCTGGGCCCGGCAGGCCAGCCGGCGCAGCCTTATCTGTCGCCCGACAAGGAACCCAAGCAACCTTACATCCAGGCGCCGCTGCCTCCCAAGTGACGCGGTAGGGTAGGCGAATGGCGGCGCCTCCGGCCGCCTGACTTCGATCGTCGTAGGGCGTCGCAGTGGCCGCTTTTTGAGCGCGGCTTGATTTTCTTTGAGCACTTGCTCATAATGCGTGAGCGTTTGCTCAATTAATCCTCACTTTCGCCCCGATCCCGCATGGCAAGGCCCGCCGCAGTCCGCGTCAATTCCCGCCTCCCGGCGATAGACCAGAAGGAAAAGCTCATCGCTGCGACCGAACGCTTGCTCGGCGCGCGGGGCCTGGGTTGCGTCACCACGCGGGACATCGCGCGAGCGGCAAATGTCGCCGAGGGCGCGCTCTACAATCACTTCGGCGACAAGGCGGAGTTGATTCTCTCGGTGGTGCTGCATCAACTCGGCGATTTCCCTGATGTGCTGCATAGCCTGCCCCTGCAGGTCGGGCAGAACACGGTGCAGAAGAATCTCGAGCGCGTACTCCAGAGCGCGTTCGCTTTTCACTACCGGATCGTGCCGCTGATCTGCTCGCTTTTCGCCGACCAGGAACTGCTGGCGCGCGTACGCAACATGATGAAGGAGCGCTCCATGGGACCGGGGCG
Source organism: Burkholderiales bacterium (assembly GCA_035317085.1). Taxonomy (GTDB): domain Bacteria; phylum Pseudomonadota; class Gammaproteobacteria; order Burkholderiales; family SG8-39; genus VBDM01. The sequence goes on from DATHHS010000163.1 coordinate 13,881, forward strand.
TTCGACTTCCGTGATCGCCGCCTATCTGCGCGCCGAGCAACAGCTGGGCCGGGTGCTCGCTGCCGCCGTCCCCGAGACGGTCGCCGACCTGATGCTCGCTGCCAGTTTCAACACGGCCTTGGGCGATCAATTCTTCCATGGCGGTTCGGCGGGCGAGGCCAAGGCGCACCGTCAGTTGCGGGACATAGTTCGCGCGCTCGTCCTCGGACTCGATCCGAAAAACGC
>DATHHS010000164.1:0-6074 GCA_035317085.1 Burkholderiales bacterium
TATGTGGTGAAGGCTTGCGAGTCGACGAGCGCCGCATGGTCGCCGAAGAACTTGAGGCGGCCGACCGCGTGCGCGGTGATGAGCTTGTCGAGGAACAGGCGGCGGAACAGGCGCGAGAGCACGCGCACCGGCAGAAAGAAATCCGGTCGACAGGATAGCCAACGCCTGCCGTCGAGCGAGATGCCACCGCCCGGCACGATCATGTCGGCGAAGAGAACACCGAAGTTGGGGGCGATCGACGCCGAGCTGCTTCTGCACCGCGCGGGAGGTCAGCCCGATCTTGCTACCGACCACGCGCCGGCCTTCATTTTCCCAGTGAGCCGTATTCTCCTGCTGGATGGCGTAGGCGGCGTCGACGTCGAGCTCGGCCAACTGCGGTCGGATGGGGGCGATCGGCGTGCCGGCGTAGGCGGCGCGAATCCGGGCGGCGAGTTCGCTATGTTTATTCTGCTGCTTCATCTGAAGAATCCTATTTGCCGGTCTGGAGGAATTCGATCTGGAGGCGGTTGAATTGCTCTGCATCCTCGAATTGAGGCCAGTGGCCGCAGCGATTCATGACGACGAATTTCGAGCCCGGGATCATGTCCGCGATCTGCTTGCCTTCTTCCGGCGTCGCGGTCGGGTCGTGCGACGTCCAGACGACCATCGTCGGCGCCTTGATCGAACGGTACTGCTCGGCGGTGATCATGTTGGGCCGCCGGATCTCCATCTCCTGCAGGCACATGATCCGCTTCATGGTGTCGGCGAAGCCCGATTGGTTGTAGATCGCCCTGCGGGTCTCGATCAGGTCGTCCGAAACCATGGACTTGTCGCACATCAGGAATTCGAGGCGCGTCTTGATGCGTTCCCAGGAAGGGTCCGACGCCGCTTGATTGGAAAGGCTTTTCAGCCTCTCCATGACCTGCGGGTGGGCGGTCCAGCCGCCCGCCGTATTGAGAACGAGCTTCTCGACTGCGGCGGGACGATGGACGGCAAGATAGGTCGCGACCCAGCCGCCGAGCGATTCACCACTGATCATCGCCTTTTCCTTGCCGAGGGCCTTGAGGACCGCGAGCACGTGGTCCGCGTAGTCCTTCACCTGGTAGTCGATCGCGGGCTTGTCGGTCCAACCGTGGCCGAGCATGTCGATGGCGACAAACCAGAAATGATCGGCATGCGGTCCGAAGTTTCTTGAGTACGCCTCGGCGTGGCCGCCGACGCCGTGCAGCGCCAGGACCAGCGGCTTGGACGGGTCGCCGGACTCTATGCAGCGGGTCCGGATTCCGCCGGCGTCGATATAGTGCTGCTTGAAGGAAACGCCCCTCAGATCGGCCCAGACGCTCGAAAAGTTTGCAGGTCTAGTGTCACTCATGACTGTGTCTCGCTGGCTGGTTGTCAGACGAACAGCGGCGTGCCGCTGGGTTTGGATTGTTCGGACTGCTACTCGCGCGGAAGGGCGGAAAGACTCGGAAGGTCGAGAACGGCGCGGATTGCCGCACTCAGCTTCTCCTCGGCATCCCCGGGGTCGGGCGTTCCTTCCTTATCGCGCCAGGCCACCACTCCGTCCGGTCGCACAAGCAGGGCTCCAGCTTCTTCGATTTCGCGGACGCGCTGCCACTCGCAGTACAGGTCCTGCGCTTCGGGCGAGCCGGTCACGACGATCCGCAAGAACGGCAGGTGGCTGCGAACCGCATCCTTCCAAGCGGTGCCGGCGAGGCCGGTCACGACGGTGAAGAGACCCTTCCCGGTGACGTCCAGCGTCGACATGCGCGTTCCGTCCGGACCGACGAACCATGCGTGCGGAATCTTGGCGCCCGGTCGCGTCGTCGGCTGATTGTAGAGGTCGCGGTCGCGCCGCCATTCTTCCGGCTTCGCCCCCTCGTCCGGAATGACGGCAGAGGATTCGTACCGCTGGTTCATCTCGACGCCTTGGGCGTTGAACTCGGTCTGCTTGAGGTCGAGCGCTGCCTGGGCGGCTTTGCGGGCCGCAACACCTTCCGGTCCCGGATCGCGGAAGCGCGCGATGCCAGCCGCCACCGGATTCTCCGCGCCCTGGACCCGAAAGCAGGCGTTCAGAGGCGCGTAGTCAAGCCGCGACTGGTTGGCCCGCAGCACAACCTGCTTTCCGACAGGCGCCCTTTCCTGCGAATAGCTTTCCAGAAGCTTCGGGCCGGCCCAGCCCTTGACGGCGTAGGCGAGCTTCCAACCGAGGTTGTGACCGTCCTGCACGCAGGTGTTGTTGCCCAGACCGCTCGACGGCGGATGGCGATGGACGGCGTCCCCTCCGCACAAAACGCGCCCCTTCGAATACTGCGTCACGTACGCTTGGTTGATGTACCAGACCGACGTCCTGACGATGTCGGGTTTGATCGCCGGATCGCCGATCAGGATCCCGATCTTTTCGCGCACGTTGCTCTCGGAGAGATCCGGATCCCCCTTGTTGATGTCGAACCCCCATCCGGCGATCCATTGCGTCCACGGCCGCACGGCACGGAGAAGGCCCATGCCGATCTCGCCAAAACTCGCGTCCGGCGTGACAATCCAGTTCAGGATGCTGGGACGATGTTTGCTGTATCTGGAGAGGTCGGCGTTGAAGATCGTGTAGACGGTGCCCGCACGCGCCATGCGGCCTTCGATGGGAAGCTCGAGATGCTCGACCACGGACGATCTCGCGCCGTCGGCGCCGACCATGTAGCGCGCCCGGACGGCGAACTCCCGTCCGTCCAACCGATCGCGCAGCGTGGCAGTGACGCCCTCGGCGTCCTGCTCATGACGGACGTATTCGGTGTTGAAAGCGAACGTCGCGCCCTTCTCGGCCGCCTTCTGGAACAGGATCGGCTCGAGCAGCGGCTGGATGATGTCCACCATGCCGCACGGACTCGCGCGCAGGTAGTCGCCCCGGCGGTCGTCACCGGTCCCCCATGTCCGCATCCGGATCAGTTCGGGTCCGGCGAGGCTGGTGGTGAAGGTCGTGTCGCCCATCTGCTCCCAAGGGCTCGCGTAGCGGGCGACGTCCTCCGAGATTCCGAGATCCCGGAAGACTTCGTTCGCGCGCTGGTTCGTGATGTGAGCGCGCGGGCTATCGGCCATCCAATTGCCGCGCGACACGATATGACAGCGCACCCCGCAATTCGCGACGGCAAGGGCAGTCGTCGAGCCGGTCGGGCCGGCTCCGATGATGAGCACGTCTGTTTCATATGCCATGTCAGCCTCCGCGGTTGCTCGCCGCATTTGCCCGGGTAGATTCTCAGTGAGAGGTGTCTGCTTGCCTTGCCGCCATCATCGCCATGCCAGCAATCCAGCCGGGGATAGCTTCGTAGAATTCCTGCTCCATGGTGAAGTGGCCGCCCGTGGAAAACGCGCTGAAGGCGGCAACCCAAGCGAGGACTTCGTTGGCGCCGCGGCCCGCCGCCTCGCGCACCTTGTCGGTGTCGAGCGCGTCGGCCCGCCAGATCTGCCCGCTACGCAGAATCTCCATGAATTCTTCGTCCCATTCCGGATTGAGCGGCTTGCAGGGTCCCTTGCCGGCTTCGGCGAGAACGCCCGCCTCGAGCACGCGCTTCTCGCGCGCCTCCTTGGCGTCCGCGGTCGGATTGCGTCCGTTGATCAAGCGCTCGCGGATCTCCGGTGGGGCGTCCTTAATCGACGGCAACGGCGGATCGTGCGACAGGCCGCCCGACGCGGCGAACAGCACCCGTTTGCCGGAGCGCATCGCAAAACGTCCGACGGATTCACCGAATTGCCGGGCCCGACGGTAGGTCGGCACGGGAGGTGCGGCGGCGTTCACGAAGATCGGCAGGATCGGGACGGATTTGAAATCGCCGAGGACTGCTTCCCACATCTGAACGAAGCCGTGATCGACCGGCATGCGGTACGACACCGCGACGTCGAAGTCCTCCGACCGTACGTGGTCCACAAGCTCAAGGGCCGTCTTTTCCGGCACGTCCAGCGGGCCCGTCCCCCCTCCCCAGTCGCCGAGGGATACTGCTCCCGCACCGACGCAGAACGATGGCATCAGATCGTAGAAGAAGCCGTTGAAGTGATCGGGCGCGAACTGGATGACATAGTCGGGCTCGAACTCCTTCACAAAGGCTCCGAGCCGTTCGAACGCCGTTCGAACGCGTTGCTCGGTTTCGTTGCTGGCCGGGCCTCGGTACATGAGGGGCGTATGGGATGCGCAGACGATAGCGACTGACATGGTCGGATTCCTTCGAACGCCGAGTGAGGATTGTAGATCGATTGCTCGCTGCTACTTCTTCACCAGCGGGCACGGGCTTTCGGAAAGCGGACGGTTGACGGACTCGCCGGGTAACGTCTGCACGAGGTTGTACAGATCCCAGGCGCCCTTGTTCTCACCGGGCTTCTTCACCTGGAGCAGGTACATGTCGTGGATCATCTTGCGGTCGGCGCGAATGTAGCCATCGGCCGCGAAGAAGTCGTGCACCCGCTCCTTCTCCATCCGCTTCATCACAGTCGGAGCGTCGTCGGTGGCCGTCGCTTTCACGGCCTTGAGGTAGTGCGCGACTGACGAATAAACGCCCGCGTGGAAACCGGTCGGCATGATCTTGGCTTTCGCGTAGAAGCGCTCGGCCCAGGCGCGCGTCTCGGGTGTGCGGTCCCAATAGAAGGGAGACACTTCGTAGGCGTCGTGCGCTATCTTCAGGCCTACCGCGTAGACGTCCGTGAGCACCGACTGGAGCGGCACGATCTTGGCCTTCGCACTCAGCCCGAATTCGTCGGCCTGCTTCAGCGCAGTCACGGTATCGCCGCTCGAAGCCGCGATCGCGATGACGTTGGCTCCAGCATTGGATGCGGTGAGCAGAAACGATGCGAAGTCGGAAGTATTCGGCGGAAACACGGAGTTGCCGACGACCTGCCCGCCGTTGAGCTTCACCTGCTCCGATGTGTCCCTCGACAGGGCGTGACCATAGGCCTGATCGACCGTCAGGAAGTACCACTTCGTCCCACCCGCCTCGGTCACGGACTTCGCCGCGGTTTTCGCGAGATTGTAAGTGTCGACCGTCCACTGGACAGTCAGCGGCGAGCAAGCCTTGCCGCTGAAGTCCGACGAGGTCGATCCGGATAGGAGCATGATCTTGCTCCTCTGCGCAGCCATGTTCTGCACGGCGAATCCGATTGGAGAACCTTGCATGTCGGCGACCGCGTCGACCCCTTCGACGTCGAACCAGCGCGCAGCGATTTGCGATCCGACATCGGGCTTACCGCTGTGATCGGCCGAGATGACCTCGACGTTGAGGTCCGCTCCGAAATCCTCGGCGGCCATCTCCGCCGCGATCACCGAGCCCTTGCCGTTGGCCATCGCCGTCGGCCCGGCGATGTCGGTCAGGACGCCGACCTTCACCTTGCCACCGCTAAGATTTGCCCCACCGCCGGCGGTCTGCGCCGCTACCGGCGCCGCCGAAATTGCGAGGGCCGCACAAATAGCCGCGGACAAATGAAAGCTTGAATGAACCATCGTTTCCTCCCGTCGCCGCCCTGTTTGGACGTACGGGCGATGGATTGCCGCCATTTGGCCTTGGATTCCACCGGAGTCTGTGAAATGTTCGCACCGCGAACACGTCCGGAGGGGCCATGCACCGCAATGTTAGGGCACTTTCCCGTGGGTTGGCGCTGATCGGCGAGCTCAATGCGAGCGGACCGTCAAACGTCGTGCAACTCGCAAAAAGGACCGGTCTCAATCGGACGACCTGCTATCGCTTGCTCGATACGTTGCGAGAAGACGGCTACGTGACGTTCGACGAAATGAACGCATTGTTTGGACTCACACCGCAGGTGCGGACGCTGAGCGAAGGCGTGTCCTCGCGCGACCTGTCGAGCCAGGCGGCGCTTCCAGCGATGTTCAGTCTGCTCGACCAGGTCTCATGGCCGAGCGATTTTGGGGTCTTCGAACTCGGTTCGGTGTTGATCCGCGAGAGCACCCATCCCTTCAGTCCATTATCGGTTCATCGGTCCATGGTGGGCCGCAGGAGGTCTCTGGTGCGAAGCGCACTCGGAAAGGCCATCCTGGCTGCCTCGCCACCGGCATTGCGCCGCGAGATGCTTGATCTGACCGCTTCGCTTGTCGAGGAAGACGC
>DATHHS010000165.1:0-38651 GCA_035317085.1 Burkholderiales bacterium
GGCCGGGAAGTTGGAGGCGCTGAACGAGGTCTTCATGAACGCGTCCGGACCGTAGGTGTGCGGCGCCAGCACCAGCTTGTCGGCCGGGATGTTGAGCGGCTTGTAGCCTTCGGGCTGAAAGTTCTCGCCCCAGTTCATCGACAGATTCGAGTTCTCGACGCCATCGTAGTTGCCGTTGCTGCCCTCGACGAAGATCAGCAGCTTGGGGTTGGCCGCCAGGACCGCCGCCGAGGCGAACTCCGCCGCTTCTTTCCAGAAGTAAACCGGGTTGGTGACGTTCGCGTCTCCGCTGGTCCAGCGCACCAGGTCATGAGCCTCGTTATATAGATCGATGCCCAGGAAGTGGCTCAGGCCGGCGTAGCGCTGAGCGACAAACGCGAGATCGCGCGTCCAGTTTTCCTTGGTGTAGGCCTGCTTGTTGTAAGTCAGGTTGAAATCGGCCGGGTTCGACAGAAACCACGTCGGGTACTGCGTCTGCATCGTCACGCTGTAGAAGTCGAGCAACACGTACATGCCCTGGCGATCGGCCTCGGCCATCCACAGATCGAGAACCTGCAACGGAGTCTTGCCGATCAGTTCCGGATTGAGATTGGGGTCGACGTAGCTCAACACATTGACCGCGGTGGCGTTGTAGAGCGTGTCGGGCACGAAGGGCACGCGGATGGCGTTGAACCCCAGACTCTTCATTTGCGCGATCTGCTCTTTCCAGCCCATCGCCCACAGGAATTGGGGCTGCAGGATCGTGGAGTTGAAGCCGTGATGGTTGATGCCGCGGATCTGGATTTCCTGGCCGCTCGCGTCGAAGATCTTCCCCGCCTGCGCGAAGTAGCCTACAGCCATTGCGTTCGTAGTCGCTAGGACAAAAAACACTGCGATCGCGATCGCCTGAAACGCTCGAGAAACAAAACCCTGATGAGTGGTTTTCATTGAAACCTCTTTGTGATTGCAACGCGTCGATCCTCAACGGATCCTTCGCCTGTATTCACACTCTTGGGTGCAATCACACTGAGGCGCGGGGGCTCGCTACCTGGTCCCTTGTGGTGTTGGTGCGTGCGGTAGCCCACATAGGAGCCAGGTTCAGAGACTTAGTTCATTGTCTATGCGCCAGCGCACATTGCAAAGGTGCACAAATGCCAATGGCATATACGCGAGTGGTCGGCAGGGTCTTGTTTACTCAGGACTCGCCGGCGCGCGGATAGGATGAAGATCGTGAAGAATTTTCGCGGAGGGGAAAATATTTGCTGAGATTTGTCGGCGTACAGCGACAAACGAAGGTCGTCGTGACAAATGGGAACTTCTCGGGATTCGTCGGCGCACGTCGTCGGGGCACACGACAAAAGGGCCCGGCACGAAGTGCGGGCCCTTCAAAATCTTACATGGGCAGGGTAATGTCTCGCTGTTCCTGAAGAGGAAACGACTGCCACCTTCAGCCGCCGGTCCCTGGCTACGGGCGCGGCCTATTCATGACTTGGGGCGCGACCGTCGCTGCAGGCCTCTTTCGCTTGCGCAAGCGCCGCGCGCCCCCTTAGCCGCTCGTCAGAACTTGAACTCGACTCCGCCCGTGACGGCGTTGAGGTGCGCATCCCTCACTTCATAGCGCTCGTACTCGACGCGCAATGCAAGATGATTGTTGAAACCAAGCTTGACCCCGCCGCCCCAGAACAGATCGCTGCCTCTATCTCTGGATCCTGTCGATACGCCCAGGGTCGAATCCGCATCCCACCAGAAACGGCCGGCCTTAATGAAGGCCGAGGACAAGGTCCCCACCGGCGCGGCTAGCACCATCGACAGGCCTTTGCCGTCCGCCTTGAACCTGTCATTGCCGTTGTCGGCCTTGTTGAAATCCATCCACGAGCCTTCGATGCCGATCCAGTTGTTGAACATGCCGCCCACGACGCCCTTCAGCACTTGCTCGTGCTGGTTGAGTGTGGTGCCCGCGGAGCCGTCCTGCTTGATGCTATAGGCGCCCCACGAAGCGCCGGCATAAAACCCCGGACCTTGTCTCTGTGCGGCAGCGGTCAGGGGACAGAGCAAGAGCACGGCCGACAGGCCGATGAAAGAGCTAAGCTTGTTGATTCGCATGATCCTGATACTCCTTGTTCAATGAGTCACTCCACCGTATCACCGCGGCCGCCGCTCTTCTGTTCGCTACCGAACAGACTGTCGCGCCGAGCTAACGTGCTTCGAGAATCATTCCCGTGACGACAAGACTTCCGTGGAACTCGAAGCGCCCCATCATGGGAGCAGTGTCGTGCTCGAGCAAGGCGATTCTTCTCCGCGGTCGCAGAGCGAAGCATCCTGCGCTCTCATCGCTGCGGGGAAGATCCAGCGCGACATCGTCGAACTCCAGCCACTGACGGGTCACGCCGTATTGGCACTTGTAGAAGGATTCTTTCGCGCTGAAGATGAGGGCGGCACTTCGCGACTGTTCCGGCTCGGGGAGCGCGGCCAACCAGCGGGTCTCTTCGGGCGTGCAGATGGACGGCCAGATTTCCGGCGTCACGCACCCGACGATTTCCATGTCCAAACCGATGGCGCGGAACTGCCGGCGCTCCGCGACCACGGCGCCGCAGATTCCAGCGGTGTGGGTGATGCTGCCGATGAGGGGAGCCGGCCAGCGCGGCCGCCGGTCGCTGTCCGTGCGCAACGGGTAGTCTGTAAATCCGAATTCTTCCAGGGCGCGGCGCGCGCAAAGACGTCCGGCGGCAAACTCCCGAATCCGTTTCGGGCCAGCGCGTCCGAGGTACTGCACTTCGTCGAGAAACAACAGCGACGGGTCTCCGGCCGCCCGAAGCTCGGCACCCACCACGCCCGACGGGAACAGGCCGGCCAGAAGCGGAGAAAGGCCGGCGGGATTTCTCCGACGCGCGGGAGCCAGGGCACCGGGACGATTCCGGCCGCCCGAATTTTCTTCCGAAGACAGGCCATTGCAGGGCATATTCATGCGCTTGCCGCGCGCCGTTTGCCTCGATCGCCGTATACATCGATCACGGCCGCAATATGCGTGGCCATCTGCTCCAGTCCCTGGCCTTTGAAGATGGTGAAGTGATCGCCGTCGATCACGGCTATATCGACACCTCCCAGGGCGAACGGGCCCCAACCCATCTGGGGATCCAGAAATAGCCCTCGGGGCTCCTGGGTGCTGCACAGAAGCGTCATTTTCCCGGGGTATATCTTGGGTTCGTAGCCTTGCGCCGCGTCCTCGAGATAGCCGAGCAGCCATTGATCGTAGTTTTCAGCGCTGGACTCCCGGGTCTCGAATGCGACGCGCGTTTGCGCGTCGCCCTGCGGGCGGCCAAACCAGCGCAGCAGTCTTTTGGAAATGGTTCGTTGGGCCAGGAACGCGGCCAGATTCCGCTCTCCCGACATCACTCTCTGCCAATCCGCGCCTATCAACTGCCCACGATACGAGTAGTCGGCGAGGATTGCTCGCAGCCGGGAAAGACGCCTGTTGTGACCCGGCGCCCAGGCATCGATCGTGGCGAGCAAGGACACCTCATCTCCCGCCTCAACGAGTTGCCGAGCCACCTCGAACGCCAAAACTCCGCCCACGGACCAGCCGATCAGCTTGTAAGGCCCGGCGGCCTGGAACTTGCGGATGAGTTGCACGTACTCGGCGGCGATGTCTTCCAAAGTGTGCGGCAGGCTTTGGCGCGGTATCGAAGGATCGAACAACTGAAGCGCCGTGAGCGGTTGGTCCGGACCGAGGCGTTTGGAAAGATTGTAGTAATACACGCCGGTGTTATGGATAGCGATCAAGGGCGGCTTCGAACCCTCGGCCTGCAGCCGGACCACTTGCCGAAACTCGTACTCGCGCTGACCGCTGTGCATCAACAGCTTCGCCTGCTCGCCGATGCTCGGAGCCTGGAACAAGGTCAGCAGGCTCAAGCGCTGTCCGAAGTCCGCTTCGATACGGGCCAACAGCCGTGCCGCGAGCAGCGAATGGCCGCCCAATCCGAAGAAGTCGGCCGTCTTGTCGACGGCCTCGAATCCGAGTACCGCACTCCAGATGTTCGACAGGCGGCGCTCAATTTCGTTGAGAGGCTGGGACGCGCTGCCCCGGCGCTGTACGGGCGCTGTTGCCGACAGGGCACGGCGGTCGATTTTCCCGTTTGGCAGGCGTGGTAGCGCATCGAGCATGACGATGGACGAAGGACGCATGTAGCCCGGCAAAAATTGCGCAAGACTCGTGCGCAAGGCGCCGACCAGGCCTTCAGGCGGCTCCGGCCTGGAACGCTGCGGAACCGCGTAGGCCCAGATGGCGCCCTCCCCCGAAGGGTCTTGTCCGAGCACGGCGACGGCTTCGACAATGTCCGGATGGCGCAGCAAGGCCGCTTCGATCTCTCCCAGTTCGATGCGGAAACCCCGCAGCTTGATCTGGTGATCGGTGCGCCCGAGATATTCCATCCGCCCGTCCTGCATCAGGCGCACGATGTCGCCGGTGCGATACAACTTCGCGCCGGGAAGCTTGCAAAACTTGTGGGGAACGAATTTCTCCTCGGTGGCCTCCGGCAGATCGAAATAGCCGAGCGCGACGCCGTCGCCGCCGATGAAGAGCTCACCGGGTACGCCGTGCGGCACCAGCTCCTGATGGCCGTCGAGAATATGGAACTGAGTATTGGCGATTGGCGGCCCGATGGGAACCGGGCCGTTGCCGGATTCCACTCGCAGCACCGAAGACCAAACGGTCGTCTCCGTCGGTCCGTACATGTTCCAAAGTTCACCGCCGCATTTCAGCAAGCGCTCGGCGAGCTTGCGCGGCATCGCTTCGCCGCCGCACCACATCTTCAGGGGCGGCTGCCCGTGCCAGCCCGCTTCGAGCAAAAGCCGCCACATCACCGGCGTCGCCTGCATGACCGTCGCGCCGTGCCGGCGCAAGAGAGAGAGCAATGCGGCGCCTTCCGCCATCTCCTGTTCCTCGGCCAGAATCAATCTGGCGCCGACGATCAACGGAAGGAACAACTCCAACACCGCAATATCGAAGGAAATCGTGGTGACGGCGACCAGCGTATCCCGACGGGTCAGTCCAGGCTGACGGGACATCGCGCAAAGAAGATTGACCAGCGCGCGATGGTGAATCGCCACTCCCTTGGGCTGCCCGGTCGATCCCGAGGTGTAGATGACGTAGGCCGGATCGGCGGGCGTTGCCGCCGCAGCCAGAGGTTCAGCGCTCTGTTCCCCGATCCACGAGGATTGCGAATCGACCGTGATGACCGGCATCGTCCCGTGCACCAGGCCCTCGCCTAACGACGGTCGCGTGACAATCGCGGCGGGCCGCGAGTTCTCGAATACATACCGGAGACGCTCGGCAGGATCGGTCGGATCGAGCGGGATGTAGGCACTACCGGACTTGAGAATGGCCAGGAGCGCGACCAGCAGTTCGGGAGAACGATCCAGAAATACCGCCACCCGGTCGTTCGGCTCCACCCCGTGTCTTCGCAGCTCATGCGCCAGCCGGTTCGAAGCGATGTCGAGCTCGCGGTAGCTCATGCTGCGACCGCCGCAAACCAGGGCGATCGCCTCCGGCGTGCGTTCCGCCTGCGCCTGGAAAAGCTGCGGCAGCGTCAGATGTTCCGGATAGTTTGCGCCGGCGCCATGGCTTTCGACGAGCGGTTCGCGGCGTTCTATATCGCCGAGAGTGGTCAAGCTCGACAGGTTGCGCGGTGATTCGTTGACGCGACCGCTTGCGGCGGTGTCCATGGCGTCGACGTTTTCTTTGCCTTCAGTCTCCACGAGCTAGGGTGTCAAACACCGGTAGCAAGGCTTCAGGGGAAGCAGCATTTGGATGTTCCGTCCTTCCGTATGGTTGCGATCGGGGGAGTGCCGAGGGGAAAATCCTCTCTGCCTGGTTCAGATTGAGGAACAACACGGACGGTAATGCTTACGGGAATCCGATGTCTGTGCGCGGACGTACATAAGCGTCGCACGCGGGTCGCACACGTTTTGATGACGCTGTCGCCGCACGACGACAACGAATATCCAGACGACAAAAGCTACGCGATCATTGCTCGGAAAATCTCGGTTTTGATCGAGGCCGAGGGCCGGCGGCCCGGAGCGAGGAGTTCGGCTATCCGGCACCAATGCCTTGTGTACGACACCGCACAGACGGTAATGCCCCTACCCCTATAAAAGGCTATTACACACACCACATTCTGAATGGATCGACCCTGTCGATGACAAGGATTTTTTCTGATGGTGCCGACACGAGCGGCCGGCGCGTTTGCCCCTGCCGCCGCAAACGGGCTTTTCCCGAGTCGATGCCGAATACGGGACCCCGCCCATGACCGATTTTCCCATGATATCCAGAGAAACACCGGTGTCGCTGGTCACACCGGTCATTCCTCTGAATTTCGTCTATCCCGGCTTGTCGCTGGCGCAGATTTTTTCCATCGTCTGGGCTCATCGGAGGCTAACCACTCTCATCGTGCTCGTGGTGCTGTCTCTCACTGCCTTGACCCTGACAATCTGGCCGCGAACATACACGGCGATGGTGACCTTGATGGTGAACTACGAAGTCAACGATCCCTTGAACGGCAAGGAACTTCCCATCGGTCAGCTAGGAAGTTACATCGCGACTCAGGTCGAGCTGATGCAAACGCAGGAGGTAGCCTTGGCGGTCGTCGACCGACTCAAGCTGACGCAGAACAAGGAATATACCCGGGGCTACAGCGGCGACAGCGGCACGCTGCGCGAATGGGCGGCAAAAGAACTGAGCAAGAATCTGGCGATCTATCAGGGCCAAATGGGCAGTCAGTTGATCTATGTGACGTATTCCGCGAACGACCCTACCGAAGCGGCGCAGGTCGCAAATACGGTGGCGGAGGTCTACAAGGAGCAGGACAACACCCGCTCGACCGGCCCGCCCGGCGAACGCCTTCAGCGCTATTCGCTGCAATTGAACGAGCTCAAGAGCAAGGTCGATCAAGCACAGAAGGAAGTCACGGCATTCCATCAGCGAAATGCCTTGATCGACGAGGGAAACAAGACCAACGTCGATATAGTTCTGCTGGCGACCCTCGAGGGACGCCTGCTTGAAGCGCAGAACGCCCGCCGCGTCGCTGAAGCACGGGCGTCCGGTGACCAGTCCGTCAACGATCAGGTCCTGGCTTCGACTCTGGTTCAATCACTGAAAACGCAGCTCGCCGCCCAGGAATCGCGTCTGGCGCAGCTTACTACGGCCTATACCACGCACCATCCCGACGTTCTGGAGTTGCAATCGCAAATCAAGGCCACCCGGCGCTCGCTCGCCTCCGTCGTTCAAAGCTATTCCGCGAACGCGTCGGCGGTCCTGAGCGTGGCGCAGCGGCTGGAGCAGAACATGCAAAAGGCGGTGGCGGAACAGCGCGCGAAGGTGCTCGCCAAGGGGCAGCTTCACGACGAAGCCGCGAAATATCTCCTGGAGCTCGACTCGGCACAGACCGTGTACAAGCGTGCGCTGGAAGGTTACGACCAAGTCATGTTCGCCTCTGCAGGCCACTACACCAACGTCACTTTCGTCAGCCGCGCCACGCCGCCGGTGAAAGCCAGCAAGCCCAAAATATTGACCGGGCTGATTCTGGGCTGCATGGCCGCCGCTATCCTGGGTCTGGGCATTCCGCTGGGATTTGAGCTGTTCAACCGCCGCGTACGCTGCCGCGACGATCTGGAGCGTCATCATGGTATTCCGGTGCTCGTGGAATTCGCCAGGCTGCCTATGAGGACTGCCGCATGAGCGGAAACACCGCGAACCAGAACTCACGCGATTCAATGCACGCTTCGCATGAAGGCGCCGATCAGGCGTCGAGGGCCAGGTGCGAAATCACGCCGATCGAGCAGATGGTGGAGCCCGATCACCGGCTGATCATGGCGCATGACCCTCACGATCCGCGCTGCGAGAAAGTCCGTGCGTTGCGAACCGAGTTGCTGCTGCGGCGCGAGTCGGACGATCGCGCCGATATCGTCGCCTTGCTGAGTCCGTGCGCGGGCGAGGGACGCTCGCTGCTGGCCGCGGAGCTCGCCATCGCCTTCGCGCAGACGGGCCGTCCGACCTTGCTCGTCGATGCGGATCTGCGCCGGCCGCAACAACATCTGCTTTTCGGCACCGACAACCGTCAGGGCCTCTCGCAGGCGCTAGAGGCCGGTGTAAAGCCCGGGCTTCATGGCGTGCGCGGCCTGCCGAGAATGTCGCTGCTGACCGCGGGCGCGGTTCCGAGCAATCCGCTGGAGCTGCTGACCAGCCGCGCCTTTGCTTCGATGATTGAAGACTGGCGCGACAATTTCGAATTCGTCGTGATCGATACGGCGCCGGTGATGCAATTTTCCGATGGATTGGCCGTCGCGAACCTCGTGGGCCGCGTGCTGGCGCTGAGCCGCGCGCAACATACGCCTTACAAAGACATGCAGGACATGTTGCGGCGACTGGCGGCTACGCGATCGCAGATCCTGGGCGCCGTGATCAGCCATTTCTGACGCTCATGCCGGCTCGGCTCGTCGTCTTGCCCGGCGCCGGCAGCCCATCTATCTGAAGCGATAGCCATGGATCCAGGAACATCCAACACCGCGCGGCCCCGCATCACGCCGTGGCTCAGAGACGACCAGCATTCCCTGCTCCTCGCAGGAATGATATGGACTCTGATCGTGCTAATGATCGTGCCGGAAGGCTTCGATTACCAAGTCCTCTCGACAGGCATCACACCCAGCTCGGGCGGGGCCATCAGCCGCATGCTGTGGGTGGGGCTGCTGGCGATGAGCGCCGTCGTCGTATTCTGGCGCGCAGGTCTGGCGTGGCTCCTCGCACGTGCGCTGAATCCGTTTTTGCCTTTGTTCGTCGCGCTCGCGTTCGTCAGCGTCGCATGGTCGATCGATCCTTCCCTGAGCTTGCGGCGTCTTGTCCGGATGGGGACGATCGTGCTGGTCTGCGCCGCGTTCGTGCTGATGGGCTGGCATGCGCGACGCTATCAGAATGTCGTACGCCCCATCCTCACCCTCATGCTGCTGGGCTCCATCATTTTCGGTCTCGCCTTCCCGGCACTCGCGATCCATCACGAAACTTCGGCTGAACTCATCGGCGCGTGGCGCGGGCTCGCCAATCACAAGAACGGCCTGGGCGCCTTGTCCTGCATCGCCCTGATTTTCTGGTTTCACGCATGGCTGACCCGGGAGTCCGGGCTGCTGTCGGTACTGGCCGGCGGCGGCGTCGCCGCCACTTGCCTGGTCCTGTCGCGCAGCTCCACATCGCTCGCCGCTACGGTATTCGTGATGGCTTTGCTGGTCATCTTGTTGCGCTCGCCCCACGGCCTGCGTCCCTACCTGCCTTACCTGGTCTCGATGCTGGTGGCAACGCTCCTGGTATATGCCCTCGCCATCCTGAACCTGCTCCCCGGGATGGGAACCCTGATGGCTCCCATCGCCTTCCTGACCGACAAGAACATGACGTTCTCCGGCCGCACCGAAATCTGGACGATCCTTTCCGAGCACATTCGTTACCATCCCTTCCTCGGCACCGGCTACGGAGCGTATTGGACCGCCGGGCCGGTCGTCGGAACGCAGTCCTATGAATTCGTGTGGCGCATGCGTTCCTTCTACCCCGGATCTGCCCACAACGGCTATCTGGAAATCGTCAACGATCTGGGATGGGCCGGCCTGGTGTGCCTGATCGCCTACATCGTCATGCATGCCCGGCAGTCCTTGCAGTTGCTCGGAAGGGACCGCAATCAGGGCGCTCTGTATCTGGCGCTGTTCTTTCAGCAGGCGATCACGAACCTGTCGGAATCCCACTGGTTCAGCGTGCTGAGCGTCGACTTCGTCCTAATGACGCTGGCCACGACGGCGCTGGCGCGCGGCCTTCTGGAATATCGGCTGCGTTCGGTCTTTGGGGAACCTCGTTCCTTCGCGCGAGGGCCGGTCGGCGGTATGGCCTTGCCGCTCGCGCGCAAATCTTTCCCGCGAGCCCAGGGCGGCGGAGCCTGATGCCATGACGCTCGCAAACGACCGTTCCCAGCATGCGGCGGGTGCGATCCCGTCCTTGGATGGCATCCGCGCGGTCGCGGTGTCGCTGGTGTTCTTCGCGCACAGCGGATTCGACAATATCGTCCCGGGCGGCCTGGGTGTCACCATCTTTTTCGTGCTGAGCGGCTACCTGATTACCACGCTCATGCGTATCGAACACGCCCGCAGCGGGACGATCAGCTATCGGGGCTTTTACCTGCGCCGTTTGCTGCGTTTGATGCCGCCCTTGTTCATCGTGGTGGCCGTCGCCGGGTTGCTCGCCGCCGTCTCCGTCATCGATGGCGGTTTCACCTTGGGCAGCCTGCTCGCCGCCTTGTTCTACTTCGGCAACTACTACGTGATTTCGCATGATTTCCACGGCATGCCTGCAGGCATCAACGTGGTATGGTCGCTGGCGATCGAGGAACACTATTACCTCTTCTATCCCCCGCTGGCGGCGCTGTTGCTGCGCGTCGGGCGCGTCAAACTATCCGTCACCGTGCTCTCGATACTCTGCGCGGTCGTTCTGGCCTGGCGCTACTGGCTCGTGCTTCACGGCGGATCGGAGACTTACCTGAGCATGGCCACCGACACCCGGATCGATGCGATCCTCATCGGCTGCATCATGGCGCTGCTGCGCAATCCCTGGCTTGACCCCGTCCCGGCCCCGAGGGCTCTCAGGGATTGGGGAATTGCCGTGGTCTGCGTCGCGGTGCTGGCGGGCACCCTGTTGTATCGCGACGAAGTCTTCCGCCTCACCGCCCGCTACACCCTGCAATGCGTGGCGATCGCCCCCTTGATCTATCTGGCGGTGGCCAGAGCGGATTGCCTGCCGTTTCGCTGGTTGAACTCCAAGCCTCTCGTGTACATCGGAACGATCTCTTACACGATCTACCTTTCGCATCACGTGATCCTGCTGGGACTCGCCCAACACTGGCCGCAGTTGAGCTGGATCGGGCTGACGCTCGCGAGCGGGGTTCTGACGCTGGCGGTGGCGGAATCGATGCGCCGGTGGGTCGAGCAGCCTTGCGCCAAGCTGCGCAAACGGCTCCATCAAAAAACCCTCGCACGCGGGACCGCGCCGGGTTTTCTTTCCGTGGGCGCGCCATGAATGCGGTCGACGTCATCACGCCGCACGACGTATCGCCTGAAACCGCCATCGGAGCGATTCTGAATCACGGCGGACCGATCCTGCTCGACCTGGATGAAACGCTCTATCTGAGCAATTCCACCGAAGACTTCATCGACTCGGCGCGCCCGCCTCTGCTGGCCCTGCTGCTGATGAGAACGCTCGATGTCGTCAAGCCGTGGCGCTGGACCGGCGGCGAAGCGACGCGTGACGTGTGGCGCGTGCGTCTCATATCGACCTGTTTTCCCTGGACCGGGAATCGCTGGAAGAACCGGGTGGCCGGGCTGGCGAAAAACTTCACCAACCTGCGTCTGATGGCGGCGCTCAAGACCCCGGGCACGACGCCGATCATCACCACCGCCGGTTTCCAGCCGATTGTCGCGCCACTGGTGGCGGCTCTCGGTCTGCCCCAGGCGCGAATAGTAGCCGCGCGCCTGTCGACCTTCGCCGACCGCCGCGACGGGAAACTTCATCTGGCCGTCGGCGCGCTCGGCGACGACACCGTCCGCCGCGCGCTCGTACTCACGGACTCGGCGCAGGATCTCACGCTGCTCAATGCCTGTGCGCGCCCGCTGCGCACGGTGTGGCCGGAAGCACACCACCGTCGCGCCCTGAGCGGCGTCTATATGCCCGGTCAATATCTGACGCAGATCAAGCGCCCCGGCGCGCGCTACATCGTCCGCGGCATCCTGCAGGAAGACTTCGCGTTCTGGGTGCTGAGCTCCATAGCCCTGGCGGCGCTGCCGGCGCTGCATGTTCTGGGTCTCTTGTTCCTGCTGGTGTCGTTCTGGGCGATCTACGAGCGCGGATACGTCGACAACGACCTGATCGCCGCGCGCCTCGAGGAAAATCCGAAACTCAGCAAGGCATTTCTGGAGTCTCCCGTGGCAACGCCGCGATGGCAGCCTTGGATCTGGGCGTTCGCATGCGGCGCAATCGCCGTTGTTCTGCTGCGCTGGCCGGCGAACCCCGTGCCCACGGACTTCGCCGCGTGGACCGCCGTGCTGCTGGCGACCTACGGCTGGTTCACGATGTACAACCGCTTCGACAAAGGGACGCGCGTCTGGATGTTCGCGGGATTGCAATTCGCGCGCACCGCGGCCTTCGTCGCCCTGGTACCGATCGGTCTGATCGGCGCGATCGCGCTCGGCGCTCACGTCCTGGCGAAGTGGGTGCCCTACTACGTATACCGGCTCGGCGGCAAAGAGTGGCCTGAAGCACCGTTCCATTTGACGCGGCTGTTGTTCTTCGCGGTGCTGGCGTTGTTGCTGGCGTTTTCGGAAGGGCTTTCGCCCCTATTGAACTGGACCGCGCTGGCGCTGCTGGCCTGGAATCTGTTCAGAGCGCGCCAGGAATTGGCGGCGGCTTTCACGGCAGCCAAGCGGCTGGACCGAACCGGCAGCCAACCGCCGCTATGAACATCAGCCTTTGCATTGCCACCTATCGCCGGCCGGAGCGGCTCGCCGCGCTGCTCGATGATCTCGTCAAACAGCGGCGTCTTCCGAATGAAGTCGTGGTGGTCGACAACGATGCCGGGGGCAGCGCGCGCGCCGTGGTGGAACGGCGGCGCAGATCCGGCGCTCCGTTTCTGATTCACTACGATATTCAGCCTGTTAAAAACATTGCCCTGACGCGCAATCGCACCGTGGAGCTCGCGAACGGCGACTGGATCGCCTTCGTCGATGACGACGAGCGCGCGCCGGCAGCCTGGCTCGAGCAGCTGGCCGAAACCGTCGTCCGCTGTGCCGCCGATGGCGCGCTCGGACCGGTCGACCCGATCGTACCCGCCGACGCCCCAGCCTGGATCCGGCACGGCAGATTCTACGATTGGGCGCGAATGAAAACCGGCACTGTCATCCCTTTCAACAAATTGCGCTTCGGCAACGTGCTGTTGCGGGCTGCGCTCCTGCGCGGCACGCCTCCGCCTTTCGATCCGGACTACGGACTCACCGGGGGCGAAGACGGCGATCTGCTCGGCCGCCTGGTACAGCAGGGGGCACGCATCGTCTGGTGCGATGAAGCCATCGTTCACGAGCCGGTCGAGGCCGCGCGGCTGTCCTTGCGCTGGCTGCTGCTGCGTGCCTTACGCGGAGGGCAGGACTTCGCACGTCACAAGCTGACGGGACGTTTCGGACATCTGACCTCGGCCGGCCGCGCGTGGCTGTTTCTGCGAGCGTTCCTGCAAACCTTGATCGCGGCCGGCATGGCGCTGCTGTTCTGGCCGTGCGCCCGGCATCGCGCCGTGTATTGGCTGCTCAAGGTATCGGCCAATCTAGGAAAAATGTCCATCTTCCTGGGCTGGCACTATCGCGAATACGGAAGCAAGGCCACGTGACGACCATTGTGAGTCTGATCCTGTTTGCACTGGCTCTGCCGGCAACAGCGGTGAGCCTGTATTTGCTGTTGTTTACGCTGCTGTCGCATGCGCCACCGCCGGCGCCGCGTTCGTCGCGGCGGATGCGCTTCGATGTCATCGTTCCGGCGCATAACGAAGCGGCGGCAATCGAAGGCGTGATCGCCAATTTGCGCAAGCTCGATTGGCCCGCCGAGGGTTTCCGCGTGCTGGTCGTCGCCGACAATTGCACGGATTCCACGGCGGCGCTCGCGCGTGCGGCCGGCGCCGAAGTGCTCGAGCGCCGCGACGCTACGTTCCGCGGCAAAGGTCATGCGCTGGACTTTGCGTTCCAGGCGAGCAAGGCGCACGGCGGCGCCTACGCCGTGGTCGTAGTCGATGCCGATACCGAAGTCTCGGCCAATCTGCTCGAAGCGTTCGCCGCGGGTATCGAAAGCGGGGCCAAGGCAATACAGGTGCGCTATGAAGTGCTGAATTCCCAGGATTCTTGGCGCACACGTCTTATGACCATTGCCATGGCTTCATTTCACCGGGTGCGTTCGCGTGCGCGCGAACGCCTGCAGCTCTCCTGCGGAATACGCGGCAACGGCTGGTGCGTTACTCATCGGCTGCTGCGGGAGGTGCCGTATCGCGCATTCTCGTTGACCGAAGATATCGAATACGGAATCGATCTGGGCCTCGCCGGCTATCGCGTGCACTATGCCGACGAAGCGCATGTCGCCGCCACGATGGTCTCGGACGAGCAGGCGGCAGGTACTCAACGCCGGCGTTGGGAGAACGGACGCCTGCTGCTCATCCGTTCCAGAACCCTGCCGTTGTTGCGGGCAGCCATGGGTCACGGCGGCAAGATCTGTCTGGACCTAGCGCTGGATCTACTGGTGTTACCGCTGTCCTATGTGGCGATAAATATCGCGCTGCTGATTGTCCTCGCGGCCTTCGCACTTCTGTGGGAGCCCTCCATGGAGAGTTGGTTGTGGCTGGGGCTCGGCTGCGGAATGAGTCTGCTGCTTTATGTGTTGCGCGGTTGGCAGCTCAGCCGTGTGGGCATCCGCGGCCTCATGGACCTGGTGCGTGTCCCGTTTTTCGTGCTTTGGAAAGTATTGCTGATGCTGCGTGCGCACGACTCCACGGAGTGGGTGCGCACCAAGCGGGAATAGTCGTGAGCGATCGCCATCGCCGGCATTTCGCCTTCGCGCGCCTGCTCAGCAGCGCGGTGACCAGTCAGGCCCTGCTCTCGGCCGCCAACTTTACCATCGGCCTCGTTCTGATTCGAAGCACCAGCGACGTTCAATACGGTTACTACATTCTGGCATTGAGCGCGACTGCCCTGCTGGCGTCCCTGCAGAACGCGTTTTTCAATCCTCCGCTGTCGATCCGCCTGAACCGGTTCGATCGCCCGGGGCGCGGCGAGCTGGTCGGCGGCCTGTATCGCGAGCAACGCCGGATTCTCCTTGCGCTCGGAGCGATTACGATCGTCATCGCGCTAGGCCTGTGGTACACGCAGGTGCTCAACGCCCACACCGGCCCGCTGGTGATCGCCACGGCGGCCGCAGCGCTCGCGATCCTGCACCGCGAGTATTTCCGCATGGTGCTGCTCGCGCATCGACGTGCGCTCGACGTGCTTCGCACCGATGTTTGCTACGTCGCGTTGATGGTTCCGGGCGCCTTCCTCGCGATCTTGACGCCGGCGCCCGCGGTCGTCGCCGTCATCTCGCTGACGCTCGCCGCCGTGGCGAGCGGGATTTTATTGTCACGGACATTGCACCGTCACGAACCCTGGAACACCGACGGTGCCCGGGGCATCCTCCGCGACATCGCCCCGCTCGCTACCTGGTCCACCGCGGGCGCGGCCATCCATTGGACCTTCAGCCAGGGATATATCTACCTTGTCGCCGGCACCCTCGACGTCGCTGCAGTGGCGGCGATTGCGGCAACGCGCCTGCTCATGATGCCGGTGAACCTGATTTCATCGGGGATCGGTTCGCTCATGCTGCCGCTGGCATCGGGTTGGCTGCATCAACACGGCGCCTCGCTGCTGTGGCGTCGTCTGTGCCTCCTGGCCCTGGGCCTGGCCGCTGCGACACTCTGCTACTTCGCCGTTCTGTGGTGGTTGCGCGATTGGATTTTCGCGGTCCTTCTGAAGAAGCAGTTCGCGCAGCGCGATGAATTGCTATTACTGTGGGGAGCGATTTTTCTGGTGATAGTGATCCGCGATCAGCTGATTTATCTGCTGGCGGCACAAGGACGCTTCCGCGCTCTGACCTTGCTCACGTTCGGGGGCGCCGTGATATCGCTCGCAGCCAGCTATTGGGGAATGCTGCGGTTTGGCATGGCCGGCGCGCTGGTAGGCATGTTGATCGGCGAATTGATCAACGCGACCAGCATCGTGATCCTTTCCTTCCGCAAGGCACAGCATCCGCTCGCCGCCCCGGCCTGACATTTTTCGAGATGCTTCAATCCCGGCCGGGGCCGGTGTTTCAGCGGCGTGCAGCGCCCGACGCCTGCCTCAATGCACAGTGCTGGACCGCGATCCGCGTTCGCGGCTCGATTCCAGGCGCTGCGTGATGCGCTGCGTTTCGAACGGCATCACCGAAGCCAGCGCCGCCGACGAGAGGAATTCGCCCCGGCCCTGGCGCGCCTGCGCAACCAGCAGCGTGAGGCGTTTTTTCTCATCGGCGCCTATATCGGGCGTGAGCGACGCGCTCGATGCCGCCTGGAGCTCGATCGCATCCCTGCTCACCGGGTTGAAGAGCACGGGTTCCCGCTCGGTGCGGCGTGCCAGCATCCGGCGCTTCAGGTCTCCGAGCATTCTTTGCCAGAAAAATATTCTGCCCACCCGGTATATCTGTACGCTTCGGGTTTCCGTCATTTCGGCCAGCCAGCGGGTCTTGTAGTATCCAAAGCCCCAGAGCAGATCGAAGAACGCGTACCGGCCTTTGATGGCATACCGCATTCCCATCAGCAGCACAGCCGCGCCGGGTGCAAGCCGGCTCAAGCCCTGGTCGTAGACGATATGCAGCGCGTAGAGCCCTTTCTCGAACGAGCCGTTGATGAGCCCGGCAATCGGCACGCCATCGAGGAGGAGCACCTGGATCGACACCCGCATCGGCTGTCGGGCGCCGAGCAGGCCTTTGTAGTACTCGACCCACTTGGGATCGCGGCTGATGGCCGCATCCGCTTTCGACTTCCAGCTGCGCGGCTCGATGAAGCGGTACAGCTCGAAGAGCAGTGGAGTGGTCTCCGGATCCGAAGACATCAGAAATTCCACCTCGCCCGCCGAAAAGAGAGTGCGTATCTGCCGGCTGACGTTCGAGCGGAATTTCTTGGAGAATGCCTTGAAGTATTCGTCCAATGTAGCCCAGCGCACGGGAATGGTGCCGTTGTCCATGTTCGGCCATTGGCGCACCCGATAGCCCTTGAAATCGATCGCAGCGGGCGGCGGGAATAGCGGCGAGGTTCCGTCCTGCTGCTGAAATTCGAGCAGGCTCCATTCCTGCCTGCGCTTCAACAGGTAGGCGTAGAACGCTTCGCTCACCTCGTTCGCGTACTCGGGTCCTGCAACCAGATGCGGACGGTCGGCGGTGTGGGCGGTCAAGCAGTCGATCTGCAGCGCCCGCCACCCCATGACCCTTTGCGCAACCTGTTTGAGGACGAGGTAACCGACGAGCCGGCCCGCTGCGAATGCGACCAGAAACCACGGACGCAGACCTTCCGGTCGCGGGAAGCGTTCCTCGTTGCGAAGGTAGTTTTCGTAAAACTCGAAGGTCGAGAATGGATCCGGCCGTGCAGATTCGAGGTTCAATCCGTTGATCCGCTCCCGAAGCGGTTCAGCCTCTTCGAGAGTGTGGAAGCATCGAACTTCGATCAAGTGCCCGCCTCTGTTCGACCGCCCGCGTCATCGAGCGCGACCACACCTCCGGGAGCGTCGGCGTTGACCCGCAACGCGGGCTTGTGGCGCGCGGCGTGCACGCGGTCCAGCCCGCCTTTGCGTGCCAGCCGGTGAATCACCGTCTTCACCAACGCGAGAGGCCCCTCCTCCTTCGCCGACAGGCGCTTGAGCCCCAGGCGCATACGGAAGAACCGGTTGGCGACGTAGACCTGCGAACGCCGTCGCGTTTTCGGGGTGAAGTGCTCGGTGGAGAGGGAAACATTGACGTCGTCGAGATTGGTCACCCGGTGCGGCGCGTTCTGAGGCCAGGTGGCCCATTGGCCGGGTCTCAGCTCGTAGGAAACGGCCGCGTGGTCATAAGTGCGTGCGTACGGGAGATACTCGTGCCGGACGCCGGCGAAGATATCTTCCAGGAGTTCGCGCTGAATGTAGCGATCGTCGAGTGCCGGGTAGATCCAGATTCGCTTTCGACCCCGGATGTGCCAGAGCGCCGATGCCGGACCATCGGCGTGGTAGTAGACCAGTGCGCGCGGCGAGGAGATGAGCAGCGTTCCGCGGCTCGCGAAAGGAGAGAAGCCGGGCACCTGCGTCGCGAGCTCGGCATAGAGCTGATCGATGAGCTCGCGATAGCGCTTGTCGGCACGATCGACTTGCGTGGCGTTGAGCCACAAGCGGCCGTTCTTGACCGCCCGCAAGAGCTCGGCACCGCTCACCCCGTCGTGAAGCGCGAGTCGATTCTCGATCCGGGCGGGGTCGGTCCCCATCGACAATGCGTAGAGGTGTTCCCGGGGAAAGCGATCGAGGAGATCGATCAGCGCCGCGTCGGAGAACAGCTCGGACTGATGCAGGTTGTGCGTCGCCACCAGCGCCTGCCGTCCGAAGTCAGCCTTGTTTGCGGCAGACAACCGAACCGCGAGGGTCCACGGCAGGCGCTCTTTCGCAGCGACGGTCGGGGTGTCGACCAGGAGTTCCGCAGCAGGACTCGCCACGCGCCTCGATCTTTGGCCGGAGATGCTTGCTTCAAGCTCTGGAGAGATCATACGAAGATGCCTATATGGGTGTACGAACATCAGGTGTATCCAAATTCAAACGCTCCTAGTTCTCCGCGTACAGCACGCTTGAATGCGAGCACGAGTTTGCTCCGGGAGGCGCCAGCGAACCCAGGAACCAGGCGGGCCCGTTCGACAGCGATAGCGTGCTCAATGCGCTTACCTTGTATCTGTAGTTGCCCAGCACGGCGGCGACGTAGGCTTGATTCTCGAAGGGACCTGCCGCGGGAGACGACCGCTCTGCCCATCGGTTGTAGACGGCAATCGCTCTTGGCATCCCGTACATGCGAATGTTCCATGCAAGAATCTGTGCGCCAATCCTGATATTGAAATCGGGATCGAATAGCTTTCCTCGCGTAGCCTCGTTCCACCCGTCGACTTTGAGGCTGTTGCCGCAGCCTCCTCGGCCATCCGGCCGGCATAACACCTGCATCAATCCGATGGATTCGTCGTCGGCATGGTTGACGGCATTCGGATTCAGGCGGGATTCCTTCCTGGCGATAGCTTTGAGCAAATGCCATTCGACACGGTACACGGCACCCCATTTTCTAAAAAGATCGTCAATCGATGAGGAGCTCAAGTCCGACGCCTCGTCGAACAGGGGCGACGCGCCGACAGAGTGCGGAGCGCAGAGGAACGCGGCCGCGAGCGCAATCCGGACAATCCACGTGTTCGGACTACCTGGAATCTTCGACCCCCTTGGTCCCCTGCAACGCCCGACCGGGACCCGAAAGACGAAGCTGTGAAGTCTCTTTATCGCCCTCCCAATACAGTCCTTGGGTGCCGGAAAATCCGTGCAGAACGTCCGCGTGAATGTTGAAATTGGTACTCCCCTTTCCCTGGTCGACCGGCGTGCCCGCCGAGAACCGATGATCTACCGTTTCGGAATCCGTCCTTCACCCACCTGCTCCTGTAAGCCAAGGGCACCGCGGCGCGGGGTGCGCCTCAGGTCGTGCCGAAACGGATTAAACCGCCGAACGCCGAGGAATTCTGTACGCTACCGTACATATGGGTCTGTTCTGTGCGTTTGCGTACTGTGCGTCACTGAATCACTACAGCAGGGTTCACCGGATCATCATGACAACTGCATGAAGCACAGCACATCTATGTGCGACAGCGAACAGATCGAAGAGTGAAATCGCGCGTAGAGTCCGGGCATATCCGTTTTTCGGTCGCGCGGTTTTCCGCATATTCGAGCTACGACTTTGCCCAAGTCCGCCAAAATTATCCCGACCCAAAACCGTCTGCTCGCGGCCTTGCCTACCGAGGTATTCGATCGCCTGCTTCCCTATCTGACCCTGACGCCCGTGCCCTTGGGCAAAGTGGTCTACGAACCCGGCGCTGAATTGGAGAATGTTTATTTTCCCCTCCCGGGTTGTATCGTTTCGATGCTTTACGTAATGAAGGACGGCGCCTCGGCGGAAATTGCCGTGGTCGGCGACGAAGGCATGGTGGGCATCGCCTTGTTCATGGGGGGCGGCACCACACCCAGCCGGGCGTTGGTGCAAAGCGCCGGCCAGGTGTTTCTGCTCAACGGGAGTTTGCTGAAAAAAGAATTCGATCGCCACGGCAAACTGCAAGTCCTGCTGCTGCGTTACACGCAGGCGCTCATCACGCAGATGTCGCAGACCGCCGTGTGCAATCGGCACCATTCGGTGGAAAAACAACTCTGCCGCTGGTTGCTGCTAAGCCGGGATCGCCTGCCGACCAACGAGCTCACCATGACCCAGGAGTTGATCGCCAATATGCTGGGGGTGCGCCGCGAAGGCGTCACCGAGGCGGCGGGGAAACTGCAAGCGCAGGGCCTGATTCACTACAGCCGCGGCCACATCACCATCCTCGATCGGCCGGGATTGGAAGCACGGGTATGCGAATGCTACGGGGTGGTGAAGAGGGAATACGACCGCCTGCTGCCCGAAAAAGCTGCTCCCCTCTCGAAACAAGCTGCCCACCCCTCGAAACCGGCATTGCTGCCCGGTTAGATCGTCTGCCCTGGCGGCAGGCTCAGGGCGCGCGCGGCGACGTGCGGCTCGATCGCCGCACGATCCCCGTTTCCGTTACTTGAGTCGCATGTCGTTCTTGACCGACTTCACGCCGCCGACGCCCTGCGCAACCTGGACCGCCTGGGACATCTGGGCCTGGGAATTAACGAAGCCGCTCAACTGCACCACACCCTTGAAAGTCTCGACGTTGACGTCGCCGGAACGCAACCCGGACGAATGGAGCATCGCCGCCTTCACTTTCGTCGTGATCGTGGAGTCGTCGACGTATTCGCCCGTGCCTTCCCGCGTCGAGGTGGCGGCGCAGCCGAGAACGGTCGTCAATAGGACAGCACTGAATAAAGCTGAAAAACGTTTGAGTTGTCGCATGGCTTGACTCTCCAAATAGTACAACGATTAAACCAGCGAACCTCGCAGGAAGCCGGGGGAGTCCGCGCGGTGGACCGGCACTGACGCCGCCTTCGCGCACCCGTTGCGAAATCCTTGGTGCTGCATCACTTCCAATTCATCGCATCGTGGTAGCAATTGTCCGCCGAGCGAATCGTTTTCACCGTTCGGCAGCGTACATACAGCACCAAGACCTAGGCAACTTCATGGGGCACGGTTTGCCGCATTTGTTTGCGGCCGGCCTTGGCTGCGTACATCGCCTCGTCTGCGCTGTGCAGAAGCGCTTCGCTGGTCGTTCCCGAACCCGGGTATCCCGAAACGCCTATGCTGGCTGAAATTTCGATCGTCAGTTGACCGATTGGGTAGGGCATCGAAAGGCTATCGGCCAGTTTGCCGACCACTATTGCAGCCGCGTCTATGCTGGTATTCACCAGGACGATGGCGAACTCGTCGCCCCCCAGGCGAGCGACGAAATCGGAGGACCGAATTCCGTTTTTCAGCCGCACTGCCACCGCGCGCAGCAGCTCGTCACCGGTTGCATGACCGTGCGTGTCGTTGACGGCCTTGAAGCCGTCGAGGTCGACATATAAGACGGCGAGCGGGACCTTGATCCTGCCGCAGATCGCCAATTGGTGGCCGACGATCTCGTCGAACAAGGCGCGGTTTGCGAGCCCCGTCAGCGCGTCGTGATGCCCACGGTGCTGGGCTTCCTGCAACATTTCAGAAGCCTTGACGAGAGCCTGGCCGACTTCGTCTGCTTCCCTTAGATGGAGGGGAGGCACCGTCACTGTTTCGCCAAAACCGAGCGCGAGCGCCGGGCCGGAGAGGCCGCGAATCGATTGGGCGATCTGACCTCCGATGCTCCAGGCCAGGATCAGCGTGCAAACGAGCAGAAGCGCCAGGCCGAGAACGAGCCACCAGAGCGAACGCCACAACTCGCCAGTCAGATCCCGCAAGGGCATTCCTATGGCCACCGTCCAGTTGGATACATCCGAACGGCTGAATACCGACAGAACCGGAATGCCTTCGAGCGTCGTACCCTCGAAGGAGTCCTCGGCGGCTTCTCCCATCCGCTTGACCAATGCGGCAGAACCTTTCTTTCCGAGGAACCGGTTAATTTCGTGCGTGCGGGATACAACAGTGCCTTTGCTGTCAAAAATCGTTGCAATCCAGGTCGGCGGCAAACGCTGTTGGGTCAATATGATGGACAGACGTTCGGGGAGGATGCCCGCGGCGAGGCTGTACATAACCGTATTTCCACGGCGCACCGGAACACCGATGGCAAGCAAAGGCCGGCCGATCACCGGTCCGGGAAACAGATCCGTGATGACCGGGCGACCTGTTTCGAATATACGGCGTAACTGCGACGAACCCTCGGAAGGAAGTACTTCGCCAAATGGCCTAAGGGTATTGACCTGTTGCTGACCGTTGGTATCGATGAGAACGATGTTATTGGCGATCAGATTCGGCAGCGCTTCCTTCGCCTGACCGTAGAAGACGCGAAGGTCGTTAGCGAAAAGGTGGGTCGAGGTCGCGAGTGCGAACAAGCTCGATTGCACGCCCACCAGTTCGCGGTCCAACGCAAGCGTCAATGCACGTGCCGTCGCGATGGAGTCGCGCACCGCTCTCGCGCGATCGGTCTGATAGTCGTGCCAGATCAGCACCAGGACCATCAAAGACGCCGGGACCACGCACGCGATGACGAGCAAAGCGAGCCTGGAACGGATAGTAGGAATGCGCGCCGACTTCATGGGCTCGGGCTGGTGCAAGCGTATGGGTTATGCATATCGTCGGCTGTACGCACCTGGTACACGCCCGAGCAATTCACCGACCGGTTCGAGCGAGTCTGTCGGACAGCCGGTGGTCTGAAAACTCTTGCCGTCGATCCCGGAAATCCCTTCAGAAAGAGCCGGTATCGTTCGACGCGTACGCTTTGAGCTAGTAGCGGCGGGGGTCGTTGGGTCGGCTGTCCTGGCGATTGGGGACGCCGTCGCCATCGCGATCGCGATCCGCGCGATTAGGCACACCATCACGATCGCGGTCCCCGTGACGTTCGCCGCCGCCCCCGCCCCCACCTTCGTAGGGAATAGGAATGCAGCCGGGTAAAAGACTACCGATCGCGATCAGCAATACAGCAAGCTTTTTCATATCGTCTCCTGGATAAAATGACTCTAGGCCTGAAGCAAGGCGGCCCCTAGGGTGCCCCACTGCAAGGCTTCGTTTGTAGGAACTGCCTTTGTAGCGCGAATCCGCCACGCGGTATGTACGCTGTCGCGCACAGGTGGACGAATCACCAGCCAGCGTGAGAGGTTTCCCCTGTGCACCGAGGCCTCCCTGTGCAAGTGCCGCGCGGCGGCTGCAGGGTATTCCTCCCCCGTATGCGGAACCTGAGCGCGGCGGCGAAGTCCGTGCCTTACCGCACATACCACCACTGTAAACGGGCAGATACTTGCCGGTATCAGGGGAAACTGCGGCCATTGCCCTGACCGCGCCGGGCGCGACTGAAGTCCGGCGCTATCACGGTCGCCAGTTTCTTCGTGCTCTTCCCGCGACGTTTGTCGCGTGATCTGCCTTCTAGAACCATTTCCCTGTTTCGACAGGAGGCGGCACGTGTCTGCGAACAATCAAAACTTTTTCGACCACGCTGCCGGAAGGTCCCGGCGCGGCTGTCGATTGGAACAGGAAACAAAATGAAACCCCTCCGATCTCCCTTCGTGAAAGGGTCGGCCAAGGCGCCGACCGGCATCATCGGTTTTGATGAAATCACCGGCGGAGGTTTGCCGCACGACCGCACGACGCTGCTGCTCGGCGGGCCGGGCTCCGGCAAGACCGTATTCGCCCTGCAATTCCTGGTGCATGGCGCGCAGCATTGCAAGGAGCCGGGAATCTTTGTCGCATTTGAAGAATCCTCGAAGCGCATCGCGGCCAATGCCGAAAGCTTCGGCTGGAACCTGGCGAAGTTGCGGCGAAAGAAGCTGTATTTCATCGACGCCCAGCCGAAGTCCGACCTGGTGCAGTCCGGGACTTTCGATCTCAGCGGGATGCTGGCGATGCTGGAGGCCCAGACCAAGGCAATGGGGGCGCGGCGCATCGTGTTCGATGCCCTGGATGTCGTATTGGCGCTGCTGCCCGACGCGGCGGCGAAAAGGCGGGAGGTCTACCGCTTGCACGAGTGGTTGTTGGCGCGCGAGCTGACGGGCCTCATCACCGCCAAGGCCGGCGGGGACGAGGCGAGCTCCATCACCTGGCAGCAGTTCGGCTTCATGCAATTCATGGTGGACTGCGCGGTGATCCTCAACCACAGCGTCGTGCAGGGCGTATCGCAGCGCAATCTGCGCGTGCAGAAGTATCGCGGCTCGAGCTTCGACGAGAACGAATCGCCGTTCCTGATCGGCGCGCGCGGAATCGAGGTCGACGCCATGCGCACCCACGTGCGCGCGAACGTCAAGGTCTCGAGCGAGCGCGTCTCAAGCGGCGTGAAACGCCTCGATACCATGCTGGGCGGCGGCTACTACCGCGGCGCCAGCGTGCTGATCACCGGTTTCCCCGGCACGGCCAAGACGACGCTGGCCGGCGCATTCGCGGCGGCGGCCTGCCAGCGCGGCGAACGCACCCTGTTCGTCAGTTTCGACTCGGATTCGAACGAGGTGATCCGCGACCTGGCCTCGGTGGGAATCCAGCTCGGCCGTCACCGGAAAAACGGGCGCTTGCGCCTGGCCTCAGCCCGCACCATCACCGGCAGCGCGGAGACCTATCTGGTGCGCATCAAGACGCTCGCGACCGAGCATGGCGCCCGTTGCCTGGTGATCGATCCGATGTCCACCTGGTCCAAGTCCGGCAACGACTCGAGCGCGCACAGCGTGGCGGAACGCCTGACCGACTGGTCGAAGGCCAACGGCATCACCCTGGTCTGCACCAGCCTGCTCGATGAGATGTCCAGCCAGACGGAAGGCGGCTCATCGCTGCACATCTCGACGCTCGCCGACACCTGGATCCAGTTGAGCTACCTGATGCAGGCCGGGGAGCGCAACCGCGGCCTGTCGATCATCAAATCGCGCGGCACGGCGCATTCCAACCAGGTACGCGAGCTGATCCTGAGCGATGCGGGCGTGACTCTGAGCGACACCTACACCGCGGGCGGCGAAGTGTTGATGGGCACGCTGCGCTGGGAAAAGGAACGCGCCGAGCGCGTCGCGACCGAGGTCACCGAGGTCGCCGGCAAGCTGAAGCGCGTCAGGCTCGATGCCGAGGAGGCCGAGCTCGGGGTGCGGGTGAAGTCGCTGCAGGTGGAGCTCGAGGCGAAGCAGGTCGAGAAGGCCCTGCTGGCCCGCACCACGGCGACTCACAAGGGAGAGGTGTCGCAAGGCCTTACCCGGATGGGCGAGTTGCGTGGCGCCGATGCGACGATTTCTGGGAGAAAGTCGCCATGATTCGCCCCGCCAAGTCCAAGTCCAAGTTCAAGTTCAAGTTCCGCCTCTATGTCGCAGGCGACGCGCAGAACTCCACGCAGGCGGTTGCCAACCTGACCGCGCTTTGCCGGGCATACCTGGCGGACCGGCACTCCATCGAAGTCGTAAATGTGTTCCGGGAACCGAAACGCGCACTGGCAGACGGTATTCTCATGACACCGACTCTGGTCAAGCTCGCGCCCTCCCCCGCCCCCCGAAGAATCGTCGGCACGCTGAGCCAGACGCAGCCCGTGTTGCAGGCTTTGGGACTGGCAACCCCCGTTGAATGAAGCCGGAAAAATCACTATTTGCCGGGGAGGCGAATGAGGAACTTGCCGCCTTAATCGCGACGCTGCACGCGACCGAACAACGCCTGGAGGAACTGACGGCGGGCGAGGTGGATACCGTCGCGGACCGTGACGGCCGGACGCTTTTGCTGGGGCAGGCGCAGGAACAGTTGCGTCACATCGAGGCTGCGAAGCAGGCCGCCGTCCTCAACGCGCTTCCTGCACATGTCGCCTTGCTCGACGCCCAGGGCCTCATCATCTCGGTGAACGAAGCGTGGCGGCAATTTGCGGGCGCGAATGTGATTCAGCGTCCCGGATATGCGATCGGCCTCAATTACCTCGCGATTTGCGACAGCGCGCGGAGAGAAGGCTCATCCGAGGCTCACCAGGTTGCCGAAGGCATTCGTTCGGTGCTGAGTGGCACGGCAAGGAGCTTTTCGATCGAGTATGCCTGTCATTCTCCAACGGAGCAGCGTTGGTTGCTGTTGACGGTGACACCGATGGGTGGGGGCCCTCCGAGTGGCGCCGTCGTCACGCATTTGAACGTCACCCAGCAAAAACTGGCGGCGGAGGCGGTGCGACAGAGTGAAAAGCGCCTGCGCGATCTCATCGACGGGCTTGGACCCTCCATGTTCGTGGGATTGATGACGCCGCAAGGAATTCTGATCGAAGCCAACCGGCCCGCGCTGGCAGCGGCTGGCCTGAAACCGCAAGACGTGCTGGGCAAGCCCTTCGAGGAAACCTATTGGTGGTCCTATTCCCGGGAGGTCCAACAGCAGTTGCGTGAAGCCATAACGCGGGCCGCGCACGGGGAGGCCTCCCGTTACGACGTGCGGGTGCGCGCGGCGGAAAACCAGCTCATTGACGCCGACTTCTCCCTGCAACCGTTGCGGGACGAGACGGGCAAGGTCGTATTCCTCGTTCCATCCGCGAGCGTCATCACCGAGCGCAAGGAAGCCGAAGCCAGGATCGTGTACCTCAATCGCGTCTACGCCATGCTGAGCGGCATCAATGCGCTGGTAGCGCGCGAGCGTGGCCGCGACAAACTGTTCACGGAAGCGTGCCGGATCGCGGTCGAGGCAGGCGGCTTCCGCATGTCCCTGCTGAGCATCGTGAACCGGAACGCGAGAACGATTGTCCCGGTCGCTTCGGCGGGCAAGGATGAGGAACTCCTGGCCGCCATCAAGGGCATCCTGTCATCCGGGGAGGATGCGTCAAATACGATGGTCGCGCGGGCGATCAGGGAGAAAAAGGCCGTCGTGGCCAACGATTCGCAAGGCGACCCCAGGGTTGTGTTCGGCAGGAAATACGCCGAATCCGGAGTCCGCTCGATGGCGGTCTTGCCGCTGATTGTTTCGGATGAAGCGGTAGGCGCCCTCGCGCTGTACGCCGGCGAGCGTGAATTCTTCCATGAAGAAGAAATGAAGCTGTTGACGGACCTGACCCGCGACATCGCTTTCGCGCTCGAGCATATCGGCAAGGAGGAAAAGATTGCCCGCCTGAGCCGCATCCAGGCGGTCATGAGCGGCATCAACGCCGTGATCGTGCGCGTCCGGGACCGGCTGGCGTTATTCAACGAGGCGTGCCGCATCGCCGTCGAGCATGGCAATTTCGGATTGGCCTGGATTGGCGACTTCGACCCAGGCACACAGGACGTGACGCCCATTGCCTGGGCGGGTGAAAGCACGGAAGAGCTCACCCGAGCCAAGTCTTCCGCCAGTGGCGACTCGCCGCGGGGAAAGGGCGCGGTTGGGCAGGCTATCCGGGAGCGGCGCCCGGTATTCAACAACGACATCACCGCCGACAGCATCGGCGGACCGCGTCTGAAGGAAATCCTGAGACTGGGGTTCCGGTCGCAAGTCACCCTGCCCCTGTTCGAGGGCCAGACGATCGTGGCGACCCTCACGATGTACGCAAGAGAGCCCAACTTCTTCGACGAGGAGGAGTTGAGGCTGCTAACCGAGCTTGCCGGGAACATCTCGTTTGCCATCGAAAATATCAGCAGGCAGTGCAACCTCGACAAGCTCGCTCGAATCCGCGCCATCTCGGGCGAGATCAACGCCGCGATCATCCGCATCCGCGAGCGCAAGGCCCTGCTCGAAGAGTGCTGCCGCATCGTGTCCGAGCGCGGGAAGTTCGAAATGGTCTGGATCGGCGCGATCGATCACGACGCGCAGCAGGTCCTGCCTGTCGCCTGGACCGGATTTTCAGAAGAGAGTGCCCACGCGGTGAGCTGGGCCAGCATCGCCAACGCAAAAGGTACGCTCGGCGAGGCCATGCAGACGCGCAAGGCCTCGGTCCGCAACGACATCGAGGGCGAGTTGCCGGGGGGCAAGCTGCGTCATGAGGCCTTGAAACGGGGCTGCCGCTCCTCGCTGAGCCTGCCGCTGGTGGTGGACGGCAAGGTGACGGCCCTCGTCATCCTGTTCGCAACCGGGCGGGGATTTTTCGACAAGGACGAGCTTGCGCTCCTCGACGAAGTGGCGTCGGACATTTCGTTCGCGCTGCAAGGCATCGAGAAGCAGAAGAAGCTCGATTACCTCTCGTACTACGACGTGCTCACCGGCCTGGCGAACCGCACCCTGTTTATCGAGCGGGTGGCGCAGTACATGCGCAGCGCGGCGAACGGTGGCCACAAGCTCGCCTTGTTCCTGATCGATCTGGAGCGGTTCAAGAACATCAACGACAGCCTCGGCCAGCCCGCCGGCGACGCGCTCCTGATACAGGTGGCCGAGTGGCTGACGCGCAACGTGGGCGACGCCAATCTGCTGGCGCGAGTCGGTGCGGACCATTTCGCCATGGTGCTGCCGGAGGCCAGGCCGGGGGGCGACGTGGCACGGCTGGTCGAGAGAACGATGGAGGCTTTTCTCGAGCATCCGTTCCGCCTGAACGACGCCGTGTTCCGCATCGCCGCCAAGGTCGGAGTAGCGCTGTTCCCGGATGACGGCGCCGATGCCGACACCTTGTTCAGGAATGCCGAGGCCGCGCTCAAAAAGGCCAAAGCGAGGGGCGACCGCTACCTGTTTTACATCCAGACGATGACCGAAACGGTGGCCGGCAGACTGACCCTGGAGAACCAGTTGCGCCAGGCGCTCGACAACGAGGAGTTCGTGCTCCACTACCAGCCCAAGGTGAACCTCGTGAGCGGCAAGCTCACCGGCGCCGAGGCGCTGATCCGCTGGAACGATCCGCGCACGGGCCTGGTGCCCCCGGGCAAGTTCATCCCGGTCCTCGAGGAAACCGGCCTGATCTTCGAGGTCGGGCGCTGGGCGCTGCACAAAGCCATCGCGGATTACCTGCGCTGGCGCATCGCGGGCCTGGCTGCGGTGCGCATCGCGGTGAACGTGTCGCCGCTGCAACTCCGCAATCGCGGCTTCATCGACGAGATCGAGCAGGTGATCGGCATCGACGCGAATGCGGCGGCCGGACTGGAACTGGAGATCACCGAAAGCCTGATCATGGAGGACGTCAAGCACAACATCGCCAGCCTGCAGGCGATCCGCGCCCTGGGCGTGACCATCGCCATCGACGATTTCGGCACCGGCTTCTCCTCGCTCAGTTACCTGGCCAAGCTGCCGGTGGACACGCTCAAGATCGACCGCTCCTTCGTGGTCGACATGACCGCAGCGCCGGAGGGGCTGGCGCTGGTGTCCACCATCATCAACCTGGCGCATTCGCTGAAGCTGAAGGTGGTGGCGGAGGGGGTCGAGACCGAGGAGCAATCGCGCCTGCTGCGCCTGCTGAACTGCGACGAAATGCAGGGCTATTTGTTCAGCAAGCCGGTGCCGAGCGAGATCTTCGAGACAAGATTTCTGGCTCCGCCTCCAGGCCGGCAGGCGTGAGCGCCGATCAAGAAAGGAACATTCCCATGCGAAACCAGATGGCAATTGTCTTCTATTGCAGCCGCCTGCTTGCATTCGCCATCGCAAGCACGGCGTTCGCGAGCGAGGCTGCAGCAGCAGAAGAGATCAAGATCGGCGGCACCGGCAATGCCCTGGGCACCATGCGGCTGCTCGGAGCCGCATTCGCCAAGCAGAACCCCGGCGTGAACGTCACGGTGCTGCCGAGCCTGGGCACCAGCGGCGCCGTCAAGGCAATCCCCAAAGGCGCTATCGACATCGGGGTAGCCGCCCGGCAGCTGACGGAGGAGGAGCGCAAGCTCGGCACGATTTCACTCGAATATGCACGCTCGCCGCTGGTATTCGCCGTTTCGACGAGAACCCAGGTCACGGCGCTCACCCTGGACCAGATCGCCGACATCTACAGCGGCAAGATGACGAACTGGCCGGACGGCAGCCAGATTCGCCCGGTTTTGCGCCAGGTTGGAGACGACACGACACAGCAGATAAGGCACATGTCCCCGGCACTCGACCAGGCAGTATCCGCGGCGGAACAGCGCCCGGGCATGCCCTTCGCGACGACCGACCAGGAGGCCGCGGACAAGACGGAGAGCATACCGGGCGCGATGGGCGTCGCGACGCTGAGCCTGATCAACTCGGAAAACCGTCCATTGCGTGCACTGACGCTCGATGGCGTCGAACCGACGGTCGGCAACGCCGCCTCCGGCAAATACCCTCATGCCAAGCGGTTTTTCCTGATTGCCGGGGCCGCCCCGTCGGCGGCGGTGAGACGCTTCATCGCTTTCATGCAGTCTCCGGCCGGGCGCGAAATCCTGATCCGTTCCGGGAACTGGATACCCTGACCGCTCAGGATGCCGACCACAGACAAAAAGGTAACGTCCATTGTCACCCGGGTGGCGCTCGCGGTCGCTCTGGCGGTCACGTTCGTCCTGCCCCTGGGCTACTGGGTCATCGCGTACAACGACTTCAGCAGCCAGCTCGAATTCAAAGCCCGAGTCAAAGCGACGGCGTTGAGCGGGCTGATCGCGACTCTCCCCGAGGTGTGGATGTACGCCGAGAACCGTCTGCAGGGCCTGCTCACGCGAGAGCCGGTCCCCCTCGATACCGAGGCGGTGAAGGTCTATGACGTCCGCGGCGAACTCCTCGCGCAAGCGGGAAAGACGCCTCTGTCCCCGGTGTTGCGGCGTTCGTACCTGGTATACGATGCCGCGCGCGTGGCCGGCCGTGTCGAAGTCAGCGATTCGCTGCGCCGGATATGGTACGGCACCGCCATTGCGGCCGCTCTCGGGATTCTGCTCGGGGGTTCGGTGTTCATCGCGCTGCGGACGTTTCCGCTGCGCGCGTTGCGGCGGGTCGCCGAAGATTTAAGCGCCAACCATGCCAAACTGGCCGAGTCCAGCATATTGTTGCAGCAAGAGATACGCAAGCAGCAGCTCGCCACCGAGCGCGCCGAATATCTCGCCTACTACGATGTGCTCACGGGACTTGCGAACCGCACCCTGTTTCTCGAGCGGGTGGCCCAGTTCATGCGCAGCGCAGCCGGCAGCGGGCACAAGCTGGCCCTGTTCCTGTTCGATCTGGAGCGGTTCAAGAATATCAACGACAGCCTCGGCCGGCCCTCCGGCGACGCGCTCTTGAAGCAGGTGGCGGAGTGGCTGACGCGCAACGCGGGGAACGCCAATCTGTTCGCGCGAATCGATGCAGACCATTTTGCCATCGTGCTTCCGGAGGTAAAGCGGGACGGCGACGTGGCGCGGCTTCTCGAGAAAACCCTGGGAGATTTTCTCGAGCATCCGTTCCACCTCAACGACGCCGTTTTCCGGATCGCCGCCAAGGTCGGCGCGGCGCTATTCCCGGATGACGGCGCCGATGCCGACACCTTGTTCAGGAACGCCGAGGCCGCGCTCAAGAAGGCCAAGGCGAGGGGCGACCGATACCTCTTCTACACGCAGACAATGACCGACACGGTGGCCGTCACGCTCACCCTGGAAAACCAGCTGCGCCAAGCGCTCGACAACGAGGAATTCGTTCTGCACTACCAGCCCAAGGTCAGCCTCGCGAACGGCAAGCTCACCAGCGCCGAGGCGCTGATCCGCTGGAACGATCCGCGCACGGGCCTGGTGCCGCCGGGCCAGTTCATCCCGGTCCTGGAAGAAACCGGTTTGATCTACGAAGTCGGGCGCTGGGCGCTGCGTAAAGCGATCGAAGACTACCTGCGCTGGCGCGCCGCAGGCCTGCCCGCCGTGCGCATCGCGGTGAACGTGTCGCCGTTGCAACTGCGCAGCAGCGGCTTCATCGAGGAGATCAGGCAAGTCATCAGTGTCGATGCGAATGCGCCGGCCGGACTGGAACTGGAGATCACCGAAAGCCTGATCATGGAGGACGTCAAGCACAACATCGCCAGCCTGCAGGCGATCCGCACTCTGGGCGTAGTCATCGCCATCGACGACTTCGGCACGGGCTTCTCCTCGCTCGCCTACCTCGCCAAGCTGCCGGTGGACACGCTGAAGATCGACCGCTCGTTCGTGATCGACATGACGGCCGGGCCGCAGGGACTGGCCCTCGTCTCCACCATCATCAACCTGGCGCACTCGCTGAAGTTGAAGGTGGTGGCGGAGGGGGTCGAGACCGAAGAGCAATCGCGCCTGCTGCGGCTGCTGAGTTGCGACGAAATGCAGGGCTTTTTATTCAGCAAACCGGTGCCGAGCGAGATCTTCGAGACAAGATTCCTGGCCCCGCTTCCCGATCGAGCCACACTTACCCAGGACGCTCAAACAAGTTCATGAACGGCAACCGGCCATGGTGGCACTGGTTTGCAACGAGCCGCGGTGTCAAAACCGCGATCGTTCTATTCAATGCGATCCTCATCGGCATCCTGTGGGATGCCGTGTTCGCGCTGGTGCGGACCGAACGCCAAAATACGGTCAACGCAGCGATAGCCAGGAACAACAATCTCGTTATCGTGTTCGAGCAGTACACCATTCGCACTGTCGAGAGCGCAGACGCGGTGGTCCAGTACCTGATCCGCGAATATGTACGCAGCGGCAGGACGATGGACCTCGAAAGACTCGTCGCGGACTTCACTATCGATAACAAGGCGATTATCGGTGTTGTCCTGGCTGACGCACGCGGCAATGCAAAAACCACCGCCTACACGGGCAAGTCCACGAGATCCCTGAATGTGGCGGATCGGGAACATTTCAGGGTCCACATCGAGCACGACACCGGCAAGGTGTTCGTGGGCAAACCGGTGAGAGGCCGTGTCACCGACCGATGGGTGATTCCCGTCACGCGCCGAATCAATAATGCGGACGGCACATTCGGCGGCGTCGCAATGGCTTTGATCGAACCTGGCAGGTTTACCGATGTCTTGCACGACGCAAAGCGGCGCCCGCTCGACATCATTGCGCTGGTGGGGCTGGACGGCGTCATTCGCGCCAGGCTCGCGGGGACGACAGAATCCTGGGGACAGGACGCCAGCAACAGCCTGCTGTTTGCGGAACAAGCCAAGCGTCCTGTCGGCGACTATTTCGCGAAAGGCCAACTGGATAAGGTACCCCGTTTCCTCAGTTACAGGACGCTGTCGGACTATCAGCAGGTGACCGCGGTCGGAACCGCGGAAGCCGATGTGATGGCCGAGTTTCGTCACAGGCAGACGGGATATTTCTGGGCTGCGGGGCTGGCCAGTGCAGGTATCGCGGGCTTCGCCGTCTTACTGCTGCTGTTGCTGGCAGGCCAGCGGCGAGACGCCGCGAACGTTGCCCGCAGCCAGGCCCGATTCCGCGCCACCTTTAACCAAGCCGCCGTCGGTATCGCCCACTCCGATCTGAACGGACGCTACCTGGAAGTCAACCAGAAGCTCTGCGAGATCCTCGGTTATTCAAAAGAGGAATTGCTGACACGGACAATCGCCGATGTGACGCACCCCGACGATCTCGCCGCGAACATCGAGTTCCACAGGCATCTCGAGGCAGATCCAGGCAAAGTCGGCACCACTCCTCGGGAGGAACGCTATATCCGCAAGGATGGATCTACCGTCTGGTGCCTCTCGGCAGGTTCGGCCGTTCATGACCGCGACGGCAAGCTCGAGTATGTTGTCGCCGTAGTCCAGGACATTTCGGATCGCAAGCGGGCTGAGATCAGAATCCGGCACCTGAACCGCGTACACGCTGTGCTGAGCGGCATCAATGCGCTCATCGTTCGCGTGCGCGACCGCGACGAGCTGTTCAGGGAAGCGTGCCGGATCGCGGTCGAGGACGGCCAATTCAAGATGGCCTGGATAGGCATCGTCGATCGGAGCGCGATGAAGATCGTGCCGATTGCCTCGGCGGGTGCGGAACCGGAGTTCCTGGCGCTCATCAAGGACCGTTTCTCACTGCTCGAAGACTCGCCATCTGGAAACACCATCAGTGCACGCGCAGTCAGGGAAAAGAAAGTCATCATGTCCAACGCAATGAGAGACGATACGGATATCTTCTTCACGAGGGATCTCATCGCGCGCGGGATTCACTCGATCGCCGTTCTGCCTTTGCTGGTCTCGAATGACGCGATAGGCGTACTCGCCCTATACGCCGGCGAGACCGGCTTTTTCGATGAAGAAGAAATGAAACTTTTGACGGAACTCGCCCGCGACATCGCGTTCGCGATCGACCACATCGGCAAGCAGGAGCGGCTCGATTATCTGGCCTACTACGATGTGCTCACCGGCCTGGCGAACCGCACCCTGTTTCTCGAGCGGGTGGCGCAGTACCTGCGCGGCGCCGCGAGCGGCGGGCACAAGCTTGCCCTGTTCCTGTTCGACCTGGAGCGGTTCAAGAATATCAACGACAGCCTCGGCCGCCTCTCCGGCGACGCGCTCCTGAAGCAGGTGGCGGAGTGGCTGACGCGCAACCTGGGGGATGTCAATCTGTTCGCACGAATCGACGCAGACCATTTTGCCATCGTGCTGCCGGAGGTAAAACAGGACGGCGACGTAGCGCGGCTTCTCGAGAAAACCTTGGAAGCTTTTCTCGAGCATCCGTTCCGCCTGAATGACGCCGTATTCCGGATCGCCGCCAAGGTCGGCGCGGCGCTATTCCCGGATGATGGCGCCGACGCCGATACCTTGTTCATGAACGCCGAGGCCGCGCTCAAGAAAGCCAAGGCGAGGGGCGACCGCTACCTGTTTTACACGCAGACCATGACCGAAACAGTGGCCGCGAAGCTCACCCTGGAAAACCAGCTGCGCCAGGCGCTCGACAAGGAAGAATTCGTGCTCCATTACCAGCCCAAGGTGAACCTGGTGAGCGGCAAGCTCACCGGCGCCGAGGCGCTGATACGCTGGAACGATCCGCGTACCGGCCTGGTGCCCCCGGGCCAGTTCATCCCGGTCCTGGAAGAAACCGGCCTGATCTTCGAAGTCGGGCGCTGGGCGCTGCACCAAGCCATCGAAGACTACCTGCGCTGGCGCACCGCGGGCCTGGCTGCGGTGCGCATCGCGGTGAACGTGTCACCGCTACAACTCCGCAATCGCGGCTTCATCGACGAGATCGAGCACGCAGTGGCGATCGACGCGCACGCGGCAGCCGGACTGGAACTGGAGATCACCGAAAGCCTGATCATGGAGAACGTGAAGCACAACATCGCCAGCCTGCAGGCGATCCGCGCGATGGGCGTGACGATCGCCATCGACGACTTCGGCACCGGCTTCTCCTCGCTCAGCTACCTCGCCAAACTACCGGTGGACACGCTGAAGATCGACCGCTCGTTCGTGACCGACATGACCGCAGCGCCGGAGGGACTGGCGCTGGTGTCCACCATCATCAACCTGGCGCATTCGCTGAAGTTGAAGGTGGTGGCGGAGGGTGTCGAAACCGAGGAACAATCGCGCCTGCTTCGGTTGGTGAACTGCGACGAGATGCAGGGATTCTTGTTCAGCAAACCGGTGCCTAGCGAGATCTTCGAGACAAGATTCCTGGCCCCCCTTCCCGTCGTGTGACAAATAATGGCGGCGTTCGAAGTCGACATGTATGTGCGCAGCCGTACATCCACAAAAGGCGCCAATTGATAAGCTTCAGCAGGCGTGGAAGCCGTTCCGATGTCAATAACGGAGAGTGACATGCGTCGCGAAGCGATCCGATCCAATCCAAGACAGTCGATTGAGGCAAACGGCGATGGGCGATAGGAGTTTCCTTCGTCGGAAAGACGCAACCGTGCAGCCACCCGAGACGAGCGCCCCGGTCTCAGCGGCCGCCAAGCCCCATGCCGAGCGCGAGGCCGCCGTACTTGCCAGCGAAAAAGCCCTTCTGAGTCGCACAGAAACCGCCGACCGGCGCCAGGAAGCCGCCGACCGACGCCAGGAGGCCACCGACCGGCGCGAAGAAGCCGCCGACCGACGCCAAGAGGCCGCCGACCGGCGCGAAGAAGCCGCGCGAGTCATGGCGCGCACCGGGGCGCAGTTGCGTGAAGCGAACGAGCGCCTCGTCGTCGCGACAGTGCACGCCCAGACGATGACCGAGGCCGCCGAGCAGGCCACCGCGCAGATTTCCTATATGGCCGAACACGACTTTCTCACCGGCTTGCCGAACCGCTCCCTGCTGACGGACCGGCTGGCGCATTCCATCGCGCTCGCGCAGCGTCACGGCAGGCGCGTCGCCCTGATGTATCTGGACCTCGACCACTTCAAGCACGTCAACGACTCGCTCGGGCATGCGATCGGCGACCAGTTGCTGCAGTCGGCCGCCAAGCGCCTGCAAGCCTGCGTCCGCAACTCCGATACCGTCAGCCGCCAGGGGGGCGACGAATTCGTGGTGCTGCTGGCCGAAGTCGAGGCGGTGCGCGACGCCGAGCTCGCCGCCAAAAAATTGATCGAGGCCATGGCCGCGCCCCATCTCATCGGCGAACACCAGCTCCACGTCACCCTGAGCATCGGCATCAGTCTCTACCCCGACGACGGCAAGGACGTCGAAACGGTGCTCAGGAACGCCGACATCGCGATGTATCACGCCAAGAGAAGCGGGCGCAACAACTACCAGGCGTTCACTCCGGACATGAACGCCCACGCGGTCGCGCGGCGATCCGTCGAAGATGCGCTGCACCGCGCCATCGAGCAGCACGGATTGGTGTTGCACTACCAGCCTAAAGTGAATCTCGAGACCGGCGCCATTACTGGTGTCGAGGCCCTTCTCCGCCTGCAGCAAGCCGATCGTAGTCTCCTCCGCCCGGCGCAGTTCGTGAGCGTCGCCGAGGACTGCGGCCTGATCCTGCCGATCGGCAAGTGGGTGCTGCGTGAAGCCTGCCGCCAGACGGCGACCTGGTTGCAAGCCGGTCTCGACATGGGGCAGATCGCGGTCAACGTCTCGGCGACCGAGTTCCACAGCAAGGATTTTCTCGCCGGTGTCCGTGCCATCCTCAAGGACACCGGCCTGGACCCTCGTCACCTCGAGCTCGAGCTGACCGAGAGCGGACTCATGCAGGACGCTGAACCGACGACGGAGATCCTGCACGCGCTCAAGGATCTCGGCGTGCGGATTGCCGTCGATGACTTTGGCACCGGCTATTCCAGTCTGAGCTATCTGCGCCGTTTCCCGATTGACACGCTCAAGATCGATCAGTCATTCGTGCAGGACGTCGACGGCGCGGGCGAGGCCATCGTCGGTGCCATCATTGCGATGGGCATGAGCCTCAAACAGCGGGTCGTGGCTGAAGGCGTCGAAACGCGGGACCAGCTCGCCTTCCTGCAATCCCATCACTGCGCCGAAGGACAAGGCTACTACTTCAGTCAGCCCGTGGTCGCCGAGGAATTCGCTACCTTGCTGGCAGCCGGTCGGCAGCCGAGAACGAACCCTGGTCATGAAAACACCTCCTGAGTGCTAACGTCAGGGCGTAATCGCCGCCAGCCGGAAAGCCCGGGAACCTCGGCGACGGTCACATCAGGCCGCGATCCTGCCGGGAAGCAAGCGATCCGATTCCCGTTTGACCACCGCATAGCACTCGCAAACCCGCTCTTCCAGCTTTGGCCGGTCAAGCACTTTGATGTGACCGCGACTGTAGTGAATCAATCCGGCCGTTTGCAGCTTTCCGGCCGCCTCGGTGACGCCCTCGCGGCGCACCCCCAGCATGTTCGCGATCAATTCCTGGGTCATGTTCAGCTCGTTCGAGAACAGGCGGTCCAGGCTCAATAACAGCCAGCGGGCGAGCTGTTGCTCCACCGAATGATGCCGGTTGCACACCGCGGTCTGAGCCATCTGCGTGATCAGCGCCTGCGTATAGCGCAGCAACAGATGCTGCAACGGGTGGCTCTGCTCGAACTCTCTTTTGAGGATTTTTGACGAGAGGCGGTACGCATAACCGGCGCTTTGCACCACCGCCCGGCTGGGCGTCGACTCGCCGCCCATGAACAGCGCGATACCGACCAGGCCTTCGTGGCCCACGACCGCGATTTCCGCCGACGCCCCGTCCTTCATGACGTAGAGAAGCGACACGATGCAGTCTGTGGGGAAATACACGTAGTCCAATCTCCCTCCGGACTCGTAGACCGCCATGCCAAGCGGCAGCGGCACGAGCTCCAGGTCCGGCAGCAGGCGCTGGTAATCCGCTGCCGGCAGCGCGGCAAGCAGATGATTTTGAGTCGGGATAAAGCTCGGGGATGCGGCGAGATTCTTGCCCATAGGGACCTCCAATAGGGCCGAAGCAAAAGCGAGTCCCCGCGCCCACGGCATCGGGGAGGCCCATCTTACGCCTTTATGTCTCCTAGCGAACAGAACATTCTTCGCCGTGAAATCGCGCCAATGCGCGATCGGGATGCGTTCCGTCGTCTTCCCCCGGACATGCGGGAGGCGTCGGTGTGCTGCCGAACAGAGTTCTGCGACAGCTTGCCCTAGACTTTTCCGTTCACGCGGTAGACTTCAACCCGCTGCAGCAGTCAGAAAAGGAAAGCGCCAT
The DNA here is from genome assembly GCA_035317085.1 of Burkholderiales bacterium. Taxonomy (GTDB): domain Bacteria; phylum Pseudomonadota; class Gammaproteobacteria; order Burkholderiales; family SG8-39; genus VBDM01. Next base: position 38,291 of record DATHHS010000165.1, read on the forward strand.
GAACAAGTCTTCTCCTGTTTCGCTCGCCCCGCTGGCGGCACTCCTGTTCGCCGGCTCCGCGCTGGCCCAGGCCATCAGCCCCTCGGGCGCGGACGCCAATCGCGCCGACCGCCACTGCATCTCGACCACGCTATCCGCGGACCCCTCGGCGCCGTGTTCCGGCGATGTCCTGAACGACCGTCCAGGGGAAACGCCCGCAGCCGCCCGCTACGCGCCGCCCAACAGCACGGCGGGGAGCGTCACCCCGAACACCGCAATCCAGCCGGGCAGTACCGGCACTACAGTGACCGGTACCGTAAATGCGGGCGCGGGATCCACCCCTACCGGAACCTCGATGCGCACGGGCACCTCGGGTACCTCG
>DATHHS010000166.1:0-8141 GCA_035317085.1 Burkholderiales bacterium
GAGCCAGGTCGTGCAGACCGCGGCGATGGGTTCGCCCTACTACATGTCGCCCGAGCAGATCGCCGGCAAGGAGCTCGACTTCCACAGCGATATGTATTCCCTCGGCGTTTCGCTCTACGAACTGCTCACCGGAAGCAAACCCTTCACTGCGGACAGCCTCGAGATACTGGTGCAGAAGATCCAGAGCCAGGAGCCGGTTCCGCCGGGCAAGGTCCGGTCCGGGCTGCCGAAGGCGGTGGACGCCGTGGTGCTGCGCGCGATGGCAAAGAAGCCCGCGCACCGTTACCCGAGCTGGGCCGAATTCGCCAACGACCTCTCGAAAGTCGTGCAGGAGATTCTTCCGGCCAACACGGTCCCGGACAGCGAGAAATACGTTGCCCTGAAGAAAGTCGAGATGCTCGCGGGCCTCTCCGATACGGAATTCTGGGAATTGGCGAGAGCCGGGGAGTGGGTGCGCGTGTCGTCCAACCAGACGATCGTGAACGAGAATGCCAAAGGCAAGAGCTTCTATTTCCTCGGCAAGGGACAGGCCAAGGTCACCCGGCAGGGGCGACTCCTCAACATGATCAACGAGGGCGAGTGCTTCGGCGAAATGGCCTATATCCGCGGCGGGGATATTCCCCGAAACGCGACCGTCGATTCCGTCACGGAGCTCCTGCTCGCCAAGTTCAGGCCCGACGCATTCGGAAGAATGAGTCTCGGCGCACAGCTCTACCTGACCCGCGCGCTGTGTCGCAACCTCGCCGACCGGCTCGAGCTCGCCAATACCCGGATCGGGCGGTGAATCCCGCATGACCGCCCGTCATGGACCACGAATGAATTTCGCATCGACCTCTTCCGTGACGGTATGAAAATCGATTGGGACGTGCCGATCGAGATGGACGATGGTCTGGTGCTGCGCGCCGACGTGTTCCGCCCGGCTGCCGGCGGAAAATATCCGGTCATCCTTTCCTACGGACCGTACGGCAAGGGGCTCGCGTTCCAGGAAGGCTACAAGACCGCCTGGGAAATCATGGCACGCGACCATCCCGACGCGGTCGCGGGCAGCTCGAACCGGTACGCCAACTGGGAAGTGGTCGATCCGGAGAAGTGGGTGCCCGACGGCTACATTTGCATGAGGATCGATTCGCGCGGCGCCGGGCGCTCACCGGGCTACCTTTGCCACAACAACGCGCGCGAGACGCGCGACATCTACCTGTGCATCGAGTGGGCAGCCGCGCAAGCCTGGTGCAACGGAAAAGTGGGCATGAACGGCATTTCATACTACGCGAGCAACCAGTGGCGCGCGGCCGCGTCGCAGCCGCCGCATCTCGCTGCGATCTGCGTGTGGGAAGGCTGGAACGACGCCTATCGCGAGAGCGCGCGCCACGGCGGAATCATCTGCAGCTTCCGCAAGAACTGGCAGGACATGCAGGTGAAGACGGTGCAGCACGGGCAGGGCGAGCGCGGCGCGAAGAGCAGCGTCACCGGCGAGACGGTATGCGGCCCGGAAACGCTTTCGCCCGCGGAGCTGGAGAAGAATCGCGAGGACATGTGGCAGTCGTTCCTGTCGCGCGAGCTCTGGGGGCCGTATTACGCCGAGCGCAGCCCCGATCTTTCGAAGGTGACCGTGCCGCTCCTATCGGCGGCGAACTGGGGCGGCCAGGGACTGCACACGCGCGGCAACTTCGAGGGCTTCACAGGCGCGGCCTCGAAGCAGAAATGGCTGGAAGTGCACGGCGGCTCGCATTGGGCGCCGTTCTACACCGACTACGGTGTCGCCCTGCAGAAGCGTTTCTTCGAGCGCTTCCTCAAAGGGGTCGATAACGGTTGGGACCGGCAGCCGCGAGTGCAGCTGCAGGTCAGGCATCCCGGTGAAAAATTCGTCATGCGCCACGAGAACGAGTGGCCGCTTGCGCGGACGAAGTGGACACGTTTTTATCTGAGCCCGGAGGGCCTGCGCCTTTCGCCCGAATCTTCCACTGAGGGCTACATCACTTACCCGGCCTCGGGCGATGGCGTGACCTTCTCCACGTTGCCGCTGGAGAAAGAAACCGAGATCACCGGGCCTTCGGCGCTCAAACTCTTCATCTCCTCGTCCACCGCCGACGCTGACATCTTTGCCGTGCTGCGCGTGTTCGACCCGAAGGGAAAAGAAGTCTCGTTCCGGGGTGCGCTCGATCCGCGCACCCCGGTCGGGCAGGGTTGGTTGCGCGCGTCACAGAGGAAGCTCGATCCCAAGCGCTCGCTGCCTTACCGTCCCTTCCACACGCACGACGAGAAGCGGCCGCTCGCGCCGGGTGAGGTGGTCGAGCTCGACGTCGAGATCTGGCCGACCTGTATCGTCGTGCCGGCGGGCTTTCGCATCGCCCTGACGATCCGTGGAAAGGACTACGAGCACGATGGGGAAGCAGCCTCCCTGTCCAACATGAAAAACCCCATGCGCGGCTGCGGACCCTTTATTCATGACGATATGGCCGACCGGCCGCCGGCGATTTTCGAGGGCAAGGTCACGCTGCATTTCGGGGCGAAACGGCAGGCATCCGTACTGCTGCCGGTGATTCCCGCGAAATAACATGCGAGCGGAGCTCGTTTCCATCCCCACCGAGACTATTCCGCTCGACGGGCTGTTCTATGAGCCCGAGAGTGGACCGGCCGCAGGAGCGGCACTGCTGTTTCACGGCAACACCATGAATTTCTATGTCGGCGCGCTGCGCTTTCTGCCGCCCGTGCTGGTGAACCTCGGCCTGGCCTGCCTCGCGTTCAATCGCCGCGGGCATGACATCCTCTGCACGCGCAACAGCCGCATCCCGGAAGGTGGCGCGTTCCAGCTCGCGCGCGAGAGTATCGAGGACAACCGAACTGCGGCGCACTGGCTCGCCGCGCGCGGATTTCCGGCGCCCGCGGTGATCGGGCACAGCAACGGCGGCATGCTTGCCGTGCAGCATGTTGTTGATCATCCCGAGACGCCGGCGCTGGTGCTGCTCTCGGCGCATCTCGGCGGCAGAAATATTCTCGAGCGCACCAGTAAGGCCGGCCTGATGGCGCAGGACCGCGTCGAGGAATTCACCGCTCTGGCACGCGAGCGCGTTGCCGCGGCGCGCGGCAGGGAACTGATGCTCATGCCCGGCTGGTGGTACGCGATCAGCGCCGAGAGCTATCTCGATCGCCTGACGGAAACGCCCGACGGGCTCGCGCTCGCGCCGCGGGTGAAGTGCCCGGTGCTCTACCTTCGCGGCGACCAGGAGTCGCGCGCGAATTATCCCGCCGAAGACTTCAAGGCCCGCGCGGGAGGGCCGTGCACCGTGGAGATCGTTCCGGACTGCGACCACTTCTACAAGGAGCGGGAAGCGGCAGTCCAGGACCTCGTGTCGTCGTGGCTTACGCGAACGCTGCATATCGAATTCACACAGCCTCAAAATGCGCTTCTGCCGAGGAGGGGTTTATGAGACATTCCAAGCTGCGCGCGGCTGTGATCGCGCTGATGGCCTCTGCGATTTCCTGTACGGCGACAGCCCAATCCTATCCGGCCAAGCCGATCAAGATCGTCATACCTTTCCCGCCGGGGAACACGACCGACATCATGACGCGTCTGATCGGGCCGAAAATCACCGAACGCCTGGGCCAGCAAGTGATCGTCGAAAATCGCCCGGGAGCGAGCGGGATGCTCGGCCTGGATTACGTCGCCAAGGCTGCGCCCGACGGCTATACCCTCGCCGCAGGGCAGGGCGGCAACATGGTCGTCCTGCCGCACACGAGCAAGTACATACCTTACGATGCACTGAAGGACTTCGCGCCGATCGCGGTATCGACGACCAATTACCTCGGCATCGTTGCGCACCCCGAGGTGCCGTTCAAGTCGGTCGGAGAAATGGTCGCGTGGGCCAAGGCCAATCCGGGCAAGCTCACGGTGGCGACCAACGGCGAAGGCGGCTTTCCGCATCTCGCTTTCGAGCAATTGCGCGTGATGGCGGGATTCACTTTCACGCACGTTCCTTACAAGGGCTCGGCGCAGATCGCGACCGACGTGATCGGAGGCCAGGTGCAGGTCGCTATCGACGGCATCACGGGGCTCGCTCCTCACGCGCGCTCGGGCCGGCTGCGCCTGCTCGCGATCACCAACAGGACGCGCGTAGCGCTTTGGCCCGGCGTTCCTGCGGCCGCGGAGGACGTTCCCGGCTACGAATCGGGCGGCTGGTTCGGTTACGTCGCACCTGCGGGGACGTCGCGGAATATCATCTCGAGACTGAACGAAGAGATCAATCGCGCGATCGGATCGCCCGACGTAAGCGACAAGCTGGTCACCGCGGGATTGATCGTCGTCACCGAGTCACCTGAATATTTCGGGAACCTCATCAGGAGCGACTACGCGAAATACGGCAAGCTCATGCGCGACATCGGTTTCCAGCCGCAGTGAGCGGCGCGGCGGCTTCCCGGTGATTCCGCGCATCGTACCCGCGCTGCTGGCGTTTGCCCTGGCGCAGAGCGCTTCGGCCTGGGGCCCGGAAGGCCATCGCATGGTCGGTGATGTCGCGGGCCGGTTTCTCACCGAAAAAACACAAACGCGAATCCTCGCGCTCCTCAAGGCCGACCGCATGGCGGACGGCCGGCTCTCGGGGCGGCACACGCTCGGCGAAGTCGCGAGCTGGGCCGACGAAATCAAGGATTTCGAGTGGGGAACGCGGCGCGGTTCCTGGCACTATGACGACGTCCCCTTGTGCGGGGCGGCGGAGTACGCGAAGTATTGCCGCAATGGTCGATGCGCTTCCGCACAACTCGGCCGTCAAATCGAAATTCTCGGGAACGAGCGGGCGCGGCCCGGGCAGCGAAACGAGGCACTCAAGTGGGTCGTGCACATTGTCGGTGACATCCACCAGCCGCTGCACGCGGCCAACCGCGGCGATCGCGGCGGGAACCGGGTGCGGGTGTCCTTCTTCGGACAAACCGACAACCCGCCCTACGGCAGCCTCAACCTTCACGCCCTCTGGGACGTCCAGATGGTGCAGCGGCTGATATCGGACCGCGGCGGCGAGCGCGAGATCGTATCCGCGCCGTTGGTTGCCGGGGACAGAAATACCTGGGAACGGGGTTCGATTTCCGATTGGGTAGACGAGAGCCACCGGATCGCGAGGGATATTGTCTATCCGCTTCTTCCGGTAGCGGTTTCGTGCGCGCAGAAGATCACCGACGTGCTCGAGATCGATTCAGAGTACTACGCGAAGGCGGCGCCCGTGATCGAAATCCAGATCAGGAAGGCGGGGGTCCGGCTGGCGCGGATCCTGAATGAAACGCTCGGACGGTAGAGCGCCGCTGCCGGTAGAGGTCGCCCGGCTCGAGAAGTTCCGACCGCTTCACGATGGTGGCGGGTCCCGTTCGTTGCATATTTCCTACCGGTCGTTCCCGGCCGATGCCAGACTGGCGCGTTCTGTATATGATGCGGCGAAGGGGCGCGCCGGTAGCGCGCCCTTCCGATCGCAACCCTGCGAAGGGCTGAAATGACGTCGAGCAACATGCGCCCCCAGAGCGGAACCGTCGTTCCAAGCGGCGACGCCCTGTTTCGCGCGCTGGTCGCGCAGAGCGCGGTCGGGATTGCGGTGGGATCGCCGGAAGGCCGCTTTCTGAGCGTGAACGAGGCGCTTTGCCGGATGCTCGGTTACGACGAGCAGGAACTGCTGCAAAAGGCCGTCAGGGACATCACCCACGCAGACGATCTGGACTCCAACCTCGAGTTCCGGGAGGAGCTCCTGTCGGGAAGAAGCCAGTCGCGCGTCTATGAAAAGCGCTATTTGCGCAAGGACGGATCCCCGATCTGGGTGCAGATCGCGGGAACGGTGGTGCGCGACAACTCGCGCGCGCCGCAATGCTTCGTCGTGCTGGTGCACGACATCACACAGCTCAAGCTCGCCCAGGATGCACTCAGGGCGAGCGAGGCCCGGTTCCGCCGCATGGTGGAGCTGAGCTCGGACTGGTACTGGGTGCAGGACGGGAATTTCCGGTTTCTCGAGCTTCCCGGGGTGGAAAAACGGGGGATCGACCCCGAACCTTTCCTCGGCAAGGCGCGCTGGGAGCTTCCTGAAGCCGGCCTGATTCCTGAAAAATTCTGGCAGCAGCATCGCGAGAAACTCGAGCGTCACGAGCCGTTTGCCGATTTCGTATACCTTGCCCGGGACGGCTCGGGCGAGTTGCGCTACCTGAGCGTGACCGGCGAGCCGATTTTCGACGCCGGCGGCTCTTTCATGGGCTACCACGGCGTCGGCAAGGACGTCACCGACAGAGCGCGCGCGCAGAAGGCGCTCGAGGACAGCGAGCAGCGCTACAGGATGCTCTTCGACATCCATCCCCACCCGATGTGGGTGGTGGACAGCAAAACCCTCGCCTTCCTGGCCGTCAACCAGGCGGCGGTCGAGCACTACGGTTATTCGAGAGAAGAGTTCCTGTCGATGACCCTCGAGAAGCTGCGCCCCGCGGAAGACATCGCCCAGCTGCTCAAGAGCTTTCAGGATCAGAACCCTTCCTACATGCAGCGCGCGGCGCGCCACGTGAAGAGGAACGGCGAGCAGATCAACGTCGAAATCGTGTCCTTCAATCTCGATTTCGACGGCCGCAGCGCCCGCTTGGGCGTGATCAACGATGTTACCGGGCGCCTGAAGGCTGAAGAGCAGGTCCGGGAAATCGAGGAGCGGTACCGGACGCTCCAATCCCAAGCCGAGTCCACGCCGCCCCGGCGCAAGTAGCGTCGCCACGGCGGGCCTTTCCAGCGCGAGTCGCGGAACCGGAATCCCGATGAACCTCAATGCGCAACCGCCGTTCAGGGCGGACCAGGTCGGGAGCCTTCTGCGGCCTGCCGAGATCAAGGAAGCGCGCGCGAAAGTCGAGCGCGGCGAAATGAGCCCGGAGGCCTTGCGCGCGGTCGAAGACCGCTGCATTCGCGAGGCGGTCGTCCGCCAGGAGGCGCTGGGTCTGGAGAGCATCACCGACGGCGAGTACCGCCGCGGCTGGTGGAACCACGACTTCCTCGGGAAAATCGACGGCGTCGAGATCGAGCTCGACCGAAAATCCTACAAGTTCGCGGGTTCTGACGATCCGCGCTATACGCCGCAGGTGCGGCGCAAGCTGCGGCGAGCGCGTCCGATCATGCTCGATCACTTCAAGTATCTGAAATCGGTCGCGCACAAGACGCCCAAGTTCACCATGCCCTCGCCTTCGATTCTCTATCACCGTGGCGGTCGGGCGGCGATCAGCCGCGAGGCCTATCCCGATCTGGACGAGCTCTGGAGCGACGTCGGACGCGTCTACCGGGAGGAAATCCGGGACCTTGCGGCGGCGGGCTGCACCTATCTGCAAATCGACGACACGAGCTTTTCGTTTCTCTGCGATGAGAAATTCCGCGCGAGCTGCCGCGCCCGCGGCGACGACCCCGACGCGCTCCCGCACATGTACGCCAAAGCGGTCAATGCGGCCATTGCCGATCGTCCCGCGGGAATGGCGATCGCCATGCACACCTGCCGGGGCAACTGGAAAAGCACCTGGCTCGCCGAGGGTGGATACGACCCGGTTGCCCAGGCCGTGTTCGAGGAGACCGATGTCGACGGCTACTTCCTCGAATACGACACCGAGCGAGCCGGCGGCTTCGAACCGCTGCGCTTTGTCCCGAGCGGAAAGAAAGTGGTGCTCGGCCTGGTGTCGACGAAGACGCCGGTGCTCGAGAACAAGGACGAACTGAAGAGACGCATCGAGCAGGCGGCAAAATACGTTCCGATGGAGAACCTGTGCGTGAGTCCGCAGTGCGGTTTTGCCAGCACGCATCACGGCAACCTGCTCACCGAGGACGATCAGTGGAGAAAACTTTCGCTCGTCGTCGAATTGGCGCGGGAAGTGTGGGGCGCCGCCTGAGCCTGCAGCGAAGTCTCCCATAGCTACGCGTTGTAGGCCGAAGGCTCCGCGCGGCCCTTTATAATGACCTCGTTTCCCGTTCCGGGAGGATACTCGATGAACTGCAATCCCAACCGATACCGCCGGCGCGTGCTTGCTGCGCTTGCCGCTGCGGCCGCCGCGCCGTTCGGTGCGCTTGGCCAGGGCCTTTCCAAACGTCCGCTGCGGATCGTCGTTCCCTTCACCCCGGGGTCCGGCCCCGATATCGTGGCGCGACTGCTCGCGCCCAA
>DATHHS010000167.1:0-8705 GCA_035317085.1 Burkholderiales bacterium
GATTGAATTTACGAATGCCCTGCAGGTATTACCCGCAGGGCGTTGAATCTTATACCCATTGTCCGGGTGAGTCCAACGGAAGCTGCCTCCGCCTCATGGGGGCGCAACAAGGGGGATTTGCAGTTCGCCAAGCGCCGGAAAATCCTTCGGACTTGCGCCACCTTCATCCCGCAGGAAGCGTGATGCAGTGCACGCTACAATACGCGACCCTGACACGGCGCGAATGCGCTCTCAAATAACGTTCTCAATCACGCTTTCAATCAATGAACAAACCGAAAGTCGCGCTGATTACGGGGATCACCGGCCAGGACGGCGCTTATCTGGCGGAATTTCTACTGAACAAGGGGTATTTCGTTCACGGCATCAAGCGGCGCACCTCCCTGTTCAACACCCAGCGTATCGACCATCTTTATCAGGATCCGCACGTCTCGAATCGGAAATTCATCCTGCACCACGGCGACATGACCGATTCGAGCAGCCTCGTTCATATCACCGAGCAGGTCCAGCCGGATGAAATCTACAACCTCGCGGCGCAAAGCCATGTGGTGGTGTCGTTCGAGGAGCCGGAGTACACCGCCAACGCCGATGCGCTCGGCGCGCTGAGGTTGCTCGAAGCGATTCGAATCCTGGGACTGAAAGACAAGACGAGGTTCTACCAGGCTTCGACCTCCGAGCTCTTCGGGCTTGCGCGCGAATCGCCGCAAACCGAAAAGACGCCGTTCTATCCGCGTTCGCCCTACGGCGTGGCGAAGCTCTACGCCTACTGGATCACGGTCAACTATCGCGAGGCCTACGGGCTGTTCGCCTGCAACGGCATCCTGTTCAACCACGAATCCCCGGTGCGCGGCGAGACTTTCGTCAGCCGAAAGATTACGCGGGCGCTCACCCGGATCAGTCTGGGTCTGGAAGACTGCCTCTATCTGGGGAATCTCGAGGCGCGCCGGGACTGGGGCCACGCCCGCGAGTACGTGGAGGCGCAATGGCTGATGCTGCAGCAGGAGAAGCCCGAGGATTTCGTGATTGCCACCGGCGAGCAGCACACAGTGCGCGAATTCGTCGTCACCGCCGCAAAGGAGCTCGGCGTGCGCGTGAGCTGGAAAGGAAAAGGGGCGAAAGAGCGCGGATTCGACCAGAAGGGACGCTGCATCGTGGCCATCGATCCGCGCCATTTCCGTCCGACCGAGGTGGACAGCCTGCTGGGCGATGCCAGCAAAGCCCGGCAGAAGCTCGGCTGGAAACCGAAGATACGCTTCTCCGACCTGGTCGCCGAGATGGTCCGCGAAGACCTCAAGGAAGCCCAACGCGAGCAATTCGTGAAGCAGCACGGCTTTGCCTCCGCCTCCAGCCGCGAGTAGGAAACTCGGGGAGCCCCGGCGGCAAATGGAATTGAACGCGCGAATCTACGTCGCCGGCCACCGCGGTCTCGCGGGTTCGGCGATCCTGCGGCGCCTGTCGGGTGCCGGCTACCGGAATCTTCTTACCCGCACCCACGCCGAGCTGGATCTGACTGATCAGGCCGCGGTACGGAATTTCTTCGGGCGGGAAAAACCCGCCTATGTCTTCATGGCGGCAGCGAAAGTCGGGGGGATTCTGGCGAACAACGACTACCCGGCGGAATTCATCCAGTCCAACCTCGCGGTGCAAACCAACGTGATGCACGAAGCCTGGCGCAACGGCGTGGCGCGCCTGCTTTTCCTGGGGTCGTCGTGCATCTACCCCCGCGACTGTCCGCAGCCGATCAAGGAGGAATATCTGTTGACCGGCCCGCTGGAATTTACCAACCGGGCCTACGCCGTGGCAAAGATAGCGGGCGTGGAGATGTGCCGCAGCTACAACCGCCAATACGGCACACGCTATCTCGCCGCCATGCCGACCAATCTCTATGGCCCCAACGACAACTACAATCTCGAAGGGGCGCACGTTCTGCCGGCGCTCATACGCAAGATGCACGAAGCGAAGGCGGGCGGCCTCGATCGCGTGGTCATCTGGGGCACCGGTTCGCCGCGACGCGAGTTCCTGTACAGCGACGATATGGCCGATGCCTGCGTGACGATGATGAACCTTCCGAACGAAGCGTTCGACGAGATCCTGCAAGGCCCCAACGATTTCCCGCTCATCAACGTCGGATGCGGCGAGGACCAGACCATCGCGGATCTCGCGCGCGCGGTGGCGTCGGCCGTCGGGTTTCGCGGCACGCTGGAATTCGACACGAGCAAGCCCGACGGAACGCCGCGAAAGCTTCTCGATGTCAGCCGGCTTCGCAAGCTCGGCTGGGCGCCACGCGTGGACCTCAAGTCCGGGATTGCCGCGGCGTACAAGGATTTTCTGGCCCGCGAGCACAGCGTTGCAGAACGCTAGAAATAAACAAAGCAGCGTACGGGGATTTCCTCTCCGCGAAGGTAGCTCGAGGAACGATAAGAATTGAGTGTGACATCACGAGGGAAGCATGAAAATCAAAACCAACGGCATCGAATTGAATTACACGGTCGAGGGCGAGGGTCCGTGGCTGGTGATGAGCCATTCGCTCGCCTGCGATCTGACCATGTGGGACGAGCAGGCGGCGGTGCTCAGGCGCAATTTCAAGGTGTTGCGATTCGACACGCGCGGCCACGGCAAGAGCGACGCGCCCGAGGGCGAATACACGCTGGACATGCTCGCCTACGACGTGCACGGGCTCCTGCAGGGCCTGGGCGTCGAGCGCTGCCACTGGGTGGGCCTTTCGATGGGCGGCATGATCGGCCAGACCTTCGCGCTCAAGTTTCCGGCGATGTTCGCGAGCCTGGTGCTGGCCGACACCACCAGCCGCTACGGGCCCGAGGCCTTGCCACTGTGGCAGGGCCGCATCAAGACGGCGCAGGAAAAAGGCATGGAGTCGCTGGTCGAGTCCACGCTGGGACGCTGGTTTACCGAGGCCTTCCGCAAGAGCCATCCCGAGGTGACCGCGCGCGTGGGCGCGCAGATCCGCGCGACGCCCGTGGCCGGTTACGTCGGCTGCTGCAGTGCGATCCCCAAGATCAATCTGACCCATAGACTGAAGGAAATTACCTGTCCGGCGCTCATCATCGTCGGCGAGCAGGATGCGGGCACGCCGGTGGAGCTTTCGCGCGAGATCAACGCGGCGCTGCCGGGATCGCAGCTCGTGGTCATCCCTTCGGCTTCGCACCTGTCCAACGTCGAACAGCCGACTGCCTTCAATCGCGCGCTGACGAGTTTCCTCAACAAGCACCAGCGCCGGTAGGCCCCCTCATCCGCCTCGCGGTACGCCTCCTTCCGAGGAGGAGTCCACTCGGCGAACGTCATGCTTAGCCTAAAGGCCCCGGCGAGAAGGCAGCTGCTCAGCGCCCGTGCAACGGCGCTGGCTTGTGCGGTGATAGCACTTGCCGGCACGGTGAGCGCGCCGGCGCAGCCGGCCGCGGGCGGCGCGAACAACTGGCCGTCCCGCGCTATCCACATGATCGTGCCCTTTCCCGCCGGCAGCTCGCCCGACCTGATCGCGCGCCTGCTGACGGAGAAGCTCGCGCAATCGCTCGGCCAAGCGGTGATCGTCGAGAACCGTCCCGGCGCCGGCGGCAATCTGGGCACCGGCTTTGTCGCCAGGGCCGCGCCGGACGGCTACACCATCGGACTTTCCATTCCCGGCCCGCTCGCCGTGAATACCGTGCTGTACAAGAAAATGGAATACGACCCGTTCAAGGATCTGGCGCCGGTGAGCCTGGTCGCCGCCAGCCCCAACGTGCTGGTCGTCGATCCGAAGTTGAACGTGAATTCGGTGGGGGAATTCGTCGCGCTCGCGAGATCGCAGCCGGGCAAACTCAACTACGGCTCGGTCGGCAATGGCAGCGCCTCGCATCTCACCATGGAGCTTTTCAAGGAGGCGGCGGGGCTCGATATCGTCCACGTGCCCTACCCGGGAAGCCCGCAGGTCAATACCGCCATACTCAACGGGCAGATCTCCGCGGGTTTTGTCGTGCCGGCCACCGCGATGCCGCTGGTGCAGTCGGGCCGCTTGAAAGCGCTTGCCGTGACGACCAGCGTGAGGAGTCCCGTGCTGCCCGGGTATCCCACCCTCGTCGAGGCAGGCTACCCGGAGGTCGTTTCCACTGCGTGGCAGGGGGTGGTCGCGCCGGCGAAAACTCCGAGATCGATCGTGGACCGGTTGAGCCGCGAACTGCTCGCCATCGTCCGCAGCGCGGACGTGCGCGAGAAGATGATGCGGCTGTACTTCCAGCCGATCGGCACCTCGCCCGAGGGGCTATCGAACCTGATGCGCTCGGAAGCAGAGCGGTGGGGCAAAGTGATCCGCAAAACCGGCGCGACCGCGGATTGAAGCGATGCCGCGGAGCAGAAGACCTGATTTCCGTCAGGCGACCGAGTTACTACCCGCTGATCTCCCCGGGGCTCGCTTACACGTTCTGATCTCGCGTCCAACCGTCGATTGCTTTGACGCGCCGCGGACGCTCAGCGGCTCGATCTGATTCCGGACCCGGCATTGCTGTCGGTCTTGCCGTCCTCATCGCGCAGGCATTGGTCCTTCTCGGCCCCAGTCATGGTGTTGCAACGCTTCGATTGATTTCTGCTGTAGCTGTCGTTCGAGTTGCCGGCTCCTGTAGTGCTCGCAGCAGCGGCGCGTTCGGGGCTCTTACCCTCGGTCTTGGCGTTTTCGTCGCGCAGGCACTGATCTTTCTCCGCGCCCGTCATCGTATTACACCGCCTCGATACACTGTCATTGTAGGAATTGTTGCCGGCCGCGGTTTGAACCGGGGTTTGCGCAAACGCCACCGGTGCTCCGAGCAGGGTAAACACAAAGGCTGAAAGCAGCGATCTTATTCTCATGATTGGCTCCTCGATTAAGGTTCGCGCCAAGGCATCAGCCAGGCACGGATTTTCAGGTGTTTGCCGGATAGGGAGAATCGAACACCTTCGCGATGTTCCTCCCTTCCAGCGCAATGTTCTGTTCGCTGGCCAACGGAACACTAAGTCTCCTGAATTGAATTCCGGACGCGGTGGAGACGTAGTGCCGTTTGCTGCGCTCTGAAGAGAAACGGACCAGCGGTCCGCCAATCCGTTGAAATTCTGGTAGGCCGTGCAGGATTTGAACCTGCGACCAACGGATTAAAAGTCCGCTGCTCTACCAACTGAGCTAACGGCCCGGAAGGAGCGCGATTTTATTATGTCGCGCGAGTGAGCGTCAACGAAAAACGCGGCCTTACAGCAACGTCATTCCCGCGGCCTTTAGCACCCGCGAAAGCGGGTGGGGAATCCAGCGCCGTTGCCAGATGAAGTCACTGGGTCCCCGCTTGGCCGTTCCTCGAAACTCGCCTTCGCTCGTTTTCGCGGGGACGACGAATAGTGCTTATGCCTTCATCAACCTCCAATACTGGATTTTCATCGTGAGCGCGGCGCCCGCGATGATCGAAAAAAACGCGAGGAACGAGCCCAGCGCGAGCGTGGAGAGGCCCGATATTCCCTGCCCGATGGTGCAACCCAGCGCGAGCACCCCGCCAAATCCCATAAGCGCTCCACCGACCAGGTGATTGATCAGATCCCAGGCGTCGCGAAAGCTCTCCAGGCGAAAGGAGCGGGTGGCAAGCGACCAGGCGAGCGAGCCCGCGAACATCCCGAGGACCGAAGCGATGCCGAAGCTCATCACGCGGCTCTTATCGCTCCACAGCATGAGAAGCTCGAGAAAGTAGGCCTGCGGCGCGACGAAGGAGAACGACTCCATTCGACCCGAGTTGGTGGCGAAGAATTTTTCTTCCAGGGTGGCCGGATCCTCGGCGAGATGCCCGATATGTCCGGACAAATACCAGCCCCCGACGACGACCAGGCCGACGACGATGCCGCCCAGGACGTTGTCGAAGGAGCGGAATTCGCGCGCCTTGAACACGAACGCAAAAAGGCCCCCTGAGATCGCGAGCCCGAGCACAGCGAGCGCGGTTTTCTTGTCGAAGCCGAACGAGCGGGCGAGGACGGACGGAAGATCCTGCGTGCCCGCGAGCGTCGCGCCCACCGAATCGAGCGCCGCGATGCGAAACACTCCGAGAATTCCCTTCAACGTCATGTAGGCGGTGATGGCCAGCACGATCGCGACGACGAGCGACTTGAGATTGCCGGTACCGATCCTGATCAGCGTTTTCGATCCGCAACCCGAGCCGAGCGTCATGCCGATTCCGAAGAGCAAGCCGCCCAGAATGTAGGAAAGCCACGTGAACCTGGGCGCGGTGTAAATCGTCTTCGACAGGTCGATGAGTCCTGCAAGCTGCAGGCCGCTTGCGCCCGCGGTCGCGACAGCAATGGCGAGCAGCCACATGCGCATGCGGTTCCAGTCGCCCATGTTGACCACGTCCGACACCGCGCCCATGGTGCAGAAGTGCGTCTTGTTGCCGACCGCGCCGAAGATGAAGGCGAGCGCAAAGGCCCCCCATACGACGATGGAGGTGAGCGCTGCGGGATTGGGTTCGGTCACGAATCGATCCGGAGTCTCGCCGGGATTCTAGCGGGCCGCTGGGATTCGCGGGAAGCTGCCGCCGCCCGGTGGGCGATTCCGGGGATGGGCGCCCGGGTTGGCGCTATTTCTTTTGCGCGAGGCGCTGCTTGGCCTGCTCCGCCGCAGAGCTCGACGGATACTTCTTGACGAGCGCGCGCAGCGACTCGCGAGCGGCGGCGCTCTCTCCCAGCTCCGCCTGGGAGCTCGCGATGTTGAGCAGCGCATCGGGCGCCTTGGAATTGTCCGGCCAGAGCTTCACCACTTTCTGCTGCGCGGCAATGGCGGATTTATAATCGCGCATCGCGTAGTAGGCATTGCCGATCCAGTACTGCGCCGAGGGCAGGAGCTCGCTGCCGGTGAAGTTGGTCATGAAATTCTGGAAGCTGGTGATGGCGAGCTGGTAGTTGCCGAGCTTGAACTGGTTGAGCGCCGTCTCATAGGCCTGCTTCTCCGCGGCCGCGTTGCGATCGCCCTGGCTCAGCTTGTCCTGCAACTGCGTCTGCGACACCTCGATCTTTCTCAAGCGGTTGTCCAGGTCGACGTAGAGGTCCTTCTGGCGCCGTTCGAGCGTCTCCGTCTGGTTGGCCAGGACTTCGATCTGCCCGCGCAGCTTCGCGACCTCCTGCTTGAGCGATTCGATGGCCTGGGCGAGGTCGACGACGCGGTTCTGGCCGGAGGAATCCAGTTGTCCGAGCCGTGCGTCGATCGTCGAGAGACGCTCTTCGATCGCCTTCTGGCGGGCCTCGGCCTGGTTTCTCAGCTGGAAGATCTGCTTGCGCGCCTCGTCGTCGTCGAACAGCGCCGCGTGGGCAAGCGAAGGCAGTACGAGCGCGGCAAGCAGGACCCCGCGGATCGCCCGGCGCCCCATCCCCATCCGCTCGATCAAAGTGTCAAAGAAAATCCCCCCGCGCCGAGGGGATTCCTGAAAGGTGAATGCCATTCGGGCCTGCTTCAGTACTCGCCGCTGTAGAGCATGTCGCTGCGGCGGTTCTGCGACCAGCAGGCTTCGCCGTGATCTCCGCAGCGCGGCTTTTCTTCGCCGAGACTGACCGGTTCGACCTGGGCTTCGGTCGCCC
The DNA here is from genome assembly GCA_035317085.1 of Burkholderiales bacterium. Classification (GTDB taxonomy): domain Bacteria; phylum Pseudomonadota; class Gammaproteobacteria; order Burkholderiales; family SG8-39; genus VBDM01. The sequence goes on from DATHHS010000167.1 coordinate 7,564, forward strand.
CCATCAGCACCAGCATGCGCTTCACTCCTTCGGCGCGCTTCTGCCCGAGCGCGATGTTGTATTCGCGGCTGCCGCGCTCGTCGCAGTTGCCCTGGACGAGCATTTTCGTGCCGCGATGCTCGGCGAGATACTTCCCGTGGGCCTGCAGCACCGGGCGGTACTGGTCCTGGACGTCATACTTGTCCAACTCATAGAAAACCGAGCGTTTCGAAAGCCCGCTGTTCGGGTCTTTTAACGGATCGCCCCGCGCCGCGGAAGGCTCGAGCGGGCGCGCGCTCACCGGCGGGGAAGACGGCAGGGATTGCCCGGAGCCCGGCGTGGCGGGTACGGGTTTCGTATCGGTTTCAGTGGGCTGGCTGGCGCAGCCATAGATAAAGACCAGGGCCATCGCAGAAAACAATGCTTTCTTCATGGAAATCTCCTTTGGAGCGCCAACGGGCCGGCACCCCTTCTTGTACTCCCCTTTTCGTACTCCCCTGATTGCGGCCGCAACGATCACTCCGTCGCGGCCTTTTTTAGTTACTCAAAAACGGCCCCCAGGCAGGCTCCCGGACATCGGCCGCTTGAACGCTCAGCCGCTGCTTGAAGCGGCCGTCGCTGGAGACTGCCGCCAGCACGCCCCGGTTATCGACGTCAGTTGCATAAAGAATAGTTCGTCCGTTCGGCGCGAAGCTCGGAGACTCGTCGCGCTGCCCGTCCGTCAAGGTCTGAACCTGCTTGCTCTCCAGGTCCATGGCCATCAGCTGGAAGCGTCCGCTGTTGCGCGAAATATACGCCAGGGTCTTGCCGTCCGGGCTGACGCGCGGTGACACATTGTAATCGCCTTCGAAGCTTACGCGCACCGGTTCTCCGCCGCTCACTGCCATGCGATAGATCTGCGGGCTGCCCCCTCTGTCCGAGGTGAAGTAGAGGGATTGACCATCGGGGGTGAAAAATGGTTCCGTATCAATGGCCCCGGAAAACGTGATTCGCCGCAGATTCGTGCCGTCGGCGTTCATCAGGTAGACCTGGGAGCTTCCATCCTTGGAGAGCACCGCCGCCAGCTGCTTCCCGTCCGGCGACCAGGCGGGGGCGCTGTTCGAGCCTCTGTAATTCGCCACCGGCGCCGGCTGCTTGCTCGCGGAGAGGTTCTGCACGAAGAG
>DATHHS010000168.1:0-21388 GCA_035317085.1 Burkholderiales bacterium
GGACCCGGTGGTTCGGCTGAGCACCCGCTCGCAGATTGCAACCGTGCGCTCCGTGGCACCGCGATGGGCCGCGCAAAATGCGATCCCGGCTTTTCCCATGCGTTCGCGCAGACTTCGATCCTGAAGGAGCGAACGCGCGACCCGCATGACCTCACCGGCGTCCTTGACTCGCGCCGCCGCGCCGGCAGCAATCGCGGCTTCGGCCGCCTGGGCGAAATTGTAAGTGTAGGGTCCGATCAATACCGGTACGCCCGCCGCACAAGCTTCGATCAGATTCTGGCCGCCGTAGGCGAGCAGGCTTCCGCCGACGAAGGCCGCGTCGCAGGCCCGGTAGTAGGCGTCCATTTCACCCATGCTGTCCCCGAGCACGACATCGCAGCCGCCTTCGAGCCCGGTGCCGGCGCTGCGCCGCACGAACTTCAGCCCACGTACCTCAAGAAGCTCCGCAACCGCGTCGAAGCGTTGCGGGTGCCGCGGCACGATGACCAATATTGCGTCACCGAGTGCGTTGTTCTCCAAAGCATCAAGCAACAGCTCTTCCTCGCCCTCCCGCGTGCTTGCGGCGAGCAGTACCGCACGGGCGCCGAACCGAGCCCGAAATTGCGCCGCGAGCGTTTCGCTCCCGGCGTTCGGCTGGGCGTCGAACTTGAGATTCCCCGTGACTTCGACTGCGCGCGCGCCGAGCGATCGAAGCCGTTCGGCATCCTCGGCTGTCTGCGCGGCAACCGCACTCAGGTCCTCCAGTGCAGCCCGCACGAGCGGTGCGGCCACGGCATAACCGCGGGCCGACTTGGCTGACATTCGCGCGTTGGCGAGCAAGAGCGGTACATCGGAGCGCTTACATTCCTCCACGAGATGGAACCAGATCTCCGTTTCCATGAGAATGCCGAGTTTCGGGCGAAAGTGACTCAGGAACCGTCTGACGGCGGAAGGGTAGTCGTAAGCGAGCCACGCCACGCGCACATTGCCGCCGAGGAGTCGCTGTGCCGCTTCGCGACCGGTTGCGGTCATCTGGGTAATCAGAAGCTCGCAGTCCGGATGACGGGACCGAAGCGCCTTCAGCAAGGGCTCAGCCGCACGCGTCTCGCCCATCGATACCGCATGCAACCAGATCACCGGCTTTCCGGAAGCCGGAGGGTAAAAGCCGAACCGTTCGCCGAGGTTCCGCCGGTACTCAGGCTCCGCGCGCCCGCGCCACCACAGCCGCGCCAGCACGAAAGGAAAAGCGAGCCAAATGAGCAATCGGTAGCCGGCCCGCCACATCATAGGGCTCCGGCCACCGGAAGATCATGAACGGCCCCGCCGGGTGAAGAAGTCTTAACGATCAGGATTCTTTTCATGAGCGCCCGGAGCGTAGGCCATAAGGCGGCGAAAGCGGTTAGAATGCCGCGCACAAGCCGCTGATTATACGGGTTGGCCGGCCCTTCCCTCGCGCCCATGCCCCTGTCTGTAGCCATCATTACCCGCAACGCCGCCGCGCAGCTGGAGCGCTGCCTTGCAAGCGTCGCCTTCGCCGAGGAGATCATCGTGGTGGACTCGGGCTCAACCGACGGCACAGTCGAACTCGCCGGCCGTCAGGGAGCGCGTGTACTCCAGCAAGAGTGGCTTGGATTCGGCCCGCAAAAGCAGTTCGCAGTCGACGCCGCAAGCCATGACTGGGTACTGTGCGTGGACGCGGACGAATCCCTGAGCCCTGAACTGCGCGCGACTATCGTCGCGGAACTCAAAGCACCGAGCGGCTTCGTCTATACCATGGCGCGCCGCAACCGCTTTCTGGGGCGCTGGCTCAAACATGGCGAAGGCTATCCCGACTGGAGCGTGCGCCTGTTTCACCGCGCCCATGCGCGCTGGGGCGACGAGCCCGTCCACGAAAAAGTCGCCGCCCGATCGCCGGTGCTACGTCTTTCAGGCGACCTGTTGCACGATTCGGCGGAAACGCTGGAAAAATATCTCGACAAGCAGAACCGATACACGAGTCTCCAGGCCGAATTGCTGCGTGCCGCGGGTCATCGTGCGAACGCGCTGCAACTGGTATTCTCGCCCTTGCTTCGTTTCGTCAAATTCTACCTGGTGCGGCTCGGCTTTCTCGATGGCGTACCAGGACTGGTGCACATCACGATCGGTTGCATGAACAGCTTCAACAAGTACGCAAAGCTAAAGGCGCTGGAGCGCGCCTCGAAATGACCGTTCTCGTCACGGGGGGCGCGGGTTTTATCGGTTCCAATTTCGTCCTCGATTGGGTTGCTCAGGGTACGGAGCCGATTGTCAATCTCGACAAACTCACGTACGCGGGCAATCCGGCCAATCTCGAAGCACTGAAGGACAATCCCGCGCATGTCTTTGTCCACGGAGATATCTGCGACAAAGATCGGGTACAGCGACTGATCGAGCGACACACTCCGCGCGCGATCGTGCACTTTGCCGCCGAGAGCCACGTCGACCGTTCCATTCACGGACCCGAGGAGTTCGTTCAGACCAACGTCGTCGGCACTTTCTGTCTCCTCGAGGAGGCGCGCGCCTACTGGGAGAAACTGCCGCAACCCGAGCGCGACGCGTTCCGGTTCCTGCACATCTCCACCGACGAAGTCTACGGCTCGCTCGGACCAGGCGATCCGCCTTTCAGCGAGACGACTCCCTATGCGCCGAACAGTCCGTATGCGGCGTCAAAGGCAGCGTCGGACCATCTGGTTCGCGCCTTTCATCACACCTATGGTCTGCCCGCTTTAGTGACGAACTGCAGCAACAACTACGGTCCGTATCAGTTCCCGGAGAAGCTCGTCCCTCTCATGATCCTGAACGCGCTCATGGGCAAACCGCTACCGGTGTACGGCGATGGCAAGAATGTGCGCGATTGGGTGTTCGTGCAGGACCATTGCGCGGCGATCCGTGCAGTCCTCGCGCACGGGCGCGCTGGAGAAACCTACAACATCGGCGGCAACGCCGAGAAGACCAACCTCGAGATGGTGAACGCCATCTGCAGGCTCCTCGACGAAGCCCAGCCCCACCGCAAGACCCCTCATGCGGAGCTCATCACGTTCGTCAAGGACCGCCCGGGCCATGACCAGCGTTATGCGATGGACGCGGGCAAGATGTCGCGCGAACTTGGCTGGAAGCCGGCTGAGAGCTTCGAATCCGGACTGCGCAAGACGGTGGCCTGGTTTCTGGACAGTCCGGACTGGGTCGCCCATGTGACGAGCGGCGCCTATCGCAACTGGATCGAAAAGAACTACGCCAAGCGGGGCGCGGCATGAAAGGCATCGTCCTCGCCGGCGGCAGCGGCACACGGCTCTACCCGGTGACCCAGGTCGTGTCCAAGCAACTGCTGCCGGTCTACGACAAGCCGATGATCTATTACCCCTTGAGCACGCTGATGCTCGCCGACATCCGCGACATCCTCGTCATTTCCACGCCGGATGACACGCCGCGTTTCGAAAAGCTTCTCGGCAACGGTGCGTCCTGGGGGATGCGTTTCAGCTACAAAATACAGCCGGAGCCGAAGGGCATTGCCCAGGCGTTCCTCGTCGGCGAGAAGTTCATCGGCACCGAGGCCTGTGCGCTGGTGCTCGGGGACAATATTTTCTACGGCCACGACCTGCAACCCATATTCGGGCAGGCGGCGAAGAAATCCTCCGGCGCGACCGTATTCGCCTACCGGGTGCAGGACCCGCAGCGCTACGGCGTGGTTGAGTTCGATGTTAAGGGCCGCGCCCTCAGCATCGAGGAAAAGCCGGCGCAGCCCAAGTCGCACTATGCGGTGACGGGTCTCTATTTCTACGACGACCAGGTCGTGCGCATTGCAAAATCGCTCAAGCCTTCGGCACGCGGGGAACTGGAGATCACCGACGTCAATCGCCATTACCTAAAAGAGGGCGCGCTTCACGTGGAGACGCTGGGGCGGGGACACGCGTGGCTCGATACCGGCACCTACGAATCTCTGCTCGAAGCCAGCCATTTCATCGAGACGCTGGAGCGGCGGCAGGGTCTCAAGATCGGCTGCCCCGAAGAGATCGCCTGGCACAAGAAGTGGATCAACGACGCACAGCTCGAAGCGCTGGCGGCACCTCTCAGGAACAGCGGTTACGGGACCTACCTGCTGTCGCTGCTGCGCGATGGCCCGCGCAACGCATGAAGGTCATTCCGACCCGGCTCCCGGAAGTGCTGCTTCTCGAACCCCGTGTATTCGGCGATTCGCGCGGCTTTTTCTTCGAGAGCTGGAACGAACGGGAATCCGAGCTCGCCGGAATCCGGGCACACTTCGTCCAGGACAACCACTCGCGCTCGGAGAAGGGCGTTTTGCGCGGACTGCACTACCAGATCCGCCAGCCGCAGGGGAAACTCGTCCGCGTCGTCGCAGGAGAAATCTTCGACGTGGCGGTGGACATCCGCCGCAACTCGCCCAATTTCGGCCGATGGGAAGGCGTTCGCCTGGACGCGGATTCGCACAAGATGCTATGGATTCCCATCGGTTTCGCACACGGCTTCTGCGTACTGAGCGACTTCGCGGAAGTGCTCTACAAGGCCACGGACTTCTACGCACCCGAGCACGAACGCTGCATTCTCTGGGACGATCCGGCCCTTCATATCGACTGGCCCCTCTCCAGTCCGCCCGCATTGTCGGCCAAAGACGCCGCCGGCACGCCGCTGCGTGATGCCGAAGTGTTTCAGTGAAGATTCTGTTGATCGGAAGAAACGGGCAAGTCGGCTGGGAACTCGAACGGTGCCTCCCGCCTCTCGGACAGGTATTCGCGTTCGATCGCGCATCGCTCGATCTGGCGGACCCGGACCAGATCGTCGCGAGAGTGCGCGAGGTGAAACCGGAACTCATCGTCAACGCGGCGGCCTACACTGCCGTGGACCTCGCCGAGTCCGAGCCGGAACTCGCTATGCGAGTCAACGGCGCTGCGCCGGAGGTTCTCGCGGAGGAAGCGAAGCGCCTCGGAGCACTGCTGATCCACTACTCGACGGACTATGTCTTTGACGGCGCTAAATCCTCGCCGTATCTCGAGACCGACTCCCCGAATCCGATCAACGTCTACGGCAGAAGCAAGCTCGAAGGCGAGCGGGCGATCCAAGCGAGCGGCTGCCGGCACCTGATCCTGCGCACAAGCTGGGTGTACGGCATACGAGGCACGAACTTCCTTCTCACGATTTTGCGCCTGGCACATGAACGGCGCGAGCTGCGCGTGGTGGACGACCAAATCGGAGCGCCGACGTGGTGCCGCGATATCGCACATGGCACCATACGAGTGGCGAACCTTGCTGCCAGAGGTGAATTGGGAGGCCTGTTCCATATGACGGCAAGCGGTGCGACGAGCTGGCACGGTTTCGCTCGCGAAATTCTGGCGATCGCAAGACTCGACGCGCCGGTGGTGCCGATCAGTTCGAGCCAATACCGGTCCCTCGCGAGACGTCCCGCAAATTCGCAGTTGTTGTGCACGAAGCTCTGTACCTTCGACATCGACTTGCCGGAGTGGTCGAGCTCCCTATCCGACTGCCTAGCAGACGCGGCATAGACCCATGATTCCGTACGCGGGCGCATGCTTTTTTTCCTTTCAGGCGAGCCTGCGTTGCTGCAATGCTCGGCCCGGACGACGATTCTATGAGCGTTAAGCACCCCTCGGAAGTTAAGACCGCTCCCAACCGTGGATCCGTCAGCGTCATCATCCCCTGTTACAGGTGTGCCCAGACCATACGCCGCGCGGTTTCGTCGGTCGCCGGGCAGTCTCTCCTCCCTGCGGAGCTGATTCTGGTCGACGATGCGAGCGGAGACGGGACTCTGCACGAGCTTCGCGAGTTGCAGCACAGCTTCCGCGAGAATTGGATAAAAGTAATTTTGCTCCAGCGGAATTTGGGAGCCGGGAGCGCGCGCAATGCGGGTTGGGATGCGGCGTCATGCAAGTACATTGCGTTTTTGGACGCCGATGACGCGTGGCATCCGAGAAAAATCGAGATCCAGCACGCGTTCATGGAAGCGCATCCCGAGATGGCACTGAGCGGGCACGCGCACCGGCGAATCACCGACGGCGACCCTGTCGGCGGGGCCCTCATGCATCAGGGCTTCCGCCTGATTTCGCGCTGGGAACTGCTGCTGTCCAATCGATTTGTCACCCCGTCCATTATGCTGAGGCGGGACTCCCCCTACCGGTTTAGGGCGGGCCAGCGCCATATGGAGGACCACCTTCTCTGGCTCGAGATTGCCTCAGACGGGGCGCGGACGGTTCGATTGAACGAAGTCCTCGTATTCACGTACAAGGCCCCGGTCGGATATTCTGGGCTGTCCGCACAGAGGTGGAAAATGAGAAGGGCCGAACTTTCCAATTTTTGGTACCTTCACCGGACCGAACGTCTCGGACTCGTTCCGACTATCACACTGTGCGCTTACTCGCTGATGAAGCACGTGCGCAGTGCGCTGCTTCATGTCGGTGAGGCAATTGGCGGCCAGCCGTGAATATCCTCGCACGCCCGCGGGCTTGCGAGGCCGCTGCCGATCGTCATAGTCTGAAATGGGGCGAAGGGTGAACGGCCGGTCGGGAGAATCCGCAAGCTCGGCAGCGGATGTCCCCCAAGTATCGATCTCCGTAGTCAGCCACAGCCAGGCCGATCTCGTGCATCTCCTGCTTCGCGATCTGTCCCTGCACAGCAAGACAGCGATCGAGGTTCTTCTCACCGTAAACGTACCCGAGTCGCTGCCGTTCGACCCGACACGCTTCAAGTTTCCGGTGCGAATCACGGACAATATCAAAGTACGAGGTTTCGGCGCAAACCACAACGCTGCGTTCCAAAGATGCAAGAGCAAGTATTTTTGCGTGATGAACCCCGACATTCGTCTGGAAGGCGATCCTTTTCCGGCCTTGTTCGCCTGCCTGGAGGACTCGCTGGCAGGCATCGCGGCGCCGATGATACTCAACCCTGAGGGTGCGATTGAAGACAGCGCAAGACGCTTTCCAACGCCGTGGACAATCGTGAAAAAGGCGCTGCGAAGTTCGCCGGGAATCGAGTATGCGGTGAGCGGATCCGAGCCGCTCTATCCCGACTGGGTCGCAGGAATGTTCATGCTCATTCCAAGTGCTCTCTACGCGGAAATCGGGGGATTCGACGAAAGGTATTTCCTCTACTACGAGGACGTCGATCTCTGCGCCCGCCTCGCCAGCCGCGACCGGCGCGTGGTGCTATGTCCCGGCGCAATCGCGGTCCACAACGCACGGCGACAAAGTCGAAGCAGCCTGCGCTTTTTGCGCTTGCACTTCTCGAGCATGCTTCGATTTTTTCTCACTCACCGCGCAGCTCATCTCCAAAGACTGAAAAGGACCCACACAGGTTCGCGTTCCGCTTGACCGCCGCTAGGCACGCCCCACCGAACTCGAGGTCACCCGCGTTGCAACAGCATCTTCAGCCAATGTTTCGGGTGTCGCATTACTCGCCGTGCGGTGAAATAGCCGCGAAGGAAAAGCTCCTCTGCGCGAGTCTTGACGATGGAGTTTTTTCTCAGAGCACGGACGATCTCCTTGACGACCGCCTCGCGGTCGCGCGTGCTCACCCCGCCCGACCGCATGGTAGTCGTCACGGTGTGAACGTGCAGCACCCGGGACTTCAAAATCCCTCGAGCCATTAACTCGAAGTCCATCGCGATGCGAAACGATGTGTCGAACTCGCCATACCTGACAAAATAGGACGCATGCGTAAAGGTTGCAGGATGGTTGATCATGCGGCCGAACCGGAATGCAAGCGGGCACCACTTCATGCTCAAGCGGCGCAGGTGTCGGCCTGAGTCGCCATCGACGATATCGCAGTCTCCGAAAACGATTTCCGGATAGTTCGCTTCGCGCGCCGCGTGCATGATCTCGCTGACCGCGTCCGACGTGGCGAGCCGATCGCCCGCGTTGAGAAAGAGAATGTAGTCGCCGTTCACCCTCCTGAGACCCTTATTGAAGGCGTCAGCAATGCCCCCGTCCGGTTCGCTTATCCAAGTGGCCAAACGGCTTGCGTGCGATCGAATCACTTCGACCGTCCCGTCCGTCGAACCACCGTCGACGACAACGTACTCGATCGCGGGGTAAGTCTGTTCTAGTACGCTGCGGATCGTCTCGTCAATGTGTACTCGATTGTTGAGCGAGACCGTCACAATACAAACGCGGGACAGGTATGCGGGCATTGACCCTTCTCAGAGAAATCCCAGCTTCGGAAGCGGCACGACGAGTTTCAGCGAAGAGAACTTCGCGCTCGCCTTGAAAAAGCTTTTGAAGTGCCACGGCAAGACGAGCACGTAGTCCGGCTCGCTGTCGAGCAAATCCTGCTCCGGAATGATGGGGATCCAGGTTCCAGGAGTGAAGCACCCGAATTTGTCGACATTGACTTCACCGATGGCGCTGATTTCCCGATCGGTAAAACCGCAGTATTGCAGGATGACGTTACCCTTGGTGGAGGCACCCAGCCCGGCGACGGTTTTTCTCTGAGCGAGGGTGGATCGAACGAACGAGAGCAGATCTTCCCTGGCCGCAGCAGCGCGCTGTGCAAACGCCATGTAGGGCGCCATGGTGTCGAGTCCTTGCTCCCTCTCGCTCTCGAGCATCGCTCGGACGGCCGGCGGCAGCGGTGCGTCGCCTTGCACCTTCTCGACCGTCACCGAAAAGCTGCCGCCGTTGACCTCGTTCAGCTCGACATCGACAATCCTGAAGCCGACGCGATCTGCCATCCACTTGATCTGTTTGAGCGCGTAGTACTCCAGGTGCTCGTGACACACGGTGTCGTAGGAGTTCGTCTCGAGCATGGTGGGCATGTAGCTCTGTTCGAAAACCCATATCCCGTCATCGGCGAGTACTTCGTGCACTTCGCGCATGAACGCGATCGGGTCCTCGAGGTCGTAGAACATCGAGAAGGACGTAATGATCTTTGCTTTCCTGCCCGGAAAACGCTCCTTCAACGCGCGAGCGGAGAAGAAGTCCGGGATCAACTGAATGTGGGGAGGGTAGAAATTGCTGAACTTGTCCCCGGTGGGATCAATCCCCACGAGGGTTGGACCGCGCGGGTACGCCTGCAGCGTCGTGCTGTCGTTGCTGCCGATGTCGACGATAAGGTCGCCGTCGCGCAGCGCCGCGCGCTCGAGCAGTCGGCGTACCTTGCCTTGCAGATGCGTCACCATGCTCATGTTGAGCGCGGAGCGGTAGCCGTAATTTTTCCCGTACATCTCCCGCAGGTCGTAGGAGTGCTCGAGCTGCAGGAGACCGCAAACGTCGTCTCCACCCGTGCACTTTACTAGCCGGAGCGGCCCGCTCGTCACGTTTGCGTTCCTGTCTCGCGGAAATGTCCCGGTGAGCATCTGCACGCCGAGGTCGAGTACGCTCGCGAGCCGCTGGTTTCCGCAAATCCTGCATTTGTCCGTTTTCGTGTACATCGTGTACATCTTGCTCCAATCCTTGACGAAGTCGGGTGGAGCTACCCGGCCGCGTCAAGCGCTCGCAGATCAGCCTCCACCATCATTTGAACCAATTCGCGAAACCGGACCTCTGGCCGCCAGTTCAATAGCGTGCGCGCCTTGTCGCTGTTTCCCACGAGCTGCACCGGTTCGGCGGGCCGGTAGTCCATGGAGTCCTCGCGGACACAGTCCCGGTAGTCTAGACCGAGGTATCCGAAAGCCGATTCGCAGAACTCGCGTACCGAGTGCGGTTCGCCGGTTGAAACAACGAAGTCTTCCGCTCGCACACCTTGCAGCATCGACCACATGGCGCGCACATAATCGCCCGCATATCCCCAATCCCGTAGCGCCGAGAGGTTGCCTAGCCTGAGCTCGGGCGCCAGCCCACGCTTGATCCGCGCAGCCTCGCGCGTGATCTTTCTCGTCACGAAGGCGGATCCGCGCCGGGGGCTTTCGTGATTGAACAGGATCGCTGAGCACGCAAACAACCCATAGCGCTGCCTATAGATTTTGATCATGAAATCAGCGTAGGCCTTGGCGGCCCCGTACGGGCTGCGGGGGCTGACAGGTGTCTTCTCGGACTGCGGGCTTTCCAGCGCATTTGCGAATATCTCGCTGCTCGACGCCTGGCAGAAACGAATGCCGGCATCCACGTTGCGTATGGCCTCCAGAATGCGCGCTACCGCAAGCCCATTGACCTCCGCGATATCGAGCGCCTCGTCGTACATGCTCGCGCCGGAAGAGTAGGCCGCGCAATTGTATAGCTCCGCGGGACGGCAGTCCTCGACGATCTCCAAGATCCTGCGCGCGTCCAACATGTCCCAGGAAATCAGCTCGACTCGGCCCGCCAGTCCCGACGGAAGCGAACGTGCCGCTTCGTCAGGAGTCCTGCGCACGACGCCGACCACGCGATAGCCCTTGCCGAGCAGGAGCTCAGAGAGGTAGCTCCCGTCCTGGCCCGTGATCCCGGTGATGAGTGCTGTCCTCAATGTTGTCAGCGAAGGTAGATTCCAAGGACACGCGCAGTGAGACGGCTTGTCGCGCTTGCATGGCGACTGCGCAGCACATCGTAGAGCGCGACGCGTGAACCCCTTCTGAATAGGCCGAAATAGATCACGGCCGCGAGATTCGCCAGCGTTCCAGGACAACGCGCAGTCAGCCAAGCGATTGCGCGGGCTCGTCCGTGGGCGGCATCGGCAAGATATTTGCGGAACTCAGCCATTGAGTAGGAGCCGAGCGCCCGATGGAAAACCAAGTGCCTAAATCCACGCCACGGCTCACGGACGCACACCGCCCGCTTGGCCGCCTCCGAGAATTCGCCGAAGGACCACAGCAGAGCGGGCCATTTGAACGTCCAGATCTCGAAGCCGCGGGACGTCCACATGGCGTTGCCGTTGCGGATCATGATCAAGGGTTGCGCGATTATCCTGACCTTTCCGATCGCCGGGCTCTGAAAGATTACGCCCACGTGGATGAACAGCGTTCCGTAGTAGGACGCGCGGTCCCGCGCGAGCCAGACGTCGCGGCGTATGACGACCCCTCCGATGAAAGCAAGATAGGTGGCCGCCCTGATGAAGAATTCCTCCCTCTGACTCTCATCGAAGGCAAGGTCGGCGTGAATACCGAGCCGCGGACTCTCCAGCTTCACGGTCAAGTCAACGTTTCGAACTTCCGCGTTGACTACTACGAGGTCCGGGCGTCCCCCCTCGATAGCGCCCAATACTTGCCGGATGGCCCCGGGAGCGAGCACGTCATCATCGGTCATCAACCAGCAATACTCGCCTTCGGCATAGCCGACCGCCTTGTCGTAATCTCCGTCCACACCCGAGTTCTCCTTTTCGCGATAGTAACGTAACGCGGGCCAGCGTACAGCCACGCCCGCGACGACCTCGGATGTGTCATCAGGTGAGGCGCCGTCCACGACGATGAGCTCGACTTCGGGCGTCAGCTGATCGATGATCGAAGCGAGCGTCTCCGCGACGAACGCAGCCCGCTTGTAGGTAGCGATGCAGATGGACAGCTTGGGTCGCGGGTCTGACACGGTCCGGTTACTCGATGCTCGGCATCGGGATACTGCCGTCAGATCGGCACAAACCTCATCGACGAAATCAGAGGGAACTGCTTCTCGCTCGGCACCCGGAATTTCATCAGCTGGTAGTGGTTCTCGGCGAAAGCCAACGCCTTGAGCCCGTCGAGAAGCCCACTTCAAAGTGTGCAGGGTCGACGAAGAATGCATTGACCCCGTTGCGTTCGACCGTCACGAACCGGTACCCCTTTTCGAAAGACAGGCCCGCCAGCCGATAGTGATGCGCTGACGGTCGCGCAGGTCGAGGAAATAGTTGCGCAGAGCGTTCATCATGTCGCTCTCCCCTGTGGCGTCTTGTAGACCCATTCGCGAATGTACTGCACAGCGGCAGCGCGTAGTGTGGGGGACGCCGCTATCGTGAGCGCGAATGCCACTACGGCCCATGCAACACCGCAGCCTACCCGCGCATAGACGCCCAAGTCACCACCGACAGGAAGGTTGAATGCGAGCAGCCCCACGAGCGCCGAAATTGCCAATGGAACACCGACATCAAGGGCGAGCCATTTCGGCCCCAGTCCCTTGAGCAGACGCCGGTGTGTCAGCCAGGTCCCGAGTACGAGGTACAAGGCATGCAGAATAAGCCACGCCAGGGCGCCCCCCAACGCGCCGTACGCGGACGCGAGAGCAATGGTCAGGGGCACGACGATGAGCAGCAATATCGCGTTGATCGTCAGAGGCAACCGGGTCATGCCGTGGGCAAGCTGGAGCGCGTACGGCACGTACATGACGCTGTGCAGCGCGGTGCCGACGGCGAGCGCGGGAAGGATCAACCCCGCGTGCTGCGCAAGCGAAGGGTTGCCGGTCCACGCCTGAACAATTTCCACTGGGAAAACCGAAAAGAACATCGCGACCGGAAAAACAATTGCACCGAGCAAGCGCGCCGACAGGCGATAGGTCCCGGCCATGCGGTCGATATCGCCGGAATAGACCAGAGTCGAAAAACGCGGAAAGACGACGTTGAAAAGCGGGATACTGATCAGGTACAACGTCCCGGCGATCGCGACCGCAAGCATGTACTCTCCGTATTCCGAGAGACTGAGCATCTTGCTCAATACGACTTTGTCGACTTGGCTGAGTGCGATTCCAGTGACGGTTATCCCGGTTAAGCCCGCCGAGACACGCCAGATCCGCTCCAGCTGCCGACGATCGTACTTCACCGACTCCCGGCCGACGACTCGCCAGCTGGCGGCCCGCGCCGCGAACGCGTACGCCAAACCGACGCCCGACTGCCAGAGAAGGAAAATCTCAATGCTCGGCGAGACGAAGGCAAGCAAGAGTACGGCGCCGCCGCTTCCCAGGATGACCCAGGCGACGTTGAGCGCGCTGGAAATCACGATGCGCTGAGCGCCCATAATTGCGCCCTGGTAGAGCTGCGCCGGCCAGCGGCAGGCGATTACAAGCCCCATCAGCATGATCGCCACCACCAGACGTTCAGTGCCCAACCCGTCAGCGCGAAGCCAGTGCGTGGCGACGACGGGCGAGAGCACTACCATCACTATCGCAATGACACTCGCCATGATCCAGTAGATCACCGCCAATGTATGCAGCAGAGTCCTCGTCTCACGCCCTTCGCCCGATCCGATTCCGCGGGCGACTTCACGATTGATGGTCGTCGCCAGACCGAAATCGAGGAGCTGGACAACCACCTGTACGGTGGCGAGAAATCCGATAAGCCCATAACCTTCCACTCCGAGGTATCTGACGTAGAAAGGAATGACTGCCAGACCGATCAACGCCCTCAATACGGAACTTCCGAGTCCCGCAACGAGATTGCGACCGATCCTCATCGGCGTTCAGTGCGACTCGCTCAATGGAACGTCACGCCGGCTAGCGTAGCGGCTGTCATCGATCGGGCGCATGGGAAGACCTATATGTGCGGACGATCCCGCCCTCCGCTCGTGTTTTCGACGACAGACTCACTCCCGCCGATAGCGGTCTTCGAACCGCACGATATCGTCTTCACCCAGATAGCTGCCCGACTGAACCTCTATGAGGAAAAGCGGCAGCTTCCCTGCGTTTTCGAGCCGATGCTTGGTTCCTATCGGGATATAGGTGGATTCATTTTCCGACAGAAGCTTTACCTCGTCGCCTCGTGTCACCCTAGCGGTGCCCGATACCACCACCCAGTGCTCCGCCCGGTGATGATGCATCTGCAGCGAGAGCGCTTCGCCCGCCTTGACCATGATGCGCTTCACCTGAAAGCGCGCGCCGGCGTCGATGCTCTCATAATAGCCCCAAGGCCGGTAAACCCGGCTGTGGGAAACATGTTCGGTACGGGCTTGGCGGTCGAGGCGCTCGACCACTTCCTTGACCTCCTGGGCGCGCGACTTGTCGGCCACGAGCACCGCATCGTCGGTCTCGACGATCACGAGGTCCCGCACACCCAGGACCGCAACCATGCGGTGCTCGGCGCGTACGTAGCAGCCGCTTACATCGCTCAGATCCACATCGCCTTGTGCGACGTTGTCGTTCGCGTCCTTCTCCCCCGCCTCCCAAAGCGCCGTCCAGGAACCGACGTCGCTCCAGCCGATGTCGGCCTGGACCATCGCGCTTGCGGAAGTGCGCTCCATCACCGCATAGTCGATGGAATCCGAAGGACAGGCGGCGAACGCAGCCGAATCCAGCCTCAGGAAATCGAGGTCGCGCTTTCCCCTCTCCAACGCCGCCTTCGCAGCGGCCAGAATTTCGGGGCGATAGCGCTGCAATTCCTCCAGGAAGCGCCTGGGATGGAACGCGAACATGCCGCTGTTCCAGAAAAATCGATCGCTCGCGACGTAGCGGCGCGCCGTCTCCAGATCGGGTTTTTCCACGAAGCGGCTTACGCGGAAACTGCGCTCGCTTCCGGAAATCGGCTCGCCGCGCTCGATGTAACCGTATCCCGTGACCGGTCCCCGTGGCGTGATCCCGAACGTGACGAGCGAACCGCCTGCTGCAAGCGGGAGCGCCGTGGCGATTGCCGCGTGAAACGCCGGTACGTCCCGGATCAGGTGGTCGGAGGGCAACACCAGAAGACAGGCGTCCGGATCGCGACTCTGCGCGTAGAGCGCCACTACCGCGACAGCGGGCGCGGTATTGCGTCCGACGGGCTCCAGAATCTGGACCTCGGTCGGCACGCTGATTTCCTTGAGCTGTTCGGCGACAAAAAAACGATGCTCGTCGTTCGAAACGACGATCGCCGCGCGGGAACCTTCGACACCCTGCAGCCGCAACACGGTGTCCTGAAGCATGGTTCGCTCGGAAACCAGAGGCAGGAATTGCTTCGGAAGAAGCCGCCGCGACATCGGCCACAGACGGCTGCCAGTCCCGCCCGAGAGAATTACGGGGTAGAAGGAGGTTGTCACTCGCGCGGCCTTGCTTACGATAAAACGCGTATTGTAGTGGCACCTGCTCCCTGCAGATAGGGGCTTGCTAGAATCCCGCGCTGTAGCAACGGAACGATCGACACGGCCTCCTCTGTCCATGCGCATTCTCGTTACCGGTGCATCAGGCTTTGTCGGCCGGGTTCTTTGCCGCGAGCTGATCTCGCGCGGACACGCAGTCCGAGCGGCGGTAAGGCAATCGATGCCTCCGGGCGAGGTCCCGCTCGATGTGCGTCAGATCGTCATCCCCGACATCGCCGCCGAATTCGATCGAAGCGCACTCCTCGACGGCGTCGATACCGTCGTGCACCTCGCCGCGGTGGCACATCGCGCTGCCGGCGAGGCGGAGATACGGCGCACCAATGTCGACGCGACACTCCGGCTCGCCGAATCCTCAGCGGGATCGGTACGCCGCTTTGTTTTCCTGAGCTCGGTCAAAGTGCACGGGGAGGATTCGGGCGTCGAGGCGTACAGCGAAGGCGCCCCCCTTCGTCCTGAAGACTCCTACGGCCGCTCCAAGCTCGAAGCCGAACAGGCTTTGACGGATCTGGCGGCGCGAAGCGGAATGGAGCTCGTGCTGATCCGGCCGCCTCTGGTGTACGGACCGCGGGTCAAGGCCAACTTTCTGCGTTTGCTTGGCTGGATCGATTCGGGCTTGCCACTCCCCTTGGCGAGCGTGCGCAACCGGCGCAGCCTCATCTACCTGGGAAATCTGATCGACGCGATCGCGCGTTGCACGGAACATCCCGCGGCGAGCGGTGCCTTTCTTGTGAGCGACGAGGAGGCCATTTCCACCCCGGAGCTGGTGTTACGTATCGCTCGCGCGCTAGGGCGCCCGCCGAGGCTCATACCGGTCTCGCCTGCGTTTTTGCGCCTGGCGGGAACGCTCGCGGGCCGTGCCGGCGAATTCCGCCGCTTGACCGGAAATCTCGTCGTCGATCCTTCCCGGGCGCGCCGGCTGCTCGACTGGCGGCCTCCCTACACGCTCGACGCGGGTCTGGCAGAAACCGCGCGCTGGTTCAGGACCGCGAGCCGCTGAGAGCCTCCACAGCTCGTCGGCGAAATCGATACGCGCGCCAAGACCTGTTTCGGAACAGGCTAGAATGCGCACCGTGTTCTCCGAGTGCATTAGTTGAGTGGCGATGCCGGGAATTGGCTTTGTTTCTCCAATCGCTTCGGCGGTCGTGACGCTTCTGCTCATCGCCTGGATGCTGAGGAAGCAGGATCGCCTGCCGCTGGATGTCCCGAACCAGCGCTCACTTCACGTCCGCCCGGTGCCGCGTTCGGGCGGGATCGCCATGATGGCGGGCATTTTCACCGGCTTCGCCGTCATGCAGACGCCGCTCGTCGTCGTGCTATCCGTCGCAGTGTTGGTCGCGCTTTCGCATTTCGACGATCTGCGCGGCCTGTCGATTCCGCTCCGTTTCGGCGTGCAATTGGCCGCCGCCGCGGGATTCGCGTACGGTGCGCTTCTGGGATTGACGCTCCCGCTTCTGGTACTCATTGTCCTGGGCATCCTATGGATGACAAATCTCTATAACTTCATGGACGGCTCCGACGGGCTCGCAGGAGGAATGACGGTATTCGGTTTTTCGTTTTTGGGAACCGGGGCCTGGATGAGCGGCGACGAGGCCCTGCTGATCGAGTGCGCCATTGTGGCGGCGGTCGCCGCCGCGTTTCTGCCGTTCAATTTTCCGCCCGCGCGGCTCTTCATGGGCGATGCCGGGTCCATCCCGATCGGTTTTCTCGCGGCAGTATTGTCTCTCTCGGGCTGGCGCGACGGAGACTGGCCGTTGTGGTTTCCGGCGGCAGTGTTCTCGCCTTTCATCGTCGATGCGAGTCTGACTCTGCTCAAGCGGGCGGGTGCCGGAGAGCGCATCTGGCGGGCGCACAACAAGCACTATTATCAGCGCCTCGTCCGAATGGGCTGGGGCCACCGCAGGACAGCACTCGCCGAATACGCGCTGATGCTCGCCTGCGGGACGACCGCGCTTTGGGCGCTGCGCGAGCCGCTCACCCTGCAGCTGTGCGCACTCATCGGGCTTGTCGCGCTCCACGCAATACTGGCGCTGGGGGTGGACTACGCGTGGCGTCGCCGCGAAAACAAATCCATTGAAGCCGCTTAAGCTCAACTACCGCGCCGCACTTGCTTTTGCGCACGACGTGCTGGCTTCCGCCGTCTGCTGGGTGCTTGCGTTCTGGCTGCGTTTCAACCTGGAGACCCCCGAGGGGTTTCTCCCGGCGCTTGCCGCCGCGGTAACCGCGGCCGTTCCCCTGCACGCATTGATATTCTGGTCGCTCGGGCTGTACCGGGGCAGCTGGCGCTATGCGAGCTTGCCCGACCTGAAACGCATAGCGTTTGCCTGCCTGATCGGAGCGCTCGCGGTGCCCGCGCTGCTCGCGTTCTTTCGCGCCGATATCAACGTACCGCGGTCCACCTTCGTCCTCGCGCCTATTCTTCTTGCCGCGATCATGTCAGGCAGCCGGATCGCCTATCGCGCCTGGAAGGAGGGCTCCCTATACGGACATATCCACTTCACCGGCGAACCGGTGCTCGTGATCGGCGCCGGCGACATCACCGTCAACCTGCTGCGGGAGATGGGACACTCGAGCCAGTGGCGGGCGGTCGGCGTCCTCGACGATGACCCCGCCTGGCATGGACAGGTTCTTCTGGGGGTGAAGGTCCTTGGGGGACTCAACGAGGTCGACCGGTGGGCGGACCAGCTGGAGTGCAACCACGCGATCATTTCGCTGCCGGCTTCATCGGCAGGCGTGCGCAGGCGTGCCGCGGAACTCGCCGGCGCCGCCGGGCTGACCGTCCTCACCGTGCCTTCCTACGACGATCTGCTGTCGGGCAAGGTCACCGTGTCGCAAATCCGCCGCGTCGAGCTTGAAGATCTGCTCGGTCGCGACCAGGTGGTGCTCGACGATCGCGGTCTGCATCAGTTGCTTACGGGCAAGGTGGTGATGGTCACGGGCGCCGGAGGCTCGATCGGCTCCGAGCTTGCCCGTCAGATCGCGAAATTCGAGCCGGCGCTCATCGTTCTCTTCGATTTGAACGAGTACGCCTTGTACTGCATCGAGCAGGAATTCGTGACTACGAGGGAGAAGACGGTCATCGCACCGATCATTGGCGACGTACGCAATGCCGACCGGGTCCAGGCGGTTTTGTCGCGGTTCAAGCCGGTGGTGATATTCCACGCCGCAGCCTACAAGCACGTGCCGCTCATGGAGACCGACAACACCTGGGAGGCGGCGCAAAACAACGTGCTCGGAACCCTGCGCCTGGCGAGAGCCGCGCGCGATCACAATGTGGAAAAATTCGTCCTTGTCTCGACCGACAAGGCGGTGAATCCGACCAACGTCATGGGCGCGACCAAGCGCCTGTCCGAGCTAGTCTGTGAGGCGTTACAGCGCTCCGTCGGGACACGCTTTGTCATTGTGCGCTTCGGAAATGTGCTCGGCAGCACAGGCAGCGTAATTCCAAAATTCCGCGAGCAGATCGCTCGCGGCGGGCCGCTCACGGTCACCCATTCGGAAATCACCCGCTACTTCATGTCGATTCCCGAGGCGGCACAACTGGTGTTGCAGGCGGGTCTCATGGGAAACGGCGGCGAGATCTTCGTTCTGGAAATGGGCGAACCGGTCAGGATCGTCGATCTCGCGCGCGACATGATCAGGCTCTCTGGATTCAGCGAGGAAGACATCAGGATCGACATTACCGGCCTCCGACCGGGCGAAAAACTCCATGAGGAACTGCTCTCGGATCGTGAGAGCACGCTGCCTACTCCGCACCCCAAGCTGCGCATCGCCAAGGCGACCCAGGCGCCCCGTGAAACGTGGCTTGTCGAGATCGAAACCTGGCTCTCGCAGTTGCGCTCCCCGGCCGATGACGAGGTCAAACGGGAGCTCGGCACCAGGGTGCCCGAGTACCAGTCCGCCGCCGCAGGGGGCGGCGCGCACGGAACTCAGGAAAAGGGCTGAGGGAAAGGCCGGGCGCGCCAGAGGCGCTCGAAACCCGCCAGCGCTTCCTCGACCGTCAAGTCCGCAAGATCGTGGCTCAAGGGCTGCAGAAGCTCGTGCGGCGCTTTCCAGGGCCGCCACCGTTCAGGCGGCGAGTCCCCGAAGAAACACAGGATCGGCTTGCCGAGCGCCGCGGCGAGATGCATCGCCCCGCCATCGGCGCACACCACATAGTCGCACAGCGACAGAGCCGCGATCAGCCTGGGAAGGTCCCCGGTCGAACAAGGGAACAGAGGAAGCCGGCCGCACTTTTCGGTCACTGCACGCGCCTTGTCGTCATCTCCCGGATGCATGGGGTTGTCGGGCTCGCCAGGCGCCCAGAGAAGCAGGAACCGCGCGGAGTAGCGCTTCGCGATGGCCTTGATAAGAGCCGCAAAGTTTTCCGCCGGCCATTGTTGTTTTTTTCTTCGCGCGCTGATGTGTACGCATACCACCGGTGTGCCCTGCCCCAGACGTGAAAGCGCCTGCTCTATGCTGCGCCGCACCTCCGCATCGGGGAACACCCGGGTGGCGGGCGGTGGACCATTGATGCCCAGGGCCCTGAGCAAGCCGTACACCCGCTCCACCTCGTGCGTTCTCGCGGACTGATCGTAAGGCAACGCGATGTCCAGCCGCGAATGAGTTTTGCCGGGTTCGGCATAGCCGAGCAGGTGGCGCGCGCCGATCAGACGGGCGAAGCGCAGCGAGCGCGGCTCGAATCCCGGCGTCGCGAGAATCGCGTAGTCGACGCTCTGTTTTCGCAGCTTCATGATCAGCCGCAGCCGATTGACGTAAACCGAAAAAAGGGAGCGCCCTTCCCCGCGGTGCTTTCCCTTTTCGTAGGCGTAAACGGCGTCGACAGCCGGATTCCGCTCGAGAACCGCTTCATTGTAGGTGTTGACGAGCGCTGCGATATGGGCGCGCGGAAAACGCTCGCGCAGCGCAAATATCAGCGGAGTGGTGCAGACCAGATCGCCAATGTTATCGCGGCGGATCACCAGGATTCGCGGATGGGCCTCGGCCGAACTATTCATCGCCGTCACGCTCACAGTCCTCGCGAGCGACGCGGCTCGCACAGATGTAGCCTGCCTTGTCGCAGCCGAGCATGTTGGCGCGACCGCTCATTTCGTCCCGAGCAGGGGCCGCACTATGCGCGCGAGCCGCTCGCCGCGCGCGGCCCAGGTATAGCTGCGCGCCTTCTCCCGGACGCGCGCGCCCAGGCGCCGGGCCCTTTCCGGATCCTCCGCCAGCGCCCGGATCGCGTCCGCCAGGCCAGCCGCGTCGCCGGGCGCGACCCAGACCGCGTCCCCGGAATCGAGCACCTCGCGCAGCGCCGGAAGGTCGCTTACCACGATGGCGCAGCCCGCGGCCATGTATTCGAACAGCTTGATCGGCGAGGTGAAAGCGCTGTCGGGATCGGCACGATTGGGCAGCACCGCGATGCAGGCCCGTGCAAGCTCGGTCGCGACACGGCCGTGGGGAATGCGTCCGGTGAAGTCGAGGGCCGCACCCACGCTGCCAGCACGCGCGCGCAGTTCCGCGATGCGGGCTTCGTCGCCGCCGATCAATCGGATACGAAGTCCCGGAAGAGTGCGCGCCGCGTCGGCGAGATCGTCCACGCCCTTCCAGCTGAAAAAACTCCCCGCATAGACAATGCGCTCCGAGGCGCGCGCCCAGTCCTTTGCCGGGACCGACTCCCGATATTCGACCCCGTTGGGAATGACTTCGATCGGCGCGGTAACGTCGTAGAGGGCGCGCAGCCGCGCCGCGGTGGCCTTCGAATTGGCGACGAGCGCCGCCGCCCGTCGGACCACACCGCGCTCGAGGCGCTCGGTTTTCCTGCGGCGCCGCAACGGCGCCGTGTCGGCGAAGACCTCGTGAGCTTCATAGACGAGCCTCAAACTTGGAATGCGATCGAGCAGCAGCGTCGAGGCCTTCAGGTGCCGCGCCATCACCGCACCGATCTCTCCAGGGTCGATGCGCTTTGCCAGGCGTGCGGCAAAGACCCGGTTGGAATGCATGCGAGAGAACGGCCATGGCAGGCTGCGCGACACCGGAAGCAGGCGCACCTTGCCGGGCATCGCGACGGAATAAGCGTCGAAGGGATCGCCGGTCGAAGGCACGTGCACAAGCGTCACTTCGATGCCCTGCGCCGCGAGCGCCGCGACGGTATGCACGGTCTGGATTCCCCGCGCGCGCTCAAGCGGGAGCGGCTCGGGGAATACGTAAAGGAGCCTCACGCCAGCGAGCGCCGCGAGACAGCGCGCTTTCGCGCCGTGATGTAGTACTGGACCGCAGTGAAATCGCGCACGCGTTCCGAGAGCGGCCCGAACAGCCGTGACCACCAGCGCTTGCGACCCTCGCGCTCGATGCACAGTATCTCGAAGCCGGCATTGCGGAACAGGTCCTCGATGCTGGCGCGCGTGAAAAAGCGCAAGTGCGTGTGATCGAGAATGCCGCCCGGCTCGTAGCGCCAGGCGGTGAAGAGCAGCTTCTTGATGATCTTGTAATGTGCAATATTGGGAATGC
>DATHHS010000169.1:0-13566 GCA_035317085.1 Burkholderiales bacterium
AGTGGGAGCCCGGCAAGTTCTCCGTGAAGGGCGCGCCGCAGAAATCGAAAACCATCCAGGAGTGCGCGTTCGCCGCTTATACCAATCATCCGCAGGGCATGGAGGCGGGGCTGGAGGCGACGCACTACTACGATCCGCCCAACCTGACATTTCCTTTCGGCAGCTACATCTGCGTGGTGGATATCGACAGCGGTACCGGAGACATCAAGGTGCGCCGCTTCGTCGCCATCGATGATTGCGGCAACATCATCAATCCGATGATCGTGCAGGGGCAGATCCACGGCGGGCTCAACCAGGGGCTGGCCCCGGCGCTGTACGAGGAAATCGGCTACGACGAGGAGGGCAACGTCTTCGGCGGCAGCTTCCTCGACTACTACGTGCCCACGTCGATGGAATCGCCCAGCTGGGAGACCGGACACACGGTCACGCCTTCGCCGCACCATCCGTTCGGCGCGAAAGGCGTGGGCGAGTCGGCGACGGTCGGCGCGCCTCCGGCGATCGCCAACGCGGTGGTCGACGCGCTGCGGCACCTGGGCGTGACGCATATCGACATCCCGATCACGCCGGAAAAGGTGTGGACGATCCTGAAAAGTAAGGGCGTGGCGGCGTAGCGCTTCACAGGCGTACCTGCGTCCGGGACCCGCGCCGCCAGGCGCGGAGTCGGTGCGCGCATTGCCCGCGTTCGTCGATCGGCGAGTCTAACGACGTCCGCCGGCGGAAGTAGCGGGCGAGCCGGGTCACTCAAGACTCTCCGTCCAGGTCCAACTCCCATGTTGCGCGCGCGTCAGCATGATCCGGTCGGCAGGGGTTGAATCACGTCCGGGTAATACCAGCCTGGTAATTTGCGGTGGTCGCTGCGGCGATGGCGTATCGGGGATCCGCGCCAACGCTTGCGCCGCGCCAACGCCCGGGAGGAATCATGCGCATATCCACCGCTGTGATCGCGCTGGTTGTATTTGGCTTGTCGTCGGTGGACTCGATCGCCAACGATGGGCAGATCTATACCGCCACGCCGCCGCGGCCGGCGGTTGCCCCCAACTCCGATATTGCGCGGGCCGCGGCATCACAGTCCGCGGCATCAAGGTCCGATTACGCCCCTTTGTTGAAACTGTATTCCCCTGGTCGCACCGCGGCAGATCAGGCCCAGCAGTCGCCGATCGCCATGAACAGCACTCCCGGTCAAGCAGAGCGGGCTGCGGCCGAGCCTGGCTGGCCCATGCGAGGCAACGACCCGGCCAACACGGGTCACACGGCCGCATTGGGCCCGGCGGTGCAAACTCAGCCAGTGTGGATTTTCCAGCCGGACGCGAGCACCTTCGTCTGGCGGCCGGCCTCCGGCCCGGACGGCACCATTTACGTGGCGACCGCCTCCTTCCCGCCCGATGGTGTTGATGGCCGGCTGTACGCGCTGCGCCCGGACGGTTCGGTGAAATGGCAGACGGAACTGACCGGCTCGAGCGGCGTGAAACTCTGGACGTCGGCGACGCCGGTGCTGGACGGCGATGGCAACATCTACATCGCCTGGGCGCACGACCAGGACTTCGGCAGCCTTGCGGCTATTTCCTTGGACAGCAACGGCAAAATCCGGTGGCGATTCGAGCCGAAGATCGAGCTGGAGGTGGCTTCGCACGAGCAACCGGTCCTCGGCGACGGCGTCCTCTACGCGGCTGTCGATACCAGCTTCTTCTTCGGGGACCTCACCCATCGGGCGTCCATCTTCGCCCTGGACCTGGCGACCGGAAATCCGGCCTGGCACTGGAACTCCCCCAACCTGGACACGTTCTTTGGCGGACCGGTTGTCGGCCGCGACGGTTACCTCTATCACGCCTCCGCTGCCAACCCGCTGCGGAACGCACCCGGGTTCCTGTATCGCATCGCGCCCGATGGCGTGCTCGATTGGAGCGTCAACATCGGCCCTGGCGTGAATGAGCCTCCAGCCATCGACGTGGCAAACAACCTGTACCTCGGCGATCTGGCCGGCATCGTCTTCAAGTACGACTCCGCGGGAATCCTGCTGTGGACGTACGATACCCTGTCCGGCCAGATTTTCATGTCCCCCGTGCTCAACGGCGCACGCGTGATGGTGGGCGGCGCCAACGCCGGATTGCATGTGCTGGATGCGGGCACGGGCGAGCTCGAGGCGGTGTTTGCCCCGGGCAAATTTCCCATGAGCCAGGCTTCTGACCGGGCCGGGAATGTCTTTTTCTATTCCATGGATGCGACGGGAACGGTCTCCGGTTTCGGCCGCGGCGGGCGGCAATGGTGGACGTTCAACACCGGGGCGGGCGTATCGGTGAACGCGGTGGCGATCGCCACCGATGGCAAGCTGCTGGTGGGCAACAGCCAGACGCTGCAGGCGTACATTGCGCCGGTGCTGGGCGATTTGAACTGCGATGGCGCTGTCAACGTACTTGATATCGAGCCCTATACCTTCGCGCTTACCGATCCGGCTGTGTACGCGCGGCGCTTCCCGCGCTGCTATCGATCCCTCGCGGACATCAACGGTGACGGGGCCGTCAACGCACTCGATATCGAGCCCTTTGTCGGCCTGCTTCGCTGAAACGGAACGCATTTCAGCGCCCGCTTGACGGGGCGAACGGCTGCCTTCAGCTACGCCTCAGCCGCCACCGGAGCGGCATTTCGCCGATCCCCCCAATCCGGCGCACCCCTGTGCACGCCGGCCAGCGCCTGGGCTTGCGCCGCCAAACCGAGCCTGGACTACAATCCACATCCTTATCTGCGCCGGAGGACAACCCCATGCATCAGCAGGGGAGACGGCGCCGCGATGGCCGGCGGCTCTCGGGAGCGTGCCGTTTCACTATGACGCTACAAGGGGAGGCAATATGAATCGATTGTTTGGTCTGTTGATGCTGGGATCGGCAATGGCGCTTATTCCCGTACAGAACGCGAAAGCCCAGGGCAGCGAAGCCGGGGCCTATACCGTGAGCTACTTTGAGGTGGCGCCGGCGGCGGAACACAATGCCGCGGCATTGCTGAAGGAGCTGAGCGTGGCGAGCCGCAAGAGCCCGGGAAATCTGCGTTTTGACGGGGTGCAACGGCGCGACAGGACAAATCACTTCGCGATCGTGGAAGCGTGGAAGGACAAAAATGCCCAAGACGCTAACCTCGCGGCGCCGCACACCAAACAATTCCGCGAGAAGCTGCAAGCCATGCTCATCAGCGGCTACGATGAGCGCCCGCATACGGGTCTCGCAGCCGGCCCCGTGACGGCGGGCGCCGGGGCGCGCGGCGCCGCGGTCTACGTGGTGACCCACGTCGACGTCATTCCGCCTAGAAAAGACGATGCCATCGCCGCCCTGCAGGTGTTGGCCGAGGCGAGCCGCAAGGAGGGAGGCAACCTGCGCTACGACCTGCTGCAGCAGAACAGCCGTCCGAACCATTTCACGCTTGCCGAGATCTGGAAGGACCAGAGCGCCCTGGAATCGCACGAGGTCGCCGCGCACACGGCGAAATTTCGCGAACTGCTGCATCCGATGAGCGGCGCTTTGTTCGATCAGCGCCTGTACAAAGCGCTCGACTAGGCGACGCGACCTGCACTCGCCGGCTAGACCAGCTTTTTCGGCCCGCCGATGACCAGGCCTTGCGCGAAATCGAC
Source organism: Burkholderiales bacterium (assembly GCA_035317085.1). Lineage (GTDB taxonomy): Bacteria > Pseudomonadota > Gammaproteobacteria > Burkholderiales > SG8-39 > VBDM01. The sequence continues at coordinate 3,617 of DATHHS010000169.1, forward strand.
GCCGACCAGGTGGAGCTGCTCCAGCACTTCCTTGCTTTCGACGAATTCCGCGATGGTCTTGATTCCCATATCGTGGCACTTCTGGTTGATCGTTTCGATCTTTTCGGAGGCGGCGAGCGAGCGGTCGATGTCTTTGACGACGCCGTAGCTGAGCTTCACGAAATCGGGCTTGAGCAGGTCCAGGAACTTGAACGAGCCGTCGCTGCCGTCGAAGCCGGCAAAGGTGAGGCGGCAGCCGGCGGGCTGGAGCTGCGCCTGGAAATTTTTCAGGTCCTCGGAATGCAGTAGAGCCGTGTCCCAGCCGAGTTCGAAGGTGAAAGTCCCTTTGGGCAGTTTCGCGTTCTCGATGTTTTTGGCGACGAAGTCCGCGAATTTCGGCTCGCGCAGCGTGTCCTCCGAAAGATTGACGCCGTTTTCAGGCGCCGTCCAGTCGGGTGTGCGGGCGCGGGACTCCTGAATCCAGCTGGCCAGGCGGCTCACCACCCAGCGATCGACATAGGGCAGCAGCCGGTATTCCTGCAGCATGGGGAAGAAGGTTCCCGGCGGAAGCAGCTGCTCCTCCTCCTCGCGAAAGCGGACCAGAATCTCCTGGAATGGCCGCTCGTTCCGGTCGTCCGCGGCGAGGCGCACGATTTTCTGGGCAAAGAGAATGAAGCCGCCCGTCTTCAAAGCTGAAATCAGCTTGTCGGCGAGGTTTTTCTGGATCGTGCTTTCGTCGTCCATTTTCGTGTGATAAACCGCTACCTAGGCATCATTCTGCAGGTATTCGTGCGCGACGAACGCCCCGCCGGTACCGACAGGGCAAGCAGCGCGGGAGCTTTCCGGGCATGGTCTGGAAAACGCTGCGGGTCACGGCGCGACCCTCTGGCGAGGCGGCGTAGAGGCCGCGCCGATCGCTCGATTGACCCGGGGCATCACTTCGTTTGCCATCAGTTCCATCGAACGGCGCGCGAGCACGGGATCCACCCAGTCCATTCCCGCGTAGACGATCTCGCCAAAGTCGCCGGAGTGCTCGCGTAGCGCCAGCAGTTGATCCGCGACCTTGTTGGGCGTACCGCAGAGAATGAGCTCGCGGAGCAGGCGCTCGAGCGTCACTGCGCCGTCGTCCTCGTTTTCGTGCTGCTTGAAGACGACTTGGCGTTTGGCACGCATCAACTTCTCGCGCAGCTGCTTCCAGTAGAAGCGGTAGGGGCTCGAGCTGTCCTCGCGCGCGTAGCGCTCTGCGACCCGGTCGTCGTCGGCGACGAAAATCGTGCGGGCGATACGCCACTCCGTGGAATCCGCCGTCTTCCCGGCGCGGCGTTTGCCCTCGGCGTAGTTTTCCCAGTGGCTCGGCAGCCAGTGCGCGAGAAGGAAGTTCGCCGATAGCGGATGGAAGTCGCGCTCGCCCATCGCGATCGCGCCTTTCGAGTGCGGCGCCACCACGGTGCCGACGATTTCCGGACGCGGGCTTTGGTAGGGCTTGTACATGATGCCTCGGCCGATGTCGGGCACGAAGGTCCTTTCGGTAGTCACCTTGTACCGGTTTCCGGGCAGGTCGATTCCATAGGGCGCGTCGCGCTCCCAGATCGCGAGGATCACGTCGATCGACTCGGCGAACATCCGGTTGCGGTCCTCGGCGAGGATGCCGAGGGCCTCGGCGTCCGAGGAGAGAGCGCCGGGGCTGATTCCGAATATGAAGCGCCCCCGCGCGAGGTGGTCGAACATCGCTGCCTGCGCGGCGACTACGACCGGATGCGATTGCGCGAGGTTGGAGGTCCCGGTCGCGAGCCTGATCGTCTTCGTTTCCCCGATCAGCGTGGCGAGGAAAATGAAGCTGTTCGTGACGTTCTCGCAACGGTCGGTGAGGTGTTCGCCGACGAACGCGTCGTGGAACCCGAGTTTGTCCGCAAGAACGATCGCCTCGCGGTCCTCCTGCAGCGTCTGCGCCGGATCGCGGTGCGGCGGATGGAGCGGCATCGTGAAGTAACCCAGTCGCATGCGCGGAATGTGCCGCATCGGGGCGTGGCAGTCAAACTCGATCGCCTCTCTTGGCTTCTGGTAAGTTAGAATCGGTCGGCATCTGAAAGGGAGAATTGGGTCACACAGGAGAGCCGGCGGGGGTTTTCGGACCGAGGGAGCGTGCGCGACAGTCGCGCTCCCGCGGGCAGCTGGCGGGACCGTGCTTCATAGGCTCGAGGCTGGAACAAGCCTTGCTTCCCTCGATAGCCTACAACTCTATGAATCAGCCGTGATCAAGTACCTGTTGATGTCGGGGGGCGATCCCAGCCAGGCGGTTGAGCTTCGTCGCTTCTTGCTCGCCTCCGGCGCATACGCGATCTGCGTTCCCCTGGTTGGGCTTGCCTATGCGTTCAACCTGATCGCGCGGGGACCCGCGCTCGCCCTCGTCGCGTTGATGGTCGCGGTCAATCTCGGGTTGTACGTAGTGTTTCGCGCCCGCCTGAATCGGAAGTTCAGCGACCCGAGCCTGACCTGGCTGCAGGTGTTCATCGGCAACGTCGTGGTGATGTACGCGGTGTACAGCTTCGATCAGGGACGCGCCATGGTGCTCAACCTGAGCCTGGTCGTGCTGACTTTCGGGGTATTTCGCTTCACCACCCGCGAGTTCATCAGGACCGCGCTGCAGATCCTCGCCGGGTACGCGGCGGTGATCAATCTGCTCATGTATTTCAAGCCGGAGACGGTGAACGTCTACCACGAGTGGTTCCAGTGGGCGGGCCTCGCCGCCGCGCTGCCCCTCTTTGCGGTCATAGGCGGGCGAATAAGCCGTCTGCGCCTGCGCCTGCGCACCAGCAACGAGGAGCTGCGCTCGGCCCTCGGCGCGGTGCGCCAGATGGCCACTCACGACCATCTCACTGGCTTGCCGAACCGGGTACTTTTCAACGAAGAGCTCCAGCGCTCGCTCGCCAGGGCGGAGCGCCACGACCGTCCGGTGTCGCTTTTCTTCATGGACCTCGACCGCTTCAAAAACATCAACGACACGCTTGGCCACCAGTTCGGCGACCGGGTGCTGCAGGAAGCCGGCAAGCGCCTGCTCGCCTGCGTGCGCGAGGGCGACATCATCGCGCGCCTGGGCGGAGACGAATTCGTGCTGCTCGTCGAGGAAATCGGCGATGCCTCCATCCTGACCGAAATTGCGCGCAAGCTGCTCGCCGCGGTGTCAGAGATTGACAAAATCGACGGCCAGGAACTCAATGTTTCACTGAGTATCGGCATTTGCACCTATCCCTTCGACGGTCACGACGCGAAGACGCTCCTTGCCGGGGCGGACATCGCCATGTATCGCGCCAAGGAGCGCGGCCGCAGCGGATTCTGCCTGTATTCCGCCGAGCTGCAGTCGCACACACCGGAGAAGCTCGCGCTGGAGGCCGGCCTGCGGCACGGCCTGGAGCGGGGCGAGTTCCGCGTTTTCTATCAGCCCAAGATCGACATAGCGAGCGGCGAGATTACCGGCGTGGAGGCGCTGCTTCGCTGGCAGCATCCCGATAAGGGACTCCTGCTTCCGGAGAAATTCATCCATCTTGCCGAGGAAACGGGATTGATCGTGCCGATCGGCCTGTGGACGCTGCGCGAGGTATGCGCGCGCGCCAAAGCCTGGAAGGAAGCCGGCCTGCCGCGGATGCCGATTGCGGTCAATCTTTCGGCAAGCCAGTTTAACCAGGAGGAGCTTGTCGCGCAGCTTGCGGAAATCCTCAAATCCACGGGGATCGACGCCGACATCCTCGAACTGGAGATAACCGAGAGCATGGTGATGAAGGATCCGGATCAGGCGGTGAAGCTGATGCACAAATTGCGCGGGATGGGTGTGCGCCTGACCATCGACGATTTCGGCACCGGCTACTCGTCGCTCGGCTATCTCAAGCGCTTTCCGATCAACAGTCTGAAGGTGGACCGGAGCTTCGTGCGCGACCTGCCGCATTCGCGCGACGACATCGCCATCACGCGGGCGGTGATCGCCATGGCGCACAGCCTCCAGATGAACGTGATCGCCGAAGGCGTGGAGCTGAAGGAGCAGCTCGACACCTTGCGCAACGAAGGCTGCGACGAATTTCAGGGCTATATTTGCCGTCCGCCGCTCGCGGAAGAGGATCTGCTCCATTTCATCCGGGAAAGCGGAACGCACGGCGTGCGGCGCTAGCGTGAGATCTCCTTTCGCGGTGTCGTGAAGGAGAATCCGATCGGCGTCGTCCGGCTCGCTGTGCTCGTCGCAGGCGCACTCTTTCTGGGCGCCGCAGCCGCACAGTCCACGGGGTATCCCGCGAAGACGATCCGCCTCGTCGCGGGCACCGCTCCCGGCGGTATCACCGATTATCTCGCGCGCATGTCCGCCAAAGGCCTGACCGCTCGGCTCGGCCAGCAGGTGGTGGTCGAGAACAAGGCGGGCGCCACCGGGAATCTGGCGATCGAACACGTGGCGAAATCGGCTCCCGACGGGTACACGCTGCTGCTGGTGGCGGGCGGAAACGTGGTCATCACGCCGTTTCTGTACAGTTCGCTGCCCTTCGATCCGCTCAACGACATCGTGCCCGTTTTCAACATTGCGGGCGCGCCCCAGCTCCTCGTCGTCCCCGGCGCGCTTCAGGTCAATAACCTGGCGGAATTCATCGCGCTTGCCAGAGTGAATCCCGGAAAGATGAATTACGCTTCGGCCGGTCCCGGCAGCACCACGCACCTCGCCGCCGATCACTTCGCGAGGCTTGCGGGCGTGCAGCTCGTGCACGTACCGTATCGCGGCGTCGGCCCGGCGCTCGCCGATCTCGTCGCCGGCCGCGTGCAGATGCTCTCGGTGGGCCTGGGTCCGGTGCAGGCGCACTTGAAGAGCGGCGCGCTCCGTGCGCTAGCGGCGGCGTCGAAGACGCGTCTCGCGGCGTTGCCCGAAGTACCCACCTCAGCGGAAGCGGGGCTGCCCGGCTACGAGATGACCACCTGGTTCGGCATCTTCGCCCCGAAAGGCACCCGTCCCGAAATCGTGCGCCTTGTGAATTCGAAAATGCAGGAGATGATCGACGATCCGGGAGCAAGGAAGGGCATGCTCGACCTCGGCATCGAGCCGATCGGCGGCCCCGCGCTGGAGTTTGCCGATCTCGTGCGCTCGGACTATCGCGCTTGGGAACGGGTGGTCAAGGCATCTGGCGTGAAACTCGACTGATGCTCTCATTCGGAATCAAGAGGAAGGCATGAGGATCTGCCATTACAAGCGCAGCAGGCATGCGAGCAGCGATCGTGGACCATGACAGCTGGCCTCTGCAATGGCGTAGACTGGAGTTCGACATCACAACAAGAGCAGAATGAAACCGTCTTGTGCTGCGTTGCTCGGATTTGCAGGTCTTTTCACCGCGCCCCACGCGATGGCCGACACCGGCGAGGACATTTTCAAATCGAGATGCAGTCTGTGCCACGAGGGAGGCGCAGGGGGAGCGCCGAAAATAGGCGACCGGGGGGACTGGGAGCCGCGCGCAGCGCGAGGTCGGCAGGCACTGTATGAGACGGCACTCAATGGCAAGCCGAACACGGCGATGATGGCGAAGGGCGGCTTCCGCGATCTTTCAAACTCAGAGGTCAAGTCCGGAGTGGACTACATGCTCGAAAGAGCGGGGTTCAACCCGGGCATGCTTCCCCAGGCTGCGATAGCCAAGCCCGCCGAACTCGCAAAGGAGCCGACATCCATCCCGCTGGCGCCGACAGCAGTCGTCGACGACAAAAACGCCACGGCTCCCGAGAGTCCGCCGTCTGCGCCTGCCGAATCGGGGAAGGAGCAGGTCGCCGTTGCGCTGGCACCGGACATCGACGACCAGACCATCACGCGGGCTATCGCCGAAACGCTGCTGAAGGAAGTCGCACCTCCCGATGCAAAGATCGAAATCTACGAAGGCGTGACCACCGTGGGAGGCACCGGCATCAAGATACAGACTCGCATGGGCGTGGTGACGCTGAGCGGCATGGTCAAGGGTGCGCAGATCATCGAGCGGGCCGAGGAAATCGCGAAGGCCGCCCAGGGAGTGAAGAAAGTCGAGAGCAAGCTGATCTCGGCGTCGATTTTCGAATGGGACTGATCCGGTGCATCCATTGAAAAGCGGCACGCACGCGCGGAGCTTCGCCCGCGCCGCTGCGCTCCTCAGTCTTTTCACGGCGTTCGCGTTTGCCCAGGGCGCGTATCCGAACCGCGCGATCCGGCTGGTGGTCGATACCTCTCCGGGCGGGCTCACCGATATTCTGGGACGCCTGGCCGCCGACGGCCTCGCGCAGCAGTTCGGCCGGCAGGTGGTGGTGGAGAACAAGTCGGGCGCATCGGGCAACGTCGCCATCGAATACGTGGTGAAATCGCCCGCGGACGGCTACACGCTGATGATCTGCGCGGGAGGGAACCTCGTCATCAAGCCATTCCTCGAGCATTCGCTGGTTTTCGACCCGCTCAACGATCTCGTGCCCGTATTCAACGTCGCCGAAGCGCCGCACATTCTGGTCGTGCCGAGCTCGCTTGCGGCCGCCAATCTCTCGGAGTTCATCGCTTACGCCAAATCGAATCCGGGCAAGGTCTATTACGGTTCGGCGGGGACCGGCAGTCCGCCGCACCTTGCCGTCGATCAATTCGCACGGCTCGCGGGACTGCAGCTGGTGCACGTGCCGTACAAGGGCGTGGGGCCTGCGCTCCCCGACCTGATTGCGGGCCGCCTGCAGATCATGTCGATGAGTTTCGGCTCGGCGCGGCCCTATCTCAAGAGCGGCGCGCTGCGCGCTCTCGCGGCCGGATCGAAACGGCGCCTGTCCGGGCTGCCGGAGGTGCCGACCTCGGCCGAGGCGGGACTGCCGGGTTGGGAGATGAGCGCCTGGTTCGGCGTCTTTGCGCCGAGAGGCACGAGTCCCGAGATCGTGCGCCTGCTGAACGAGAAGCTCCAGGCGGTGATCGAGGACGCGAGCGCGAAACGGCGGCTGCTCGAAGTCGGCGCCGAGCCGCTCGGCGGTCCGGCACCGGCGTTTGCCGAACGCGTGCGCGCCGACTATCTCCTTTGGGGGCAAGTCATCAAGGAATCGGGAATCAAGCTGGAGTAATGTCCATGGCTCAATCCGTTCTCAAGACGAAATTCATTTCGCACGGCACGCTCGGCTCGAAGGATCTCGAGGCGACGCGCCGCTTCTACGAGGAGTTCCTCGGTCTGGAAGTCGTGCGCACCAGCCCCGTGTCTCTCATGATCCGCCTCGGCGGAAATCATGTTTACGCGGTGGTCTACACCAAGAAGAAGGAGCGCATGCCGCGCGTCTATCACAACGGGCTGGACGTCGATACCGATGCCGAAGTGGACGAAGCCTGGCGCGCTTGCAACGAACAGGCGGCGAAATGGGGCCTGCACGACATCGACAAGCCCTCGGCGCGCCACGGCACTTACAGCTTTCTCTTTTGGGACGCCGACGACAACGCCTGGGAGATCCTTTCCAATCCGAAAGGCGGATACACCTGGATTTTCGAGCAGGGCGATCTCGAAGGCCGGGGACATTTCGAGCGCGACTTCCGCCACAAGCGGCCGGATGCGGGCAAGGAAACCGCGTGAGGGCGGTGTACTACGAGCGCAAGGGGCCCGCGCAAAAAGTTCTCGTGGTCGGCGATGTACCGGACCCGCAGCCCGGGCCGGGCGAAGTGCGAGTGAAGATCCGTTTCTCCGGAGTCAATCCGACCGACACGAAACTTCGCGGCGGGTGGGACGGCAACATGGAGATGCCGTTCCCGCGCGTGATCCCGCACCAGGACGGAGCCGGTGTCATCGACGCGGTCGGGCCGGGCGTGCTCCCGTCGAGGGTCGGCGAACGTGTCTGGATCTATGAGGCGCAGCGCGGCCGCGCTTTCGGCAGCGCGGCCGAGTACCTCACGATCGTCACGGAGAACGCGGTGAGGCTGCCCGATGACGCGAGCTTCGAGACCGGGGCCTGCCTCGGGATCGCGGGGATGACCGCGCACCGCTGCCTCTTCCAGGACGGAGGAATTCAGGGGCAGACGGTGCTCGTCGCGGGCGGCGCAGGCGCGGTCGGCCATGCGGCCATCCAGCTCGCAAAATGGGGCGGAGCGCGCGTCGTTACGACCGTGAGCCGGCCCGAACAGGAGAAAATCGCGCGCGAGGCGGGCGCCGACCTTGTGGTCAACCGCAAGAGCGGGAATCCTGCGGAACGAATCAGGGAATTCACGCGGGGGCAGGGCCTGGATCTCGTGGTGGAAGTCGCTTTTGAGGCGAACCTCGATCTCAACCGTGCGGTGCTGAAAGCCAACGGGGTAATCTCCACCTACTCCTCGGGCCCGCCGGACAGCGCGCCGCGCATTCCGTTCTCCGCGATCATGCGCCAGGGCATCACCGTGCATTTCATCCTCGTCTACGTGATGCCCGGCGACGCGCACTGGGCGGCGGCGCGCGACCTGAATGCGGCGCTCGAGGCGGGGCGCTACCGTCCCCATGTCGCGCGCGTCTTCGCGCTGAAAGAAACGGCCACGGCCCACGAGCTCCAGGAAAGCGGCGGCGTGGTCGGCAAGATTCTCGTCGGAATCTGAGGCCGTGGCGAACAAGAGGCCGCGCGCGGCCGCCAGGAAACCGCGTGCCGACGCGTACACCCTGTGGTTTCACACCGCGAGGCTGAAGCCCTACGCGAAAAAGCTGCGCACCCACACTTTGAGGGCGGTCGACGCGATCGGGGCCTGGTTGCACCGGGGCATCGTTCGGGTTGGCAAGCTCAGTCCCCGCACCGGAAAGAAATTCGAGGCCATCGAAACCTGGGTCCGCCAGAGTGAAAGACGCAAACTCGGCGCAGCGGCGCTCGCCGCGGCCCTTCTCCTCGGAATCGGCTGTACTGCGGCATTTTCGGAAAATTTCGGGCGCTATTGCCGCGCGAGCTTCGCTTTCGGCGGCCGCGTGCCGCTTCCGGGCGAAACGCGGCGCGCGGTCGGCGATAAGACAAAGCAGCTCGCCGATGCGCTCGAGTCGCGTCTGGACAGGAAGGGAAAACTCGCCGGCGACGCCTGGACTTCCGCCCAGGTTCTGCTCGCGCTTCGGGCAAACGATGCCGACTACGCAAAACGCATGAAGCCCGATTCGATCGAGCAATATTTCCGTTCCGTGGCGGGCCCGGAGTGCGCTTGCTGGCGCAAGCTGCCGACAGGACGATTCCCCGACCACCTTGGAGTGACGTCCTGGGTGCTGTGGGCCCTCGCGGCGCACGGCGTCCGGGCACATAAGGCCGAGATCGAATTTCTGCTCTCCACCCAGCACGCCGAAGGCTGGTGGCCCCTGTTCGCCGGCGCACAGCAGGAACGGTCCGCTTCCAGCTACGCGACCGCGGCGGCGATGCTGGCGCTGCACGAGCAATCGACTCTGGACCCCGATGCCAAGGGAAATGAGCGCCTCGCGGCGGCGGTGCAGCGCGGGACGAGCTGGCTGAAGCGCAGCGTTGTCCCCGGCCGGGCGCGCTGGCTGGACTATCCGGCGTGGCCGGGCGCCGAGGGGGAATTCCTGGGTCTGTCGGGGTTCGCGCTGTTCGCGCTGCATCGCGTCGGAGCTCCGGATCTCACAGCGCTCGATCGCGACTGGATGCGCGAGCTTCCGGGCGAGATACCTGCTGCACGGCAGAGCGATGCCTCGAAAAAAACCGTGCAGGTCGGCAAGCGGCCTTACCTCGACGATACGCATTACTATGGACTGCCATGGGGGATTGCCGCCACCGCGCTCGCTTACCCGAACGTCTCGATTTCCGGACGAGTCCGCGCGATGAAATGGCTCGAGCGTGCCCTCGCGCCCGGCGCGTCGATCTACGGGCTGAATGGAAAGGAAAGAAGAGCGGAAATCGCCGCTGAAACCTTGCTCGTCTTGCGAAGCGAGGTGGCGCGTGATTGAAAAAGGAGGCGCATGAGTAAAGCAAAGGATCGCCGCGACGCCGAACGGGCACTGCGGTTCGACGTGGCGCTCGCCAACCGT
>DATHHS010000170.1:0-6003 GCA_035317085.1 Burkholderiales bacterium
CATACGAGGTCGTTCACCGCCAGGACAGGCTTGCCGGGCGTGGTTACGGTCACGGTGGTGGCGCTGCGGCCAAAATTTCCGGTCGTCATCACCTCCGGCATTCCGAAACTCCTGACGCTGGAACTGGAAACGTTGGCCCGGTAGGGGAATTGCCCGGCCGTCATCGAATTGCCCTCGGTATCCAGGACCCCTGCCGCAGTGATGACCGCGGCGGTGGCATCGGTCGCGCCGTTGCGCCTGCACGCGGGGGTGCCGGCGGAGTTGCAGTACCGCTTGTCAAACGCTCCCGCGCCTCCGCCTGTAATGATGACTCCGGATCCGGTGACGAGGTTGGCGGTGCCGGGAGTCGTGCCATAGGCATCGTTCGGGACGGCGGTGAACGGGGTAAAACTCCCGGGCGGGGTGGTCCCGGCATTGAGTTTGAGTGCACCGGTCGAGGTCACGCCGGGCAGGTAGCGCAGCGTCGGGTCGTAGGACACCCCGTTGGAGCCGTTCGATCCGCCGGCTTCGTGGGGCGGCTCGCCGCGCTCGCAGTGAGCGAAGGTGCTGCCATTGCTGTCGGTCATGCAGGGGTTGGCCGGAGAGGTACTGGTGACGCCGAGATCGGTAAAGCCCGCGGGGTCGACATTGTCGGGCAGGAAATCGAAGTCCATGCTGCCCGAGTTGTCCAGAGTGAACAGCACATTCGGCGGCAGCGGGGTCCCCGAAGCAAGCGGCACGTTGGAGATGTCGGTGCCGGCGGCGAACGCCGTCGAGATCGCGAAGCAGGCGACGAGCGAGCATGCGACCCACTGCGTGACGAATGAATTGGATGTGCGGTTCATGTGATTCCCCTGCTGATTTTCGCGGGTTACAGGATGCGTACCATCGTCTGCACGACGGTCACGGAGTTGCGCGGGCCGACCGCCCTGGCGGTCAGCCGGTAGTGGATCGCGGAAGGTTTCTTAGTATAGTTTGCCTTGCTCTGGTCGGTGCCTTCGCCGGTGAACGTCTGGGAATCCGGCGTCTTGCCGCAGACGTTGGCAGTGAGGGTCCCTGCGCATTGGTCACCTGGAGCGCAGTTCGGCACCGGGCACATGCGGTGGATGAGATAGGAGACGACGTTGCCCGCCAAATCCGCATTTCCGCCGTTCAGCGTGACCGCGTTGGCCCAACTGGCGTTCTGGGTCCAGTCGGGCTCGACCGGGGGAACGCTGGAGAGGTAACCGGCGCCGGTATTGTCGGTGTAGAGCGTGGTGCCGACTGCGTTCGCAGCGAGCCAGGTATAAGCGCTCTGCAGGCCCTGGTCGGCGCCGCCGATCGTGGATTGCTTGAAGGCGATATTTCCCGCGACCAGGCTCGCCGTGTCCACCGAGCGCATCGTGGCGATGCCGACCAGCGTCATGGCGACCAGCACGATGAGCGCGATGATCAGCATGGTTCCGCGCTGGCGCCGCGGCCTGCCTGAAAAGCTGCAAAAACGATGGGTGAGTGATGTCATGTCAGCTCGAGCTCCATACCCAGTTGCGCAAGGGAATCGTCGCCTCGAATACGCGGTACCGGTAACACTTCCACTCCGGGTTCACGCTCAGGTCGAGGCGGGTGTTGAAATTCAGCGTCGTCCCCGTCGAATTGGGCGCCCCCGTCGACCAGGCGCTTCCCGACCAGGTCGGCTCGACCGTGGTGGTGTCGCAGTTGGTGCCCGCGCCGGTCGAGGGCTTTTCCTTCAGGGCGCTGCGCGCGACGACGGCGATTCGCACCGCGATGACGTATTGCCAGTTTGGCGTCACCGCCGCGTCGACAAAGCGATCGACGACGCCGTCGCCCGGGGTGTAAGCCGTGTTGTAGGTTACGGTGGCGTTGTTGGTCCCGTCGTCCAGCCCGTACACCGCGCGCATGTGTACGATATTGTCTGCGATCGCGGGCGGTGTGCCGATCGAAAAGGCGGAGGTCAGGGTGAGAGTGTTATTCGCGATCTGGTAGTTGCTGTAGACCGGCGTGGTCGTGCCTCCCGATGCTTGAGCGCTTCCCAGGTTGTACACCATGGTCACCGCGGAGTTCCCGCCGGTATACGTGACACCCAAGCCGCCGGGCTTGTTGAATCGACTGGGCACCGTGACCGCACCGCCGCCAGGCGGGGTAAAAGTGTAGGAGCCCGAGTCGTGAAACAACAAGTCGTCGACGATGGAGGTTACCTCCATGAGCGAACAGGCTTTGGGGGGGGCCGGGGGCGGCGTCATAAGCAGGATCAGGTCGCCGGGATGGTAGCCATAGGGGTCAAAGACACGCACCGGATCGGTCGACTGATTCATGGTGACCGCGAGCTTGGACGCGCTCGCGGAATGGGTCTGAGATCCGTACATGATTGTCAGTTGATCCGCGGTCTTGGTGTCGGCGCCGGGAAGGATGCGCACAGGCACGGTGAGCATGCTTGCGCCCACCGCGGGCAAGTCGGACGGCGTGATCGTATTGTCGTATCCGATCATGCTGCAGCCGGCCCACGGGGTATCGTTGAAGCCCATGCCCGAGTTGCGCACCTCGTGCTCCAGCACGTACATCGCGATGGCGCCGCTCTGCTGGGCATCGCCGCCGCCGGTGGTGGTGCGCTTAATGCCTTCGGAGACCTCGAATACCTGGAAGATGATGATCATGCCGATCAGTCCGATGACCATGGCGACCATCAGCTCCACCATGCTGAAGCCGCGCGCGAACGTTCGATTGAAAGAAGTGTGCATGGCTTAAGGAGTGGTGGGGGGATTGGAAGCGATGTACGCCAGCATGGTGTGCTGGTGCGGCGAGACCCCTAGCGTGGCTTCCTGCGGCAGTCGCCAGAAGACGGTGACCTGCACCAAGCCTCCCACCGGCGTGCCCCCGGTGATCGTGACGGTAGGCGGCACGGTGCCTGGCAGGCGGCTGTTGACTCTGGCGACCCAGCCGGTTAGTCGGGCCGGAACGGCACCGGAGCCGGGGTAGGCGTATGCGGTGATATTGGCCTTGTCGGTCCAGATCTGCGCCATGAGCTCGTTGACCAGAAAGCCGGCGTCGCTGCGCACCTTGGCATCGGTGACGGTCCGGATGGCGGTGCTTTGCATTCCCACCACGGCGAGAATGCCGATGGAGAAGATGAGGATCGCGATCAGCGCCTCGATCAGCATCACGCCCCGTTCGCGTTTGATTGTGCGCATGGCGGCCTCTTTGCTCACGGAGCAGGACAGGCGCGCGTGTCGCTGGCGACGGCCAGCGGGTCGCACATCCGGGTGCTGCCGCCGGGATTGATGACGATTTGCAGCGGGCGGGAGGTGCCGGCGCTAAGAATCACGTTGCTGAGAGTCATGCTCTTCATCGGGAGTGATCCGTCCAGATTGCTGGTCGTCGCGCCCAGCGGCGTATAAGTCACCGTCGTGGTGCCTGCGGGAACGGTCGTGACGACCGCATTGGGCGTGCCTTCCGCACCGGAGCGGCTCTGGATCACCGGGCCCGGCGGGGTATCGCCGATTTTCTTGTCGCAGGCGCCGGCCGGATTGCCCGCGCTCACCACCCAGCTGATCGAGGTGAGGAAGCCGCCGGAGCCGAGGGGCGCGGTCGCGCAGCTCGCGGTGAGATCGGACACGAACTGGAAGCTCACGTTGGCGTTGCGAGCCACCGCCTCCGAGCGCGCGACCTGCAGTCCGTTGAGAGTCGCCTCGGCAGCCGCGCGGATCTGCTGGTTCTGCAGCCACTCGGAGAAGCCCGGTGCGCCGAGCGCGATCAGCACGCCCAGGACCACGATCGAAATCATCAACTCGATGAGATTGAACCCGTGCTGCGGAGCGCGCATTCTCAGCAGTCCCCGCTGGTCTTCGCGACCCAGCACGATTTCGGGAGACCCGATGCGTTCCAACCCGCCGGTACAGTCTGGGTGGTGCGCTGGTTGGCCTCGTTGATTCTGAGCTGCAGTCCCACCATCGTCTTGTCGAGCACGTTGCCCTGGGCGTCCACACCTCCGTTCGCCTGGAGGATGTAGGTGTTCGCGTTTGGCGAGGGACAGGTGATGGAGGAATACTTCAGCGGCGGGACCTGAATCTGCGTCGCTGTCGGGGCGGTGGGAGAGGTCACACAAGCACCGGTAGGATATGTACGGTTATCCTGGTAGTACTGTTCCATCTTGACGCGCATGGCGAGCAGGGCCGTGGTGGCTTCCTGGATCTTGCCGCGCACGATGTAGTTGGTGTACGACGGGAGGGCGATCCCCGTCAGGATCGCGATGATGGCGATCGTGATCATGACTTCGATCAGCGTGAAACCGGATTGACGACGCATTGAAACCCCCTTTGGTATGCGTTGGATGATAGAGGACCTTGCCGGCCCGCCGCAAAACATCCCGACGAGCGGGCGAATTGCCGGTACGGACGGCGTCCGCGCCCGAATTCTAGCGGAATTAGTGCACGTTCCAGGACTCGCGCGTGCTCGATCGTACGCTTGGTGCGCGCGTGAACCGAGACACGAATTAGACACAGTCCAAGGCCTCGTCTACAATGCTTCTCATGAAAAAACCGCACAAACGCGAAAGCATTGCCGGGCGCTTGCGCAGCCACGGCATCACGCCGACTCACCAGCGCATGGAAATCGCGCACGTGCTGTTCGCCCGCCGCGAGCATCTTTCGGCGGACCAGATCCTCTCGCTGGTGAACTCCCGCTATTCCGAAGTATCGAAAGCGACGGTCTACAACACCCTGAAGCTGTTTCTGGAGAAAAAACTGGTCCGGGAACTGGTCGTGGACCCGGCCAGGATTGTCTACGATCCCAATACCGAGCCGCATCATCATCTGTACGACGTCGTGACGGGACGGCTCACCGACATTCCCGCGGACAAGATGCGCGTGGTGGGCTTGCCGCCGCTGCCGCCGGGAACCGTCGCCGAAGGCGTGGACATCATCGTCCGCACGCGTTCGCAATCCTAGAAAAACCGGGTAGAAAAACCGGGGACAGACCACCTTTTCGCAGCTGGAGGCGGCGGCTTTGCTGCGAAGGAGAATGGTGGTCTGTCCCCGGTTTGCCGTTGCTGCGGCTTTTCCTGAGAAAGTGCGCGCAGGGCCGCTGATATAATGCGCGCTCACCTCGTGCGCACGCGCTGGCGTAGCTCAGCTGGTAGAGCAACTGATTCGTAATCAGTAGGTCGCAGGTTCGAGTCCTGCCGCCAGCACCACCCAAGGACTATCCGGGCTGAGCCGACTCGTGATCCGGCAGCGACGAGACTAGGAGGGTGCGATGAAGCTGTTTGGCGGCGGCAAGTCCGATCATCCCATGGCCGATGCCAAAGAGGCCCGGAAGATCCTCGACGCCATTCCCGCGACCGATCCTTTCAAGGCGGTCGAAGACCTGAATCACTGGCTGGAATCGGTCCGGTCCTGGGAGAATTTCAAGCCCGAGCACCGTGCCCAGATCGTGCAGATGGTCGACGATGCCACCCAGACGCACCTGCGCAAGCTGCAGCGCGAATACCTCTCCTCGGCGCGCCTGACCAAATCCCAGGAAAACCGCCTGTGGGCGGCGATTCGCGAGTCGTACCGGCAATCGGTGATCGCGCTTGCGACCTGCATCGACTACTACGCGACCGGCCAGAAGGGCTGGGAGGATCTCAAACAGAGCATGCCGCTTCTCACCGTGCGGGCGCTGCGCGCGCTCGCTGCGCAGATGAAGTGGCAGTACCTGCGCTACAGGCCCACCGACGGTCCCCTGTGGGAGATGATTGCAAAAATCTACGCGCTCGCTGAAAACCGCAAATACGCTCAGGCGAAGGTGGTCGCCTACCCGGGCCTGCCAGGCGAGACCTCGGCCGAGCAGGAATTGCTCAAATTGTTGACGCTGGCGGCATCCTCTCCGGACAGCCTGCTGCCCGTCGAAATCGATCTGGCGGAGCGCCTGATCGCGCATCTTGCCGGTTCGTTCAAGCTCGCGGGCAGCCCCCAGCCCGATACGGTCTACTGCTTCGATCTTGCCAATCGTGAACCTCCCGTGCGCCTCGCGCATCTTCCTCACCGCGCA
>DATHHS010000171.1:0-2209 GCA_035317085.1 Burkholderiales bacterium
GACTTTCATCACCACGACCTTGTACGCCGGCCTGCAGGCGATCCTGCCTGGCGAAATCGCACCGACACACCGGCATACGCCCAACGCGCTGCGCTTCATCGTCGAAGGCGAGGGTGCATATACCACGGTCGAAGGCGAGCGCGTCGCGATGCGGCCCGGCGATTTCGTCGTGACACCAAACTGGACCTGGCACGACCACGGCAATACCGGCTCGGAGCCTGTGGTATGGCTGGACGGCCTGGACACTGCGTTCGCGAACCTCATGGGCGCGCATTTCCGCGAGGACACTCCCGAAGATTCCCCGCCGGTGACCCGGCCTGCGGGCGTTTCCGCAACCCTGTCCTACCCCTACGAGCGCACGCGCGAAGCGCTGGAAAAATCCGCGAAACGCGGCGAGCCTCACCCGTCGCACGGCTGGAGGCTGCGCTACACGGACCCCGCCACCGGCCGCGACCCGTTTCCGACCATGGCTGCGTTCATGCAGCGGCTGCCGAAAGGATTCCCGGGCCGGAACTGCCGCAGCACCGACGGCGCGGTCTATTGCGTCGTCGAGGGGAAAGGCAGTGTTTCCATCGGAGAGACGCGCTTCGAATTTGTTCCGAACGACGTGTTCGTCGTCCCCTCGTGGGAACCGTACCGCTTCGAGGCGAAAAGCGACTGCGTGATTTTCAGCTACTCCGACCGTGCCGCGCAGGAAGCCCTGGGCTTCTGGCGGGAAAAGACCTGACGGTCATGAAAAGGGGGTTACGCCCCCTTGGGATCCCCCAAATTGGAGGCGGCAGAAAAACGCTTTCCTCTGAAACCCGCGAGAAAGCGTTTTTCAACCGCCTGCTAACTCAGATCTTCCACTCGAGGTAGGTGTAGATGAAGTTCGAGCCGCCGTTCACATTGTCGAAAAGCTGCGACATGCCGAAAAGGCCCGAGCGGTGGCTGACTCCCAGGCCGAAGTAGGTCTCGCGCAGATTCCTTGATCCGAACAGGTCGCCGACGCTGACGTCGACGGTAGGATCGAGGTATTGCAGCAGCTTGGAGGTGTTGCGGCCGCGCAGCGCCTGGTCCCGCGCTTCGACGAAGGGCACGCTTTGAGCGTAGGACAGTCCGCCGCCGAAGCCGATACGCGTGCGCACGCGCTCGCTCCAGGGAAATCCCCAGTAATAGGCCTTCAGGTAGAGATTGACCTGCAGGAAGTCCGGCTGAGGCCCGCGCTCCTCGTGGCGCAGGAGCCCCGCGTACCAGGCGATCATGACCGGCCAGCCGTTGGGGCTTTCGATAAAGGGCCGTCCGATCTCGAAGGCATCGACGCTCGTATTGTCGTCCGTGCTGACGGACCTGCAGCGCAGTTCCATGATCGGCAGCAGGTTGCAGGGGCTGGACCAGCCGTGCAGGACCTTGAAGGTGAGCGGGACGCGTTCGCCGTCGTCCTTGCGCGGCGTCGGCGTGAATTCGTAGGCAATGCCGCCGAAAGCGGCGAGCTGCACGCGGTCCTCCACGATGGGGCTGCGGCGCACGCCGCCCGACCACAGGGTGGCCGAGACGCCGGCGAGAAAATACCAGCGGTCGGTGATGTCGTAGCGGCCGTTCAGTCCGACCGTTCCGTTGACGCCGGCGCCCGGCTGATAGGGGGGGCGGTCGGCGGTGGTTTCGGAAGGCATCACGCCGTAGTAGTAGTCGTTCAGCCGGGCGTTGCGGGCGGCGAGCATGAAATACGGTGCGAGCTTCAGCCGCCCGCTTCGCCGCTCGGTTCCCGCTCCGATCCGCCATTCGGTTCCGCCCGAGGTGCGCGAGACATCGCGCAGTACCTCGCCGAACACGTTGCCCCAGTCGAAACCTTGCTCGTAGCTCAAGCCGAAATCGGTTTCGGGCGTGCGCGTGGCCATCACGGTGAGGCTGTCCGGGATTCGTTCCACCGGAAAGCCCTCGAATCGGCGCGAAAGGAAGGCATCCACGCGCTTGCCGGGTCCGAAATCGTATTTGAGACCCGCGCGGTAGGAATGCAGGTAGACGTATTCGCCCTCGTAGAGGTAAAGAGGCATCAGGTCGATGCGCACGCCGCCGCCGCGATAGGGCGACTGCTCGAAGCGCGCGAACATTCCCGTGCCGGAGTCGCCGCGTCCGTCGAGCGCGCCGGCGAGGAAATCGCTGGTCGCGATCGCGGGCGGGGCGGCTGCGCACAGTGCGAGAGCGAAGGCTGCGACCAGCGGTCGAGTCA
>DATHHS010000172.1:0-2624 GCA_035317085.1 Burkholderiales bacterium
AGGCTTCCGCCCCCCGTGGTTCGGCGGCGAAATTCCGCGCCAATGCATGATTGGCTGATCGTGGGTGCGGGCTTCGCCGGCGCCGTCCTTGCGGAAAGAATTGCAAGCCAGCGCGGCGAGACGGTACTCCTGATCGACCGCCGCGACCACGTCGGTGGGAATGCTTATGATCACGTGAATGCTGACGGGCTGCTGGTGCACCGCTACGGTCCGCACATCTTTCACACCAATTCGGACCACATCCTGAGCTACCTCTCGGCCTTCACGGCTTGGCGCCCTTACGAGCACCGGGTGCTTGCCGCCGTGGCGGGAAAGTTGCTGCCCATGCCGATCAATCTCGACACGATCAACCTGCTCTACGGTCTCAACCTCACATCGCCACAGCTCGAGGCCTTTTTTCTCGGCCGCGCCGAACCCGTGACGGAAATCAGGACCTCCGAGGACGTCGTGGTGTCGAAGATCGGACGGGAGCTTTATGAGCTGTTTTTCCGCGATTACACTCGGAAGCAATGGGGGCTCGATCCGTCGCAACTCGACAAGTCCGTCACCGCCCGCGTGCCGGTCCGGTGCGATCGGGACAATCGGTATTTCACTGACAAGCATCAATGCATGCCGCGCGACGGTTTCACCACGTTGTTCCGACGCATGCTTGCTCATCCCAACATCGAGGTGCGCTGCGGGATGGACTACCGCGAGCTGCTGCGGACCGGGTGCAATTGGCGGCGCTTGATTTACACTGGCCGAATCGACGACTTCTTCGACCGCCGGTTTGGCATCTTGCCCTACCGCTCGCTTGCCTTCGAACACGCAACGCTCGACCAGCCGCAGCTCCAGCCTGTCGCAGTCGTCAACTATCCTCAATATGAGCCCTACACGCGCATCACGGAGTACAAGCACCTGACAGGCCAGCGGCACCGCAAGACCAGCATCACGACAGAATTCCCGTGTGCCTCGGGCGACCCCTACTATCCCATTCCCCGCCCCGAGAACCGCATGCTGTACCGCAAATATGAGGAACTTGCTGATACCCGGAAGGACGTATACTTCGTCGGCAGGCTGGCGACGTATCAATACTACAACATGGACCAAATCGTCGGTCAGGCCCTGGCGACCTTCCGAAGAATCCAGGACGGCGACGGGCGGGCCATCGACAAGGCATTGCTGGCCGCGGAGTAGGCAGCGGTGCCCTGGCTCGATCTCCTCCCGTCACGCTTGGTCGGCGGCTTCGAAGGCTCGACCATGGTGCTCACCGGGGGCGAACGGGTCGATTCGGCAGCCGGCAACAGGCACGACCTCGACTATGAGAAGGACTACGATCTTCTGTCCTCCGTCGGCGTTCGCGCGGTCAGGGAGAGCCTGCGCTGGTATCGGATTGAGCGGCGTCCCGGGAAATACGATGCGAGCGAATTCGTAAAGCGGCTACGCGCGCTGCAGGCGCGTGGAATGCGAGCAATCTGGTCGTTGACGCAATTCGGCCTGCCGGACTGGCTCGACATCTGGTCATCCGAGTTCCCCGAGATTTTCGCCGCCTATGCCCGATCCGCCGGCGAGACCTTTCGCGCTGAATCGGACGCGGTTCCGATATGGTCCCCTATCAACGAAATCTCGTACTGGTGCTGGGCCAGCGCCAAGGCGAGGATTTTCGCGCCTGCCGCCACCGGACGGGTCAACGAACTGAAGCGGCAGCTTGTCGCCGCCGCGGTCGCCGCAAGCCGGGCCCTTCGTGCCGTGGATGCGCGCGCCCGTTTGGTTCACGTCGAACCGTTGCTCAACGTTGTCCGACGCCGTCCTCCCACGGCGATCGATCCGCAGGCTCTCGAAGGCGCCGGTGTGTTCGAGGCCTGGGACATGCTGAGCGGCCGGCGCGAACCGGCGCTGGGCGGGGCAACGGAGCTTCTCGACATAGTCGGCGTCAACTTCTATCCGGACAATCAGCGCTTCCTCGACGGGTCGATGGTGCCATTCGGCCATCCCTGCTTCGTGCCTTTCCACAAGCTCGCAGAGGTGGTAGCGGCCCGCTATGGCAGGCCGCTGCTGGTCTCCGAGACCGGAACCGAGGGACCGGCTGAGTCGGATTGGCTGCGCTATATGGCGGCGGAAGTCGGCAAGGCCGCTTCGAGCCTGCCGTTCGTGGGATTCTGCCTTTATCCTGTAATCGACTACCCCGGGTGGATCGACAAGCGACACTGCCGTTGCGGGTTGATCGCCTGCGATCCGGGCTGGTCAATCCGGCGGCTTCGCTCGAATACGACTGCGATTCTCGGGGACGTGGGGACGCTACTCGGATGAGGGCCCGCCACTTTGTAGCGGCGAAACGGCGGCCGCTAGAGGGTCCTGGATAATCTGTCGATCTCGTTGAGAGCCCGCTCGGTTCTTCCCTCACCGCCCAGGCGGCCAAACGCCAGAGGCGGGTGCGGCGAGGCGATTGCCACGCATCGCTGCATGAGCGTCTGATTCCGTACGAAAGCAGATCGTCTGCAACACTTTGTCCGTGAGTGCTATTTCCTTCACAGCCAGATCGGGAGCGGCGTTTCCTTGTTGCCACCTCCGGTAATTGCAAGTCGCGGCAACAGCGTTCGCTGTGCAGCGCCATCAAGTCGCGGCTTACGACAGTGATCAAGAGC
>DATHHS010000173.1:0-11791 GCA_035317085.1 Burkholderiales bacterium
ACCGGTTCTCGTCGACGCTCCCGCGCCTGCGCTGCGGCAGGAGAAGAAGGAAAGTCGCGCTGGGCCACAGCGCCGCGGCAATCAGACTTCCGGCGAAGTAGGCCAGCCCGGGGAACTCGCCGCCCGCGATCATCCCCACGGCGAGCATCAGCAATTGGCATGCGAGCAGCAGCATCAGCACGTGCGCTGCCTGCTGCCACGGCGAGAACCACAGGATGCGCCGGTGCAGCCTGATCGCCGCGAAAGCGAGAACCGCGTAGGCGAAGGCATGCTGGCCGAGGAGCGCGCCGTTGCCAGCGTCCATCACCAGCCCGATGAGCCACGCAATCCCGATTCCCATCTTGCGGGGTTGATGGATGCACCAGAAGGTGATGACGAGCGCAGCCATGTCGGGCAGGCCGGTCACATCGCGCCACGGCAGCAGATTGAAGAGCAGGGCGAGCACGACGCTGAGCGCCATGAAACCCACACTCACGGGAAGCAGGATGCGCTGCGGCTGCGGGTAGAAGGACACTGGCTGTTCCCGGTCCTATTCGCGCTTTCGGGCGCGTTTCTGTTTCGGCTTGCCGGCGTCCGGTTCGGTTTCGGTCGGATAGGCCGGAAGACCCGCTTCCTGGGAAAGCACCAGCACTTGCCGGTTCTGATCCGTCCCCGCAATAGGCACGCAGGTGATCGTCGCAAAAGAGTAGGCCGCGTCCCGCTCGACGCGCGATACCTTCGCGACGGGAAGTCCGGGGGGGAAAGTGCCGTCGATGCCCGAGGTCACTAGCACATCGTCGGCCAGTACGTCGGCGTTCGCCGCCGTGTAACTCAAATCGAGCGTGCCCTTGTCCCCTCCCCCGTAAATGACCGCACGCAGGCCGTTTCTCAAAACCTGCACCGGGGTTCTTTGCTCCTTGTCGGTGATCAGGGTCACTTCGGAGAGCAGCGGATATACGCGCGTCACCTGGCCGACCACGCCGATATCGTCGATGACCGCCTGTCCCGCTTGAATGCCTTGCTGCCGGCCTTTGTCGATCACGACTTTGCGGGAGAAGGGATCGCGCCCCCGGTAGAGAATTTCCGCAAGAGTGGACTCGCGCGGCAGGCGTTCGCGCGCCTCCAGCAGCCGC
This sequence comes from Burkholderiales bacterium, assembly GCA_035317085.1. GTDB lineage: Bacteria > Pseudomonadota > Gammaproteobacteria > Burkholderiales > SG8-39 > VBDM01. Next base: position 1,113 of record DATHHS010000173.1, read on the forward strand.
CTCAATTGCGCGTTCTCGGCGCGCAGGCCTTCGAGCGTCAGCAATTCGTTTGCGGCAAACAGCCGTTTCGAACGGAGCTGCTCGTTCTCGCGCGTGAGCGAGACCTGGGTGGTGAAGAACCCGGCAGCGGCGTTGAACAGCTCCACCGGCGTGAGCGCCACGCGCTGCAGCGGATAGGCGAGCAGCGCGACCACCTGGCGCACGGATTCCACATAGCGGAAGCGCGCATCCAGGACCATCAGGAGCAGCGCGAGAGAAACGAAAAATCCGAGGCGAACGAGCGGCGCGGGACCGCGGCTGAAAAACGGCGGCGGCTGGTAATCCATTAGGCTAGAGACTGAAGTCTAGAGACTGGAGAAATCCGAACCCATCGAAGCGCTTCAGTCGTTTCTCCAAAATCCCCCGCCTCAGCCTCCATTCGGTGATCTACTCGCTCGCGAAGATGCTCCCGAGCTTTTCCATCTTTTCCAGCGCCTTGCCCGAACCGCGCACGACACAGGTCAGCGGATCGTCGGCGACGACCACAGGCAATCCCGTTTCTTCCATGAGCAGGCGATCGAGGTCGCGCAGCAGCGCTCCGCCACCGGTGAGCACCATGCCTTTTTCGGCGATGTCGGCGCCGAGCTCGGGCGGCGTCTGCTCCAGCGCCGACTTCACTGCACCGACGATCTGGTTGAGCGGCTCCGTGAGCGCCTCCAGGATCTCGTTCGAGGAAATGGTGAAGCTTCTGGGGATGCCTTCCGCGAGATTGCGGCCTTTCACTTCCATTTCGCGCACTTCCGATCCGGGGAAGGCTGAACCGATTTCCTTCTTGACCGTTTCCGCCGTGGTCTCGCCGATCAGCATGCCGTAGTTGCGGCGGATGTAGTTGATGATCGCCTCGTCGAACTTGTCGCCGCCGACGCGCACCGAGCCGGAGTAGACCATGCCGCCCAGGGAGATCACGCCGACCTCGGTTGTGCCGCCGCCGACGTCCACCACCATCGAGCCCGTGGCTTCGCCGACCGGCAGGTCCGCGCCGATGGCCGCGGCCATCGGTTCTTCGATCAGGAACACCTGGCTCGCTCCGGCTTCGATGGCGGCCTCGCGGATCGCGCGCCGCTCGACCTGCGTCGAGCCGCAAGGCACGCAGATGATGATGCGGGGGCTGGGCGAGAACAGGCGCGACTGGTGCACTTTCTTGATGAACTGCTTCAACATCTGCTCGGTGACGGTGAAATCGGCGATCACGCCGTCTTTCATCGGACGTATCGCGGTGATATTGCCCGGCGTCTTGCCGAGCATCAGCTTGGCTTCCTTGCCCACGGCTTGAATGGTTTTCCTGCCGTTAGGGCCGCCTTCCTGGCGAATCGCGACGACCGAGGGTTCATCGAGCACGATTCCTTTGCCGCGAACGTAGATCAGCGTATTGGCCGTGCCGAGGTCAATCGCCATGTCGTCTGAGAAATATCCACGCAAAAAGCCGAACATCCTGCTGATTTCCTTAGGAAAGAGGGTTCTCGATTGCGCTATAATACCGCAAATAAATTTCCGTTTTAAGCGATTTTTCATGCCGCTGTCCTTAGACGAAGTCCGCCGCATCGCGGAATTGGCCCGAATCGGCATCAGCGAAGCGGAAGTGCAGGCCGTTCAGGTCCAGCTGAACGATATCTTCGAGCTGATCGGGAGAATGCAGAAGATCGACACCGACGGCATCGAACCGATGTCGCATGCTCAGGGGTCGGCGCTGCGTCTGCGCGAGGACAAAGTGACCGAAACCGACCGGCGAGACCTCTTCCAGTCGCTCGCGCCGCAGAAGGACGCGGGCCTTTACCTCGTTCCGAAGGTGATCGAATAGAAGGTCCAGACGAGTCGCAAGGTCGGCGGCAAGAACCGCGGGCCTGAATTCCGAATCCATGCTGAACGCTTCCCTCAAAGAGCTTTCCGCCGCGCTCGCGCAAAGGAAAATCTCCAGCGTCGAGCTGACCCGGTTTTTCCTCGGGCGCATTGAAAAGCTGAACGGCTCGCTCAACGCCTTCATCACCGTCGACGCGGAAAAAAGCCTGGCGCAGGCGCGCGCGGCCGACCAGCGCATCGGCAAGGGCGGGGCGCAGTCCCTCACCGGCATACCGGTCGCGCACAAAGACATTTTCGTGACCCAAGGCTGGCTCACCACCTGCGGCTCGAAGATCCTCTCGAATTTCATCGGCCCGTACGACGCGCACGTGATCGAGCGCTTCAACGACGCGGGCGCGGTGATTCTCGGCAAGACCAACATGGACGAGTTCGCCATGGGATCTTCGAGCGAAACCTCGTTCTACGGGCCGGTGAAGAATCCCTGGAATCACGACTGCGTGCCCGGCGGCTCCTCGGGCGGCTCGGCGGCGGCGGTCGCCGCGCGCATGGCGCCGGCGGCTACGGGTACCGACACCGGCGGTTCGATCCGCCAGCCGGCGGCGTTGTCGGGGCTCTCGGGCTTGAAACCGACGTACGGCCTGGTGTCGCGCTACGGCATGATCGCCTTCGCTTCCAGCCTCGATCAGGGCGGCCCGATGGCGAAAAGCGCGGAAGACCTTGCGCTGCTTCTCAACGTGATGGCGGGGTTCGATCCAAACGATTCGACTTCGGTCGAGCGCGTCCGCGAAGATTACGTCCGCGATCTCGAGAAACCACTCGCGGGCCTGCGCATCGGCGTGCCGAAGGAGCATTTCGGCGAAGGCCTCGCCGCCGACGTCGGCCGGGCGGTCGAGGCGGCGCTCAAGGAGTTCGGGAAGCTCGGTGCGAAGCGCGTCGCTATCGGCCTGCCGAACAGCGGTCTCTCGGTCCCGGCCTATTACGTCATCGCACCGGCGGAAGCCTCGTCCAACCTGTCGCGTTTCGACGGCGTACGCTACGGCCATCGCGCGAAGGAGTACCGCGATCTCGCCGACATGTATCGCCGCACGCGGGCCGAAGGCTTCGGCGCTGAAGTGAGGCGCCGCATCCTCATCGGCACCTACGTGCTCTCGCACGGCTACTACGACGCCTACTACCTCAAGGCGCAGAAGATCCGGCGGCTGATCGCAAACGATTTCGTCGAGGCTTTCAAGCAATGCGACCTGGTCATCGGACCGACTTCGCCGACGGTGGCTTTCAAGATCGGCGCCAAGGCTGCCGATCCGGTGCAGATGTACCTGAACGACATCTACACGATTCCCGCCAACCTCGCGGGCCTACCGGGCATGTCGATCCCCTGCGGGTTTGGCGCCGGTGGCCTTCCGGTGGGCCTGCACATCGTCGGCAACTATTTCGCCGAAGCGAAGATGCTCAACGCCGCGCACCAGTATCAGCGCGCCACCGATTGGCACCAGCGCGCGCCCGCCGGGATATAGCCATGGAATGGGAAATCGTCATCGGCCTCGAGACGCACGCGCAACTCTCGACCGTGTCGAAGATGTTCTCGGGAGGATCGACCGCGTTCGGCGCCGCGCCCAACGTCCACGCGAACGCCGTGGACATCGCGCTGCCGGGCGTGCTGCCGGTCGCCAACAAGGGCGCGGTCGAGCGGGCGATACGATTCGGACTGGCGGTCGGCGCGAAGATCAACCGGCGTTCTGTGTTCGCGCGCAAGAATTATTTTTACCCCGACCTGCCCAAGGGCTACCAGATCAGCCAGTACGAGCTTCCCATTGTGCAGGGAGGCGAGATTCCGATCATCTCGCCGACGCGTGGCGAAATCAAAATACGCCTTACTCGGGCCCATTTAGAAGAGGACGCCGGGAAATCCTTTCACGGGGAAGCTATAAGTGCGGTACCTGGGTATGCCCTCCCAGGCCTAGCAATTCCTGGGAACCCCCTAGTAAATGAGGACCGGGACTTAACGAAGCTCAGTGCTATCGATCTTAATCGCGCCGGCACTCCTTTACTCGAGATCGTCTCGGAACCTGAGATGCACTCGGCGGAGGAAGCAGTCGCCTATGCCAAAACTTTGCATTCACTCGTGCGCTGGATCGGCATCTGCGATGGCAACATGCAAGAAGGCTCGTTCCGCTGCGACGCGAATGTCTCGGTGCGTCGTCCGGGTGGACCGCTCGGTACGCGCGCTGAAATCAAGAACCTCAACTCATTCCGCTTTCTCGAACGCGCTATCGAGTTCGAGGTTAAACGGCAGATCGAGATCTTGGAGGACGGCGGCAAGATCATGCAGGAAACGCGACTCTACGATCCCGACAAGGACGAGACGCGCTCGATGCGCAGCAAGGAGGATGCGCAGGACTACCGCTATTTTCCCGATCCGGATCTGCCACCCCTTGAAGTAAGCGAAGAATGGATCGAAGGTGTTCGAGTAGAGTTGCCTGAATTACCGCAGCAGATGGCCGCTAGGTTTGTGAGCGAGTACCGGTTCGCTCCCGAACATGCAGCCCTGATTACGTTCGACCGAGAAACAGCAGTTGACTTCGACGAATTTTGGAAACAACTCCGTATCGCCTTAGGTTCTAAGACTGAGTTTGACGAAGCAGCTATCAAGGGGGCGAACTGGGCCATGGTTGAATTTCGAGGGATGCTTAAGGCTTATGGGATTGACAAAGTATCCCAATCACCCATCGGGCCCAAGCAACGTGCGGGGCTTGTTGCGCGAATTATTGACGGAACCATAAGCCACAAGATTGGAAAAGAAGTGCTCGAAGCAATGTGGATCGGCGGAGGTACTGCCGACGAAATCATCGAAAAACGCGGTCTGAAACAGATCAGCGACTCCGGCGCGATCGAAAAAATCATCGAGAAGGTCCTCGCCGCAAACGCCAAGCAAGTCGAAGACTACCGCGCAGGCAAGGAGAAGGCGTTCAACTCTCTGGTAGGCCAGGTGATGAAAGCCACCCAGGGCAAGGCCAATCCGGCGCAGGTGAACGAGATCCTGAAGCGCAGGCTCGCCGGCTAGCGGCTACTTCTTCTGAGCGGTGGTCCCGGCTTTGCCGCTGCCGGTCAACTCGACGTAGCGGCGCTTGTCTTCGTCGTATTTCGTGTTGATCGTGCTGATTTCTTTTTTCTTCGCATCGAGCAACTCGGTCTGGGTCTTGATCTCGAGCTCGTTGTTCGCCACTTCCTGCCTGAGCTTGAACGGCATCGGTTTCTTGACGTAAAACTCCTTTTCGGCGTCTAGTTCCGTGCGGCGCTTTTGGGCGCTTGCGATGACCCTTTCCGTATCCACGATGGCGACCTTTGCTTCCTCCAGGGCCCGCGCGCGGGCATCGTCTATGTCTTTCTCGCTGGAGTAGGTGTTGAGAAGTGCCATGTTCTTGCGGCGCTCCTCCTTGGATTTCTCTTCGTCCTCGAGTTTTTTCTTGCGCTCGGCTTCGCGCGCCTGCTCCTGCGCGGAAGTCAAAGGTGCAGCGTTCCTGCGTATCAGTGTCCCCGACTTGTTCAGCTCCTGCGTGTCGCGGCCCAGGCATTCCGGCGGCGGCACCTGCGTGTAATAGGTCCTCCCCTGCGCGTCGACGCATTTGTACATGCGCTGAGGCGCCTGCACCTGCGCAAGGGCAGGCGCGATCACTGCACACAAAAACAACAACGCCGCTGCCTGGCTACTTAACGACCCCATAAAGCTCCTTGTATTCCGCGATCGCCTTGAGATTCTGCCGGAACTCGGCGCGGCCCTTGAGCCAGCCCATCAGATCGTCGAGGCTCGCTATGGAGATGACCGGAATGCCCTGACGCTTCTCGATCTCGCGGATTGCCGACAGATCTCCCTGCCCTCGCTCCATCCGGTCGAGCGAGATGACCACGCCTGCCCCGCTTGCGCCGTGCGCTTCTATGATGTCGAGCGCCTCGCGCACCGCGGTGCCGGCTGTCAACACATCATCCACGATCAGCACCCGGCCCGCAAGCGGGGCACCGATGAGATCGCCGCCTTCTCCGTGATCTTTTACCTCTTTGCGATTGAATGCGAAAGGTACATTGCGGCCTTCACGCGCGAGAGCCATTGCAGCGCTCGCCGCAAGCACGATGCCTTTGTAGGCGGGACCGAACAACATGTCGAACGGTACGCCGGAGGCGAGGATCGCTTTTGCGTAGAATTGCGCCAGGCGCTCGAGCGCGGCCCCGCTATTGAACAGGCCGGCGTTGAAGAAATAAGGCGTCGTACGCCCCGACTTGGTGACGAACCGGCCGAACTTCAGCACCTTCTGCTCGATGCAGAATGCGATGAAGTCCTTGCGAAAGTCGGCCACAGGCAGAGCCTTAAGGGAGAAACCGGGAAATGTTACGCATTATCACCGTCAACCTCAACGGCATCCGTTCGGCGCTCGCCAAGGGCTTCCCGCGGTGGCTCGCGCGCCAGCGCGCCGACGTGGTGTGCATGCAGGAAATCAAGGCGCAGGAAGCCGACCTCGTGGACCTCGCCCTCGTGCCCAATGGATACCACGGCCATTATCACTGTTGTTCCACGAAGAGAGGCTACAGCGGCGTCGCGCTCTACTCCCGGATAAAACCCGGGAGCGTTTCCTGCGGCTTTGGCAGCCGCGAGTTCGACCCGGAGGGAAGGTTCCTTCAAGCGGATTTTGGCGGCCTTTCCGTGGTATCGGTGTACCTGCCTTCCGGGTCGAGCTCGGAGGAAAGGCAACAGGCAAAATTCCGTTTCCTCGAGGAATTCATGCCGGTGCTGAAGAAGCTCAGGGCAAGCGGCCGCGAGTTCGTGCTGTGCGGCGACTGGAACATCGCCCACAAGGAGATCGACCTGAAGAACTGGCGCTCGAACCGGAAGAATTCCGGCTTCCTTCCCGAAGAGCGTGCGTGGCTCACCGGGACGTTCGACCAGGTGGGTTGGGTCGACGTGTTCCGCCGCGTAGACCCGCGGCCGGAGCAGTACACCTGGTGGTCGAATCGCGGCCAGGCCTGGGCGAAAAACGTCGGATGGCGCATCGACTACCAGATCGCGACACCAGGCATCGCGGCAAAAGCGAAGAAGGTTGCGATCTACAAGGACAAGCGCTTCTCCGATCACGCCCCGCTCACCATCGACTACGACGCGAGTCTGTAGCGACACCCTCATCCCTGCCCCTTCTCCCGCGAGCGGGAGAAGGGAACTATGCAGCCCCGCACGGTACGTGTGCAGCTCCCTCTCCACGGTACGTGTGCAGCTCCCCTCTCCACGGCACGTGTGCAGCTCCCCTCTCCACGGCACGTGTGCAGCTCCCCTCTCCACGGCACGTGGAGAGGGGTCGGGGGTGAGGTGGCCTGAGGTTACAATCGCGCATGCCCTCGTCTTACCTCGAGGTGTTCCGCAGCCGGCGCCTTGCGGTCATTCTCCTGCTGGGTTTTTCGTCGGGACTGCCGCTCGCGCTGACGGGCGGGACGCTGCAGGCGTGGATGACGGTCGAAGGCGTGGACCTGTCCACGATAGGCGTGTTCACGCTGGTCGGCCTCCCGTACGTCTGGAAATTCCTGTGGGCGCCGGCGATGGATCGCTTCGTCCCGCCTTTTCTCGGACGGCGCCGCGGCTGGCTGCTGGTGACGCAGCTCGCACTCGCGATGGGAATCGCCGGCATGGCGTTCCTGTCTCCGCGAACCGATCTGGTGACGATCGCCTGGCTCGCGCTTTTCGTGGCCTTTGCTTCCGCCTCGCAGGACATCGTCGTCGACGCCTACCGCACCGACGTGGCGAGCCGCGAGGAGCGGGGGCTGGCCGGCGCGCTTGGCGTCGTCGGCTATCGCCTGGCGATGCTCGCATCCGGCGCGCTCGCGCTGGTTCTGGTCGTCGGGTCGGGGTGGATCCCCGCCCTCGGGTGGCGCAACACCTACCTGCTTATGGCCGGCCTTATGGCGATCGGAACCCTGGCCGTATTCTGGGGCGAGGAGCCCTCCACCGCTCCTGCGCGGCCCAGGACTCTGCGCGATGCGGTGATCGAGCCCCTGCGCGAATTCTTCTCCCGGCCCAAGGCCGGCTGGATCCTGGTGCTGCTCGTGCTCTACAAGCTCGGGGACGCGTTCGCCGGTTCGCTGACCACGGCTTTCCTCCTGCGCGGCGCGGAGTTTTCGCTCGACGACGTGGGCAAGGTGAACAAGGCCGTCGGTCTCGCCTCGACCATCGTCGGAGTGCTATTCGGCGGCGCGCTGATGGTGAGGCTCGGCCTTTATCGCGCGCTCCTGGGTTTCGGGGTCTTGCAGGCGGTGTCGATACTCGCCTTCATGTGGCTCGCGCTCGTCGGGAAGAACTATCCGATCATGGTGTTTGCGGTGGGCTTCGAGAATATTGCCTGGGGCATGGGGACGGCGGCGTTCGTCGCGCTGCTGATGGCGCTGTGCGACCACCGCTTCACCGCCACGCAATACGCGCTGCTCTCGGCGCTCGCCTCCTTCGGGCGCGTGTACGTCGGTCCGGTCGCCGGCTACGCGACCGACCCCAAGTACCTGGGGCTCTCGTGGGCGACGTTTTTCTTTTTGGCCTTCATCGTCGCGCTCCCCGGGCTCGTATTCGTGTGGTTTTTGCGCAAGGAGATTGAGCGCGCCGAAGCTGCGTCGAGTTCCTAACGGTTGGGATGGGCGCGGCGTATGGTCGGAGACACGACCTTGTCCGAGACGTGAAAGTCCCAGACCGCAGCGCCGCCGCTTGCAGCGAACTCCACCACCAGCTTCGGCAGATCATCCAGATTCTTGAACGTCTTTCCGGGGAGCCCGAACCCGCGCGCGATGCCCGCGAAATCGCAGTAGCCGAACACCGACCCGTCCTCGGGCATCCCCTCCGAGCGGAGCTTGTGCAACTCGGAGCCGTACGCGCCATCGTTCATCACGACGATCAGGATGTTCAGCCGGTGGCGCTTGATGGTCTCGAGCTCCTGCACATGCATCATCAGGCTGCCGTCGCCGTCGAACAGCACGACGGTTCGATCCGGGCGCGCCGCCGCCACCCCCATGGCGAACGAGATGCCGTTGCCGATCGCGCCGAACTCGCGGATGGTGAGGAACTTCTCCTGTGGACGCGAAGGCATCTGCGCAAAGAACCATGAACAGTGCCCCCCCGAATTCACCATCTCCCACTCCTGCGGCAAAGCCTCTTCCAGCGCCTCGACCACGCGGCGCGGGTCGAGCAGCCCCGGCTCGATCTCGAACACGTGGCTGTCGGGTTTCGCATCGCGGATGCGCGCGGCCATCGCATCGCTTCGCCAGCTGCCGTAGCGTCCCGGCAATGCTGCCGTCAACGCCTCGACGCCCAGGCGCGCGTCGGCTCGCAGGTGATGACGCGCCACCTCCTGGCCTTGACTGACCGCGACGGGGTCGATATCGATCTGCAGCATCTTCGCCTTCGGCCATAGCTGGCCGCCGCCGCCCGCGTGGTAGGCGAGCGAACAGCCGACCGCGACGACGAGGTCGGCCTGCGCCAGGTACTCGAGGCCGACCTCCGGTGTAAAGCTGCCGGAGATGCCGATGCAAAAAGGATCGTCGTGAAACAGCCCTCTCGCGGGAAGCGTCGTCGACAGCAGTCCACCCGTCTTGCTGGCCAACGCGCGGCAAGCAGCGCCCGCCCCGGCTTCGACCGCACCCAGTCCGGCAAGCACGACGACCCGTTCGGCGCCGGCAAGCAGTTCCGCGGCGCTCGCCACATCGTCGGGATGCGGCGGGACCGGCGAAGGGCGCGGCAACAATTTGTGCGAAGGCCTGGGCAGTTCCGCCGGTCCGTCCCAGGGCCGGGCCTGCAGATCGAACGGAACACCGATCACCACGGGCCGGCGTTCACGACGCGCCTGGAGGAATGCGTCGCGCACCGCAACAGGCATGCGCTCGGGCATGTGCAAGCTGTGATAGGCGGCACCCGTTGCGGTGATGAGCGGTGCCTGGTCGATTTCCTGGTTGTACCAACCGCTTTTCAGCGGCGCTTCCCCGGCGAACACCACCAGCGGCAGATGGGCGCGCACGGCCGCGGGGAGCGCAGTGATCAATTGCGTGACGCCGGGCCCGCAGGTGACGGTCGCCACGCCCACGTCCCGGTTCTTTCGCGAGTACGCCATGGCGGCAGCGAGCGCGCAGTGCTCGTGCCTGACATAGATCAGGCGGCATCCGTGCTCGGACAAGCGCGCGGCCCAATTCATGTTCGCATCCCCGAGAAGCGCAAAACATGTCCGCACGTCCTCCTGCACGAAGGCCTTGGCGAGAATGTCGTACACGCGAGGCTTCGCTTCATTCTTCATCGTTTGCAACTCCTGCATCGAAGGGGTGCGCTGTTAGAACCCGATGGTTTTCTAATCTGGCGCTGCATGAATGACCAATAGTATGAATCCCAAAACAAACAGGCCGAAAAACACCCAATGCCACGGTTTGTTGAAAGGATTCTTCTCGTAAATCTCGTGAAGGAAATTCGGCACTACACCAAGGGCACCTGCACCCAACAGCGCTACAGCGGCAAAGACCATCGCAACCACATCAGCCGCGATAGGCCCCAGAAGGAAACAGACGAGCGCGAAATAGGCCGCGGTGTACCAGATAACGACTGGCGTGAGAACCACGAACGAGAGCAGGGCGCCAAGTACCAGACCCAAGCAACCGCCCGCCAATGCCAACATGCATCGATCCGCAAAAGATGTCGGGTGACGGAGATCCATGCGTTCTAACGTTTTGGTGTGCGGCGGGCCCGCACGACGACGGACGCGGACTCGCTGCTGATGGCCCGTCCGCACCGGCCAAAGGTAAGGTGGCGTCGCGCTTCTCGAAGAGAAGACATACTGCCCTTC
>DATHHS010000174.1:0-10134 GCA_035317085.1 Burkholderiales bacterium
AACACGTCGGTGGTCTTGTAGTCGAACACCCATTTCATGGTGAGCGCGCACATGAGCAGGTAGCCGCCGGTCGAGTGCTGCACACCCTTCGGCTTGCCGGTCGAGCCTGACGTATACAGTATGAAGAGCGGATGCTCCGCGTTCACCCAGGTCGGCTCGCACTCTTCCGCCTGCCCTTTCACCGCGTCCTGCCACCATTTGTCGCGCGGCGATTGCATGTTCACCTTGGAGCCGGTGCGCTGGTACACGATGACGCTCTTCACGCCTTCGCAGCCGCCCATGGCGAGCGCTTCGTCGATCGCCGGCTTGAGCGGGATTTCCTTGCCGCCACGCATCTGGCCGTCGGCCGTGATGATCGCGACCGCGCCTGCGTCGATCACGCGCTCCTGCACGCTCTTCGCGGAGAAGCCGCCGAACACCACCGAGTGCGTCGCGCCGATGCGCGCGCAGGCCTGCATCGCCGTCACCGCTTCGATCGACATCGGCATGTAAATGAGCACGCGTTCGCCCTTCTTGATGCCGAGCGCCTTGAGCGCGTTCGCGAACTGGCAGACCTTGTGGTAGAGCTGCTTGTAGCTGATCTTCGTGACCTTGCCGTCATCCGCCTCGAAGATGATCGCGGTCTTGTCCGGTTGGGTCTTCAGGTGCCGGTCGAGGCAGTTGTAGGAAGCGTTCAGCTCGCCGTCGTAAAACCACTTGAAGAAAGGCGCGTTGGATTCGTCGAGCACCTTGGTGAAAGGTTTTTTCCACAGGAGGTTCTCTTTCGCGAGACGTCCCCAGAAACCCTCGAAGTCCCGGGCCGCCTCGTCGCACAGCGCCTGATAGGCCGCCATGCCCGATACGTTGGCCTGCTTGACGAAGTCAGCGGACGGCGGAAAGAGCCGGTCCTCCTGGAGCACGGACTCGATAGTTCCACCGGCACTGGCCATAGATAACGCTCCTCTCCCTCGGGAAGTGCTGATATTACCGGCCCCGGCGCGGGCTTCGCAACAAGGCGGGGCATGGACCGGGAACAAAAAAAAGCCCGCAGGAAGTCGAATTCCTGCGGGCGCACCGGTCGCCTTCCCAGGAGGGAGGGAGGAATGAGGAAGACGACGATCCTGCTGCGAAGATCAGCCTGCCTGTTGCGTCACCTTCGCGAATGCTTCACTGGCGATGAATCCTCTGGCGTCAGTTGACGCCTGTGTCCTTGCTTTTCTTGTCTTTCTTGCGCGCCTGGGTTTTCGGTTCGCTCGTGCGTTCCGCCGCGCGCCCGTCCCCCATCGCGGGGTCGGTGGCCTTCGGGACGTTCGTGCCGAGCTTGCCTTCTTCGTTCGCACCGGTGCCACCCGTTCCCGCGCGATTGGATCCGCTGTCGCGATCCGCGGCCGGCTTTCCGTCCGTCGGATTCTGACCGGGTGAGTATTGCGAAGGTTGCGAAGGCGCTTGGGCCTGAAGAAAAACCCCGTCCGACATGCCCACGCTGAGTCCTTGCGCAAAGCCCGCGGCTCCAAGCATCGGCGTCATAGCGACCAGCCCATATTTCAAATAGCGCATTGCATTTCTCCTTTCCGAGTTGACGCAATGACCAACGCAACACGCGTGCCAGTCGGAGTTGTTCGCGCCGGATCAAGGGATTAGCATTTGGAGAGGCGGGAACGCCACTTCGCGAAACGTCGTTCTGGAGCGACGGGTTTCGGGCTCCGAAAATCCAATTCGTTGATTTCGCTGCGCTTGAATGCGTCGCGTCGCGGCGACAGCGAGCGGGGTTGAGTATACTTGCGGCCTTCGACTCATTTCTCTCCGCGGCAATCGCCGGAACCCGACATGACCATCATCAAAGCGGCCGATCTCATCCAGAGCGTCGCCGACGCGCTGCAGTACATCAGCTATTACCATTCGAAAGATTTCGTCGAAGCGATGGGACGCGCCTGGGAGCGCGAGCAATCGCCCGCGGCGAAGGACGCGATCGCGCAGATCCTCACCAATTCGCGCCTGTGCGCTGAGGGCCACCGGCCGATCTGCCAGGACACCGGCATCGTCAACGTGTTCCTGAAAATCGGCATGGAAGTGCGCTTCGAAGGCTTCGCCGGCTCCGCATTCCCGTCCGTCGCCGACGCGGTGAACGAAGGCGTGCGCCGCGCCTACCTCGATCCGGACAACACGCTGCGCGCGTCGATCATCGCCGATCCGCTTTTTTCCAGGAAGAACACCCGGGACAACACGCCCGCGGTCATCCACACGGAAGTCGTTCCCGGAAGCACCGTCGACGTGACCGTCGCGGCGAAAGGCGGCGGCTCGGAGAACAAATCGAAATTCGCGATGCTCGATCCTTCCGATTCCGTGGTGGACTGGGTGCTCAAGACCGTGCCCACCATGGGCGCGGGCTGGTGCCCGCCGGGGATGCTGGGCATCGGCGTCGGCGGCACCGCCGAGAAAGCGATGCTGCTCGCCAAGGAATCGCTGATGGATCCCCTGGACATGCACGAGCTGCTCGCGCGCGGGCCGAAAACAAAAATCGAAGAGCTGCGCGTAGAGCTGTATACGAAAGTGAATGCCCTCGGCATCGGCGCGCAAGGCCTCGGCGGCCTTTCGACCGTGCTCGACGTCAAGATCAGGGACTACCCCTGCCACGCCACGTCCAAGCCGATCGCGATGATCCCCAACTGCGCCGCCACGCGCCACCTGCACTTCGTGCTGGACGGCTCCGGCGTGGCCGAGCTCGAGCCGCCTTCGCTGGCCGACTGGCCGGACGTCGCCTGGACGCCGTCGGCGAGCGCGCGGCGCGTCAACCTCGACACGCTCACGCGCGAGGAGGTCAGGACCTGGAAGCCGGGCGAGACGCTGCTCCTCTCCGGGAAGATGCTCACCGGACGCGACGCCGCGCACCAGCGCATCGCCGACATGCTCGCGAAAAACGAGAAGCTTCCGGTGGATTTCACCAACCGCGTGATCTATTACGTCGGCCCGGTCGATCCGGTGCGCAGCGAAGCGGTCGGCCCGGCCGGCCCCACCACGTCCACGCGCATGGACAAGTTCAGCGACATGATGCTCGGGAAACTCGGCCTCATCGGCATGATAGGCAAGGCCGAGCGCGGTCCGGTCGCGATCGACGCGGTCAGGAAGCACGGCGCGGCGTACCTGATAGCCGTGGGCGGCGCGGCCTACCTCGTCTCCAGGGCGATTCGCAAGTCGCGCGTCCTCGCCTTCGGCGATCTCGGCATGGAAGCGATCTACGAATTCGAAGTAAAGGACATGCCGGTCACGGTCGCGGTCGACGCGAAAGGCACCTCCGTGCACCAGACCGGCCCGCAGGAGTGGGAAAAGCGCATCAAGGATTTCAAGATTCCGATCGCAGTCGCGTGACCTCGGCACAGCCGCTTCCCGCGCTCGCGCCTTGACTCCCCTTCCCCGCTGGCTGGGCATCGCGCTGCTGCTGGTCATCGCGGCGGTGTTCAGCAACAACCACATCGCCGCGCGCATCGCTTTCGACCACGGCACCAGCGTCGTGACCGCGGTCGCCTTCCGATCCGCCAGCACAGCGTTGGTGCTGGTGCCTCTGCTTCTGTTTCTGGGCAAGTCCTTCCGGATGCCGGCGCCGACCTTCGGGCGGCTGCTGGCGATAGGCGCGGTGCTCTCGGTGCAGAGCTGGTGCCTGTATTCGGCGGTCGCGCGGATTCCGGCGGCGCTCGCGCTTCTCGCCTTCAACACCTATCCCATGTTGTACGCGCTTCTCGCCGCTGCAACGGGAATGGAGCGGCTCAGCCGGCGCGCGCTCGTTGCGATGCCGGTCGCGCTGTTCGGACTCGCGCTCGCCCTGGACGTCGTCGGCGGCTTCGACAAGCTCACCGCGCGCTGGTCCGAGATCGGCACGGGCATCATCTTCTCCTTCGCCTCGTCGCTGTGCTTCGCCACCGTGCTCTTCGTGAGCGCGCGCTGGCTGCACGGGGTCGACGGGCGGCTGCGAAGCTGCGTCATGAACGCCGTGGTCGCAGTGCTCGTCACGGGCGCCGGCGCCTTCACCGGCACACTCGCGCTTCCCGCCGACGGAACGGGCTGGTGGGGGCTCGCGCTGCTGACCCTCTTTTACGGCTCGGCGATCACGGCGCTCTTCATGGTGCAGCTGCGCCTGCGGTCGGCGAGCGACACGGCGGCGCTCAACTTCGAGCCGATCGCGGTGCTGTTCTCAGGCTGGCTGATTCTCGACCAGGCCGTAGGGCCGCTGCAGATCGTGGGCGCGCTTACCGTCATCGGCGCGGTCGTCGCGCTCGGCTTGGCGAAGCGCTAAATTGCCAAAAAAGGGGCACGCCCCCTTTAGATCCCCCAATTTAAGAACCGGTTTCAAAAAGACCGTTCGCCCTGAGCTTGTCGAAGGGTGAACGGTCGCCGCGCCGCTCGTGGTTCGATGCTTCGATAAACTCAGCATCACCACCAACGGCAATAAGGCTACCCAGTCATTTTGGAACCGGTTCTAAGACTGTGAAAAGCGCTTCCCCTCGCGGGAAGCGCTTTTCACAGCCTGCTAGAATCTTTCATGGCAAAAATCATCGGCGGCATCGGCACCTCGCACGTGCCCACCATCGGCGGCGCCTACGACCGCAAGAAGCAGGACGACCCCGACTGGGCGCCGCTCTTCAAAGGCTACGAACCGGTGAGGGCCTGGCTCGAGAAAAAACGGCCGGACGTGCTGGTGTTTTTCTACAACGATCACGCGAGCACCTTCTTCTTCGATCACTATCCGACGTTCGCGCTCGGCGTGAGCGAGGAATATCCGATCGCCGACGAAGGCCTGGGCCCGCGCGCCGTGCCGCCGCTCAAAGGCCACGCCGGCCTTGCGCGCCACATGGCGGAATCGCTGGTGAACGACGAGTTCGATATCTCGGTCTTCCAGGACCTGCCGATCGACCACGGCGTGCACTCCCCGCTCACCATGTTCTGGCCGCCTTCGCCCGGCTGGCCCGGAAAAATCGTGCCGATCGAGATCAACGTCCTCCAGCACCCGATCCCCACTCCGCTCAGGTGCTACAAGCTCGGCCAGGCGGTGCGCCGCGCCGTGCTCTCCTACCCCGAGGACCTGGAGATCGTCATCGTCGGCACCGGCGGCCTCTCGCACCAGATGAACGGCGAGCGCGCCGGATTCAACAACGAGAAATGGGACCTGAAATTCCTCGATCTGATCGCGAGCGATCCGAAAAAACTCACCGCGATGCGCCACGCCGACTACATACGCCTGGGCGGCACCGAAGGCGCCGAGGAAATCATGTGGCTCGCCATGCGCGGCGCCCTTTCGCCCCGCGTGAAGAAAATCCACCAGAACTACTACCTGCCGATGACCACCGCGATGGCGGTGGCGGTGTTCGAGGAGGCCGACGCGAAGCCGGCTGCAAAGAAGTCGCGCGCTGAGAAATCGCGCGCCGAGAAACCGAGCGCCAGGAAACCGCGCGCTTCGCGCAAAGCACGGCCGTCATTCCGGACGCGCGCAGCGCGAGCCGGAATCCAGCGCCGTTCCGACCTCCGATGAACCCGCAGCTCAAAGGCGCCGAAAAACTCGAAGGCACCTACCTCTTCGACCTCGCCGCGAGCGCCAAGGCCTTGCGCCTGAACCGCTTCCTGCACGGATTCACCGTTCCCGGCAACCGCACGCTGTTCAAAGACACCCCGGAAGCGGCCTTCGACCGCGCGCGCTTGAGCGACGAAGAGCGCCGCATGGTGAGCGAGCTCGACTGGGCCGCGCTCATCCGCTACGGCGCGAGCTTCTTCTGCCTCGAAAAACTCGCTCGCGTCAAAGGCATCTCCAATCCCGAAATGGTCGCGGGCTTCCGTGGAGAAACCTTGGAACAGTTTCTCAAAACCCGCAGAGTGCCGGGCGCTCGATGAAACGCAATACACGAGGCGGCGACAAATTACACGTTAGCCTTCATGTCACGCACTGAGTTGCTAATCCACCAGATCTGCCGATTGCCGCCGAGCCGTCCACTGACCAAGCCGCGAGGAATGTAATGTCGAAACTCCGCGTTCAAAGCTTTGCGATTTCCATCGACGGCTACGGTGCCGGGCCGAACCAGGATCTCCAGAATCCGCTCGGCGTCAGGGGACCTGAGCTGATGGAATGGTTCTTCAACACACGCTCGTGGCGGAAGATGCACGGCCAGGACGATGGAGAGACGGGTGTCGATAACGGAATCGCGGAGCAAGGCTTTGCCGGAATCGGTGCCTGGATTCTCGGGCGCAACATGTTCGGTCCTGTGCGGGGCCCGTGGCTGGACGACAGCTGGAAGGGCTGGTGGGGCGACGAGCCGCCGTATCACACGCCCGTCTTCGTGCTGACGCATCACCCGAGGGCGCCGCTCAGGATGAAAGGAGGCACCGAGTTTCGCTTCGTCACCGAAGGCATTCACGCCGCTTTGGAGCAGGCGAGCGCCGCGGCGGGCGGCCGCGACGTCCGCCTCGGTGGCGGCGTATCCACGATCCGGCAGTACCTGCGCGCCGCGCTGATCGACGAGCTGCATCTCGCCATGCGGCCCGTATTGCTCGGTTCCGGGGAGCATCTCCTGAACGGCATCGATATGCGCGCCCTGGGCTATGAATGCGCGAAGTACGTCGCGGGCGAACGCGCGACCCACGTCTTTCTGCGCAAGCGCGCCTGACCCGTCCGGCTCGCCCGGTGGGCCATCGAGCTGCAAATACCCCGCGTCCAGGAAACCCACGCCAGGGAAAGCCGTGCAGAGTCCTCAAACCTCATTCATCCAGTGCCCCTACTGCGGTGAGCGAATCGAAGTAGTCGTCGACTGCTCGGTCAAGCGTCAGGAGTACGTCGAAGATTGCAGCGTATGCTGCAGACCGATCACCCTGTCCGTGGTGTCGTCTCACGGCGAAGTGGTGAGCATCGAGAGCAAGACCGAAGATGAGTAAGTCCGCGAAGCCCGACGCCCGCTGCTGACCGATGATCACCGTCCTCATCTCCTGCGGAGTGCTCATCGCATTGACGACGGTGATCCACTACGAAGTCCTGCGTGCCTTGAACGCGGGGCTCCCCAGACTATCCATACCCAACCGCACGAAGCTGCTGGTGGTGATCTTCGCGGCCTTCGTCGCGCACGCGCTGGAGATGGGCGTGTATGGACTGGCGTACTACATCCTGGGCAAGTATCTCGAGGCCGGCAGTCTCAGCGGTCACGGGGCGCTTACCCTCATCAACTGCCTATACTTCTCCGCCGAGACCTACACTTCGCTGGGCTTCGGGGATATCACGCCGGTGGGTCCCGTGAGGCTGCTTGCCGGAGCCGAGGCGCTCAACGGCCTGCTCCTGATCGGCTGGTCGGCCTCCTTCGCCTACATTTCCATGGAGCGCTTCTGGCGCATAGACGCAAAGAACTCGTCATGAGTCGCGTGTTTCAGCATGGACACTGACGTCCTCGTCGTCGGAGCCGGCCCGACCGGGCTGATGCTCGCGAACCAGCTCGCGCGGCGGGGCGTGCGCGCGCTGATCATCGACCGGCACGCCGGACCGTCCCTGCAGACGAGAGCGCTGGGCGTGCAGGCGCGCACGCTCGAGATCTACTCGCAGCTTGGCATCGTCGCGCGCGCGCTCGAGCTCGGCAAGCGCGCGACCGGCGCCAACATCTGGTCGCTGGGCCGGCGCACGGGGCGCGTCCCGCTCGGCGCCATCGGGCTCAACCTGAGTCCCTATCCCTTTCTTCTCATCCTCGGCCAGGACGACAACGAGAGGCTGATGGGCGAGGCCCTTCGCAAACAGGGGGTGGACATGAGCTGGAACACGGAGCTTGTCGGCCTCGCGCAGGAAACCGATCGCGTCAGGGCGACCCTCAGGCAAGCGGACGGCACGACGCGTGAAATCGCGGCCGCGTGGGTCGGAGGATGCGACGGCGGCCACAGCGCGGTGCGGGACTTGAGTGGCATCGCATTCCAGGGCGCGCCTTACGAGCACGTGTTCTTCATCGCCGATACGCAGGCGACCGGAACCATGGTGGCGGACGAGGTCAACGTCTACCTGTGGCGCGCAGGGTTCCACCTGTTCTTCCCGATGCGCGGCACGGATCACTGGCGCATCGTCGGGATCGTGCCGCCCGGCTTGCGCGGGAAGAGGGATCTGGGTTTCGACGACGTCCTTCCGTCGGTGCGCGAGGAAGCCGGATCGGGGCTCGCGTTCCAGCATTGCAGCTGGTTCTCCACCTACCGCATCCATCACCGGCGCGCCGAGCGCTTTCGCGATCGCCGCTGCTTTCTCCTGGGCGACGCGGCGCACGTACACAGCCCGGTCGGCGCGCAAGGCATGAACACCGGATTGCAGGACGCGTACAACCTGGCGTGGAAGCTCGCCCTGGTCGTGTCCGGGCGCGCAGGCGCGGCCCTGCTCGACTCCTACGAGGCCGAGCGCATCCCGGTCGCCCAGCGGCTGCTCGCCACGACCGACCGGGCGTTCTCGCTGATCGTCTCCGACCACTGGCTCGCCAGCCTCGTCCGCACGCGCATCCTGGCGAAGATCGCGGGATTTGCGATGAGCCTGGGCAGGATACAAAAGTTCGCATTCCGCACCATCTCCCAGATCGGCATTCGCTACCGCGACAGCCCGCTATCGGAAACGCTGCCGGGCCTGCCTGACGCCGCGCCGCGCGCCGGCGACCGCTTTCCCTGGCTGCGACTCAAGTTCCAGCCCAATGGCTCCACTGCGGCTCCTGCCGAGGACCTGTTCGAAAAACTCGACGACACGCGATTCAATCTGATCCTGATCGGGCAGCCCGTGCCTCCGGGCGGACTGCCGGCCTTTAGCGATCTGCTGCGCGTCCACGCGGTCCCCGACGATTCCGCCAACGAGCGCGAGCTCGCGCGCGCGAAGATCCCCCGGCCCTCCTTCTACCTCCTGCGCCCCGACGGCCACGTCGGACTGGCCGGGATTCATCTGGAAACCGCCGCCGTAAACCGGTACGTTTCCGGGCGTCTGCATCTTGAGCCCAAAACGAAGTGATAACCTCTACCCGCTAGGTTCAACCGCAGGGAGCGTACAACGATGTACACGCCGTCGCATTTCGAGGAAACACGCGTAGCCGTCCTTCACCAGCTGATTCGCGAGCACGCTCTTGCCACGTTCGTGACCCTCGGCCCGGAAGGCCTGAACGCGAACCATATCCCTTTCGAGATCGACCCGGAGCCGGCTCCGTTCGGGACCTTGCGTGGCCACGTGGCCCGAAGCAATCCGGTGTGGCGCGAT
This sequence comes from Burkholderiales bacterium, assembly GCA_035317085.1. Classification (GTDB taxonomy): domain Bacteria; phylum Pseudomonadota; class Gammaproteobacteria; order Burkholderiales; family SG8-39; genus VBDM01. The sequence continues at coordinate 9,209 of DATHHS010000174.1, forward strand.
TTCTCCAAAGATATCGAAGCCCTCCTCGTCTTCCAGGGGCCGCAGGCCTATATCACTCCTTCGTGGTATCCGACCAAGAAGGAAACCGGCAAGGTCGTGCCGACTTACAACTACATCGTGGTGCACGCCTACGGCCCCTTGCGACCCATCGAAGACCGCGTGTGGCTGCGCAATCTGGTGGAGCGGCTGACGAACCGCTACGAAGCCGCGAGGGTGGAGCCGTGGAAAATAACCGACGCTCCGGCCGACTACATCGAGACCATGCTCGGCGCGATCGTTGGGATCGAGATTCCGGTGACCCGGCTCGTCGGCAAATGGAAAGCGAGCCAGAACCGCCCGCCGGTGGACCGCAAGGGAGTGATCAGCGGGCTGAACGAAATAGGCGACGCCGATGCCGCGACGATGGCGAACTTCGTGAGGCAATCCGCGAACTCGTGACGCGCGGCGAGCGCCGCGCGACCTGCTACACCGGGTGCAGGCCCAGCGTCAGTCCCAGCGGTACGAACACGATGGCAAAGGCGTTGCCGATCAGCACCAGCGACGCGACCCGCTCCGGCTCCTGCTGGTAGCGTTCAGCGAGCAGGTAGTTGAGCGCGGCCGGCGGCAGGCTCGCGAAGAGCATCAGTTGCGCGAACTGCTCGGGCGAAAGCCGCAGGAAGAATTGCGCGAGATAGGCCCCGGCCATTCCCGCCAGCGGACACACGAACGCGCCCAGCACACCCACTTGCCACCCGCGCCGCGACAGATCGGTGAGACGCGCACCGAGCGCGAACAGCATCATCGGCAGGGTGGCGTCGCCCAGCATCTTCAGGCCCGTCATCAATGCCGGCGGGACCTTCCACGCGAGCGCGCTGAAGACGAGCCCGACCACGCTCGCGATGATCATCGGCGAGCCCGCGAGCGCCTTCCATTCGGCGTGCCGGCTG
>DATHHS010000175.1:0-34442 GCA_035317085.1 Burkholderiales bacterium
AGCTCGACCACCGAGCCGAGCTGCGCCCAGAACGCGACCAGCTCCGCGCCGCCGCGCAGCGTCAGCACCTTGTCCACGGCGGAACGTCCCGCCAGACCGGCGAAAATAATCGCGAGCGTCGCGACGAGCTTCATCGGAACCGCCTCCCTTGCGTCGTGGAGGAGTCTAATACGCGGGTGCCGGTTTGGTCCTAGCGGGGATCGGAAGAACCGATCAGGACCCATGTAAGGTTTTCCCGACTTTCGGTACCAAGAGTACGCGGGTAGGATTCACCTAGATTAGGAAAGCGAGCCCCGCCAACTGGCGGTGATAGCAGGTGAGGGCGAGCCAACCTTGCAAGGTTTTAGGTGTACCTTACATGGTCCGTATATTTAACGTTAGACCTCTTCCCCTCGCGAATCGAATGCAGCGCTTGCCGACGCACTACAATGTAGTTACACTCCATGCATGAGCGCACTTCGCTTCGAGTGGAACGATCGGAAGGCTGCAACAAATCTGAAAAAGCACGGCGTGAGCTTCGAGGAAGCCAAATCTGTCTTTTTCGATGAACGCGCCAAGCTAATCGATGATCCAGATCACTCCGATGACGAGGAACGCTTTGTTTTACTTGGAATGAGCGGTGCGCTTCGTTTGCTGCTTGTCTGTCACTGCTACCGGAGCAAAGGCAATGTCATTCGGATCATCTCCGCACGCAAGGCAATATCCAAGGAATCCAACTCTTACTGATCGGGTGCCACATGCGCAAAGAATACGACTTCTCCAAAGCACGGAAAAATCCCTATGCATCACAACTCAAGAAACAAATCACAATTCGGCTTGACGAAGAATCCATCACGTACTTCAAGGCAATCTCTGAAGACGTTGGCGTTCCATATCAAAGCCTCATCAACCTGTATTTGCGAGACTGCGCAATGTCTCAGCGCAAACTAAATCTCAATTGGAAATGAAAGTCTTCGTTGTCACAGAGGTCTAACTTTAGCTGCACCGGACGCGCTAAAGCGCGCCGGCGAGCAAGACGTTAGATTGCACAATAGGCACCGCAAATGAACGACTGGATCTGGGCGGCAGCTGCACTGGAGTCTTACGCAGCGATTGGCCTGTTGCTAATTGCAAGCCTTGTTTTGTGGCGCCGTCTAGCAAGCACCTATTTTCTAATCGGTGGAATCGGCTTTTTCATTGGCCTATTGGGCGCTCTGTACCGCTCGTACGTTGTCTCGTACGCGGGTGTCCTGTGTCCTTCGAGCGTAGAAAAGATGCCGGAATTTCTCGCCTGCGCGAATCTGCACGTAGCATACGGCAGCGTATTGGCTGCTACAGGTCTCGTAACGGCAGGGGTCGCCTTTCTTCTTTATGCAATCAAGAAACCACGCCAATAGTTTGGTGCAATCTAACAGCACGCCCCACCGGACGCGGAACCTCATTCGATAAAGTGGACACCTCGACCTAACGATTGAGGAGGTGTCATGGCGGCGCCAACTGGGCTCTACGTTAGACCGCACTACCTACTAAGAGTAAGATTGGGCCCATGACGCAGCTCCTTGAAAAAGCACTGAACGAAGTCGCTAAGCTCCCGGCATCCGAACAGGACGCGGTTGCTGCCATCCTGCTCGAGGAACTTGCCTCCGAGCGGCGCTGGTCTGAATCATTCGCTAAGTCTCAAGATTTACTCGCCAAGCTTGCTGAAAAGGCATTGGCTGACCACGCTGCAGGTCGCACAAAGCCTCTCTAGAGGCCGTGCAGTCCCAAACAACCGACGAGTTCCGCACCCTTCTGGCAGCGGCGCCTGCCGCGATTCAGGCAAAGGCGCAGAACGCTTATCGTCTTTGGTCGGATAACCCGGCGCATCCTTCCCTTCGATTCAAGAAGGTTCACGACAAACTACCCATCTACTCCGTACGAATCGATCTTGATTGGCGCGCTCTGGGCGTTATGAAGGGAGGCGTGGTAATTTGGTTCTGGATTGGTCCACACAGTGAATACGAAAAACTACTCGCACGGTTTTGAAATGCCTCTTCCGCACGTCTGCGCGCAGGCCACTGAACTCGAGGAGCTTCGTCGCCTTTAAGGAGGAACGTCGTGCAAGCTTGCCGCGTAACGCTCGCCGCCGCACTCCTCGCCCTTGGCGCGAACGTTTTCGCGCAAACCTATCCGTCCAGGCCGGTGAAAGTCATCGTCCCGTTCTCGGCCGGCAGCGCCACCGATATCCTCGGCCGGCTCATGGCCGATCAATTCTCGAAATCGATGGGGCGGCCGTTCGTGGTGGAGAACCGGCCCGGCGCGGGCGGGATCCCCGGCACCGAGGCGGCGAAGAACGCCGCGCCCGACGGCTACGTCCTGACGATGTGCACCAGCGGCCCTTTCGGAATCAACCCCGCCATCTACGCGAAGCTTCCGTACGATCCGATCCGCGACTTCGAGCCGATCGGCAATATCGGTTTCACGCCGCAGACCATCGTGGTCGGAGCGGCGCAACCCTACAAGACGCTCAAGGACCTGGTCGCGGCGGCAAAAGCGAAACCCGGAGAGATCGCCTACGCCTCGCTCGGCGTCGGCAGCACCAGCCACCTCACCATGGAAGCGTTCCAGAGCGCAGCCGGCATTCGCCTCAACCATGTTCCGTTCAAGGGCAGCGGCGACGCGCAGGTGCAACTCATCGGCGGCAACGTGCCGCTCATGTCGGACACGATCCCGGGCGTGCTCGCGCATGTGAAATCCGGGAAGCTGCGCGCGCTCGGCGTCGCGATCCCGAAACGCTCGCCCCACCTTCCCGAGGTGCCGACCATCGCGGAACAGGGCTATCCGGATTTCGAGTCGGTGGGCTGGATCGGGCTCGCGGCTCCGGCGAAGACGCCGAACGCAATCCTCGACCAGTTGAACGCCGAGATCCGCAAGATGCTTGCCGATCCGGCCGTGGCGGAAAAGATGAACACCCTCGCTTTCGAGCCGATCGGCGGCTCGCGCGAGGAATTCGCGCGCTTCATCAAGGCCGAGATCGAAAAGTGGACAAAGGTGGCTAGAGCGTCAGGAGCGAAGGCGGACTGAGCCGCCGGGCCTTCAGGATTTGCCGGAGCGCGCCGCCTCCACGGCAAAGCTCTCGAACTCCGCCGCCGGCATCGGCCTGCCGAAATGATATCCCTGGACTTCGTCGCAGTCGTGCTTCTTCAGAAATTCGAATTGCGCTTCGGTCTCCACGCCTTCGCCCACGACTTTGAGTTTCAGGTTGCGCGCGAGCGAAATGATGGTCTGGGCGACCAGGCCTTCGTCCGTCCGGCCGTTTCCCTTGATGTCGTGGACGAACGACTGATCGATCTTGAGCGCGCTGATCGGCAGCTTGGTCAGGTAGGAAAGGCTCGAATGTCCGGTGCCGAAATCGTCAACCGAGATATCCACGCCGATTTCCCGCAAGCGCAGGAGGATGCGGATCGCGGCCTCGGTGTCGTGCATGATCAGGCTCTCGGTCAGCTCCATCTCGAGCAGGCGTGGATCCAGCTGGCTCTCCCGGAGCGCGTCATCGACGGCGGTCGCGAGAGCCCCCTGCCTGAACTGGCGCATGGACAGGTTCACGGAGACCGCGATCGGGGCGCGTGCGTCCTGCTGCCAGGCCCGCGCCTGCGCGCAGGCGCGCTTGAGTACCCAGTCGCCGATCGGCACGATGATCCCCGTCTCCTCGGCGAGCGCGATGAAGCGCTCGGGCAGCAACAGGCCCCACTCGGGGTGTCGCCAGCGCAGCAGCGCCTCGCAACTCACCAGCGCACCGCTCCTAACATTGATCCGCGGCTGGTAATACAGCTCCAATTCGTCGCGTTCCAGGGCCCGGCGCAGGCTCGACTCTATCTTGAGGCGCTCGTTGACCTGCCGGTTCATCTCGGCGGTGTAGAACTGGACGTTGTTGCGTCCCTTCTCCTTGGCCCGGTACATCGCCGCATCGGCGTTCTTGAGCAGCGTGTCCACGTCCGGGCCGTCCTGGGGGTAGAGGCTGATGCCGGCGCTGCAGGTCACCATCAGCTCCTGCCCATCGACATCGATCGGCTCGGCGATCCTGGTGATGATGCGCTGCATCGCCCGGTAGATGACCTCCTGCCCGGTCTGATCGTTGAGAATCAGGATGAACTCGTCTCCGCCCAGCCGCGCTACCGTATCGCCGTCGCGCACCGTCTCCATGAGGCGCTCGGCGACTTTCTGCAGCAGCTTGTCGCCGGTGTTGTGGCCCAGGCTGTCGTTGACGAACTTGAAGTGATCGATGTCGAGGAACACCACCGCGATCGAGCGCACGTAGCGCTGGGCGAAGACCGACTGCTTCAGGCGATCGTGCAGGAGATTGCGGTTCGGAAGCCCGGTGAGCGCGTCGTAGTTGGCCTGGTACTCGAGCTGCTCCTGGTAGCGCTTGCGCTCGATCGAGTACTGCATCGAGCGCAGCAGCAGTTCCCGGTCGAGCTTGCCCTTGACGAGGTAGTCCTGCGCTCCGCTTTTCACCGCCGAGAGCGCGACCGTCTGGTCGTCGTGACCGGTCAGGACGACGATGGGCACTTTCGGCGAGTGAGCATAGACCTTGAGGAACGTATCGAACCCGAAACTGTCGGGAAGGGAAAGGTCGAGCAGCACCAGGCTCGGGCTTTTGGTGGCGAGATGCTCGAGCCCTTGCGAGAGCCTTCCCACGCAAGCGAGCTCGAAAACCGCATCGTCCCCCTCCGCGAGCATCTCGCGGATGAGACGGACGTCGCCCGGATTGTCCTCGATCAGCAGTACGAGCTTGCGATCGGCCATCGGCTACTTCCCGTTGGGAAGCGTGACCACAGTCAGCCAGAAGTTGTCGATGGATTTGACCACCTTGATGAACTGCTCCAGGTCCACCGGTTTCGTCACGTAGCAGTTCGCGTGCAGCGTATAGGTCTTGAGCACGTCCTCTTCCGCCTTGGACGTGGTGAGAACCACCACGGGGATGCGCATGAGCTGCTGGTCGGCCTTGATCTCCTGGAGCACCTCGCGACCGTCCTTCTTCGGCAGATTCAGGTCGAGCAGGATGATGTCGGGCTTGGGCGCGTCCTTGTGCTTGCCGCGCTTGTGCAGGAAATCGAGCGCCTCGACGCCGTCCTTCACCCAGTGGAGGTTGTTGTAGACCTTGCCTTCCTTGAGCGCCTCGCGCGTGAGGCGGGCGTCCCCGAGGTTATCCTCGACCAGAAGGATCTCCACGGGCGGGGCGGTCCTGTCGATATCTGCGGTCATGTTTCTCCTTTTTGGATTTTTGGAAGCGTGAAATAGAACTTGCTGCCTTCGCCGAAGGCGGACTCGACCCAGATCCGTCCGCCGTGGCGCTCGACTACTTTCCTGCATATTGCCAGGCCAATGCCGGTGCCCGGGTACTCGTCCTGCGTGTGCAACCGCTGGAACACCATGAAGATGCGATCGAAGTACGCCTGCTCGATGCCGATGCCGTTGTCGGCCACCGAGACGCGCCATTCCTCCCCCGCGTCCAGCAAGCCTACGTGAATGCGCGGCGCCTGGTCCTTTTTCCTGAACTTGATCGCGTTCGCGATCAGGTTCTGCAGCAGCTGCGCGAGCTGCGTGTCGTCTGCGCTCACCTCGGGCAGGGGATCGTTCGTTATCACGGCGCCGCTTTGCTCGACCGCCCCCCGCAGATTGATCAGGACCCTGTCGAGAACCGCCTGCGCCTGTACCGGCCGCAGATTCTTGCCGCGCGTGCCGACGCGGGAATAGGCGAGCAGGTCCTCGATCAGCTGTTTCATCCGCGTCGCGCCGTCGACGATGAAATCCATGAACTCGTGCGCGTCCTGGTCGAGCTTGTCGCCGTAGCGGCGCTCCAGGAGCTGCGTGTAGCTGCCGATCATCCGCAGCGGCTCCTGCAGGTCGTGGGAGGCGACATAGGCGAACTGCTGCAGTTCCGTGTTGGAACGCGCGAGCTCGTCGTATGCCGCGCGCAGCACGGCCTGACCGTGCTTGCGCTCGGTGATATCGGTTCCCACGCCGCGGTAGCCGCGGAACCGCCGCTCCTCGTCGAACACCGGCGCACCGCTCAAGGACACCCACACCGAATTGCCGTCCGGGCCGGGGCGCTCCATCTCGAGATCGAAGAACGGTTCGCGCCGATCCAGCTGCGCGCGGTGCCGCTCCCAATCGGCGTCGGTCATGTTCAGCGCCGGTTGTTCCCAGCGCTTGCGGCCGATATAGGGCGCCGGGTCGATGCCGGTACGCTCGACGAAGCGGCTGGAAAGAAAAGTGAGACGGAACTCCTCGTCCTGTTCCCAGTACCAGTCGGAAGACAGCGCCGTGAGGCTGCGAAAGCGGGCTTCGCTCTGGCGCAGCTCGCGCTCGGTCTCCTTGCGCGCCATGAAGTGTCCGAGCTGGTTGCCGATCGCGGCACCTGTTGCGAGCAGCCATTCGTCGGGAAGCCGCTCATCGCGGTGGAAGAATTCCAGGGCGCCGAGCACCTGATCGCCCAGGCGGATCGGGAACGCGAAGGCCGAATGCAAACCCGCTCTTGCCGCCTGCTTTCCGCGCATGAAGTCTTCCTCGGCGGCGAGGTCGACGATCCACACCGGCTGGCCGGTCCCCAGCACCTTGCGGACGAAGCCTGCGCGTCCGGGCTGATAGGTGGTCTCCCGGTTCGCGGCGAGAAATGCCACGATCTCCGGGTCGTCTGCGCTCCAGGCCTCCTCGCAACGGAAACCGCCGGCCTTGACGTCCATGCTCCAGCGCGCGCCGCACGCCCAGCCGAGCGATTCGCAGAACACCGCAAGGACCTCTGGCACCGCGCCTGCGACCGTTTCGGATTCCGAGAGAATGCGCGTGACCCGATGTTCGATCGCCTGGCGCTGTTCGGCGCGCTTGAGCTCGGTGATGTCGATGATGGTCCCCGTCAGTCCGGCGACCTTGCCGTCGGGGCCGTTGAACGTCGCCTTGTAGTTGAGCGTGTGGCGGATGCTTCCGTCGTGGACGGGCACCTGCAGCTCATAGCTTCGCGTGCCCGGACGGCGCCATAGATCCTCGTCTGCGGCCTGATGCCTCGCCCCGACCTCCGGCGCGTGAGAAAACAGCTCCTGGACGGTCTTCCCGATGAAGGATTCGCGCGTGACCCCGAAGTAGTCCTCCCAAGCCTTGTTGGCCCCCAGATGTTTCCCGTCCCTCGCCTTGAAAAAGACCGGAATGGGCAGGACCTCGATCAGCTCGCGTGCGACGCGCAGCGATTCCGCATTTTCATCTCCGGCCGCGCTGAGGGTGGAAAGCACCGAACCCTTGCGCCCCGGCGAACTGTCGGGAAGTTTGAGTGAGCGGGCGGCCTGCGCGAAAAACTGCTTGCGCCAGCGCCGGTATTCCGTGGGCTTGATGCCGTGATGCTTGCAGAGGGCTGTCTCGGGCTTGCCCTGCAGCCCTTCGAGTACGACCTTGAGCTTAGACGCGGGATCCCATTGCCGGACCGGCACGAGTTTCCGCCCTCCTTTTAGCGCGAAACTTTTAACGCGAACCTCTTAACACTTAACACTTTAAACACTGAACACTTTAGCGCGAACCTCTTGACGGGAAAGCTTCTTGCTTCGCTTTTTTCGCCCGGCAAGTATCAACGAATGGCCGGAGGATGTAAATGGGTCTCTGGAGAAATGGACGCTTTTGTTCGCGCTTTTGTTCATTTGCAAGCTCATCGCTCCCACAGCGGAAGGAATCGCGTCGCGACGACCTCCTCGTAAGCGGGCGCCCGGGAGAGCAGTCCTGTCTCTTGGGCGAAGGCATTGAGGGCGTCCACCGCGTTCCTGGAAATCGCCGGATCGTAATGCGGCGCATCCCGCCTCACCAGCTCCGGAATGAGGGCAAGCTCCGCTGCGGGGAAATGCCGCTTCGCAGCCACGGCCGCAAGAGAGGGATCGCGCTTGAGCTCGGCTTGCGCGGCGACGAGCGCACGCACCGCTCCGGCGACCGTCTCGGGGCTCTTGTCGATCCAGTGTTGGGTCGTGACCAAGGCCGCGAACGTATAGTGCTGCGCCCTCTTCGGTCCGTCGCCGCGTCGTGCGTCGATCACGAGCGTGCCTATGCCGTTGCGCAAAGCCACTTCGGCTCCCATGCCGTTCGCCCAGAAGCCGTCCACCACGCCCTCCTCCAGAGCTTTTGCCGCCGCCAGGCCGAAGGACACGCCGGCGGCACCGAGCACGGGCGCGATGTTCACTTCGCGCTCCGGATCGATTCCGGACTCGACGAGCATGCGCTTCAAGCCGTCTACCGGGCCCGGCGCCGCGCCGATGCGAAGGCCTTTGATCGAGCGCAAGTCGCCTCGTGCGACACCGAGGTCCTTGCGCACGACGAGGAACCAGTACATGTTCTGCGAAAGCGCGCAAAGCAGCTTGCAGCCCGCCCAATCGCGGAAGGCGTAGAGCGGAGCGTGCGCGGCTCCGCCGACGAAATCGAGTCGCCCTTCACGCAGTTCCTCGAAGGTTCGGGTCACGGGGAAAACGAGCTCGATGGTCGCGGCCAGCCCTTCTTTCTCGAAGAACCCCAGCTCGACCGCGGCGATCGCCGGAAAATACGACGGCGATACCATGTCGGGAATCGCGATGCGAAGCGGCACGGATTTCAGAATTCAGTTTTTCAGCGGCTTGTAGCGGATGCGCTTCGGTTTCGCGCCCTCTTCGCCCAGGCGCTTGACCTTGTCGCTTTCGTACTCCTGATAGTTGCCGCTGAAGAACACCGTTTTCGATTCGCCTTCGAAGGCGAGGATGTGGGTGGCGATGCGATCGAGGAACCAGCGGTCGTGCGAGATGACGAGCACGCTGCCGGCGAATTCCAGTAGCGCGTCCTCGAGCGCGCGCAGCGTTTCGACGTCCAGGTCGTTGGAGGGTTCGTCCAGCAGCAACACATTCCCTCCGGCGAGCATCGTCTTCGCGAGGTGCACCCGGCCGCGCTCGCCGCCGGAGAGCGTGCCCACCTTCTTCTGCTGGTCTGCGCCCTTGATGTTGAACCGGCCGAGGTAGGCGCGCGAAGGCATCTCGAACTTGCCCACGGTGAGGATGTCCGCGCCGCCCGAGATGAATTCCCAGACGTTCTTGTCGGCCTCGAGCGCGTCGCGCGACTGGTCCACGTGGGCCATCTTCACGGTCGGCCCGATCGCAATCTTGCCCTTGTCCGCCTTTTCCTTGCCCGCGATCATGCGGAACAGCGTCGATTTTCCGGCGCCGTTCGGGCCGATGATGCCGACGATCGCGCCGGCCGGCACGCTGAAGGAGAGATCGTCGATGAGCAGGCGGTCGCCGTAGCCCTTGGAGACGCCCTTGAACTCGATCACCGCATCGCCGAGACGGTCGGCGACCGGGATGAAGATCTCCTGGGTTTCGTTGCGCTTCTGGTACGCGTAGGAGGACAGCTCTTCGAAGCGCGCGAGGCGCGACTTCGACTTCGCCTGGCGGCCTTTGGGATTCTGTCGCACCCACTCCAGTTCTTTTTGCATCGCCTTGATGCGCGCCTGCTCCTGTTTCTCCTCGACCTCGAGGCGTTTTTCCTTCTGTTCGAGCCACGACGAGTAATTGCCTTCCCAGGGAATGCCGTAGCCGCGGTCGAGCTCGAGGATCCACTGGGCGGCGTTGTCGAGGAAGTAGCGGTCGTGCGTCACCGCGACCACGGTGCCCGGAAACCTCCGCAGAAACTGCTCGAGCCACTCGACGCTTTCCGCGTCGAGGTGGTTGGTGGGCTCATCGAGCAGCAGGATGTCGGGCTTGGAGATCAAGAGGCGGCACAGCGCCACCCGGCGTTTTTCGCCGCCCGAGAGGGGGCCGATCTTGGCGTCCCACGGCGGCAGTCGCAGCGCGTCGGCGGCGACCTCCATCTGCAGGTCGGCGCTGTCCGCGTGCGCCGTATTGACGATCGCCTCGAGCTTCGCCTGCTCGGCGGCAAGCTTGTCGAAATCCGCATCGGGCTCGGCGTAAGCCGCGTAGATCTCGTCGAGGCGTTTCTTGGCGGCAAGCGTTTCGCCCAGGCCCTCCTCCACCGCGTCGCGCACGGTCCTTTCCGGCTCGAGCTGCGGCTCCTGCGGCAGGTAGCCGACCTTCATGTTCGGCATCGGGACGACCTCGCCCTCGAAGTTCGTGTCCTCGCCCGCCATGATCCTCAGCAGCGTGGATTTTCCGGAACCGTTCAGGCCGAGCACGCCGATCTTCGCGCCGGGAAAGAAGTTGAGCGAGATGTTCTTGAGGATCGCGCGCTTGGGCGGCACGATCTTGCCGACGCGGCGCAAAGTGTATACATATTGCGACATGGGACTCCGGAGTGGTTCGATGTCCCGGGCGGCCCGGGTGCAGTAGGCTATCATGCCCGGACACGGCATCCATATCCGGAAGCAACAAGGCAATCCGACGATGGGACTCAAGCTCAATCTCGGCTCGGGCCAGAACCCGCAGCCCGGCTTCGTGAACGTGGACAAGTTCGGCGAACCCGACCTGAGATGCGATCTCGAGGCGTTTCCGTGGCCGTGGCCGGACAATTCCGTTTCCGAGATCGTGATGAACCACGTGATGGAACACCTCGGCGCCAGCGCCGAGGTGTTCATAGGGATCATGAAGGAGTTGTACCGCGTATGCGAGCCCGGTGCCAGGATCCGGATCGCTGTGCCGCATCCGCGCCACGACCACTTCATGAACGATCCGACCCACGTGCGGCCGATCACGCCCGAGGTGCTGAACCTTTTCTCGAAGCGCCAGAACCTTCGTTGGAAGGAGATGGGCGCCGCGAGTACGCCGCTCGCGCTCTATCACGGCGTCGATTTCGAAATAGTCAGCCAGGAATACTTCCTCGACGAACCTTACTCCAGCGACTTTCAGCAGGGGCGGCTCGAGCAGGAGGAGTTGCAAGCGTTCCTGCGCCAGCGCAACAACGTCGCGAGCGAGATCTCGATCACGCTGCAAGTGGTCAAATCCTAGGGTTGTGCCCGCCGACTGCGCTGCCGGCGGGCACGATCTCGTCCCGCGGACGAGTTCCCCGGAGATCGGTGCCGGCTACCTGCTACGCATTCTGGGTCTGTTTGTCATCGCGGATGTCGGGATAACTGTCCTCGGCAGCGTGACGTTGTCCCTCTTCGTCATACCAATACAGCTTTTGCGGCTCTTCCCCTTGCGTAATCTTGTGCGTTCCATCGCAGAACGGCTGCGTGGCGGAGAGTCCACAACCGCAAATGTATTGGGATTCGCCGCCGACGGTCACCGCGTAGGGCGTGCCGCGAAAGCGCTTTACCAGTCTTGCCATGATTGTTCCTTTGAAAAGTTGTCCGTCTGATTCACAGAAAAAATCGGGGCACTCAAGGGACCGCCAGCCCCCGTGCCCCGCCGATCTATTTACTACAGTGACTTCAGGTACTCGATCAGCTCGCCTTTCTCCTGGTCGTTCAGTCCCAGCTTGAAGTTGCGGTTGTAGTGTTCGAGAACGTCTTTCAGGGTTGCAAAGCGGCCGTCGTGATAGAAGCCGCCCTTCTGGTGCGTCCACAGGCCCGCAAGCGGTGCGGTGCGGTACATGTGGGTCGGCGAGCGGTCGGCCTGAAAGGAATCGATCCCCATCTCGTCGGGCGAGTGCAGGTTGTGCCCCGGCTCGGTGAAGAGCGGCGGCACGTGGCAGGTCGCGCACTGCGCCTTTTTGTTGAAGAGGTCTTTCCCTCGCGCGGCCGCCATCCTATCGAAACTGCCTGCAGGCGCCTTCGGCGCGGGAATGGCGAGCTCATAGAAGTGAAGCGCCGCGAGCTTGGAGCTGACCAAATCGGGCGTTCCCCGGACATTACCTTCCCCGCTCTTTGCCGATACCGGGTATTGATCCTTGTTAGCCAGGCGCTGGTCGATGAAAGTGCCCGAGCCGTGCATCTCGGTCACCGCGACGTAGGCATTCCAGTACGGGACAGACCCAAACCCGGTCCAGGTATGGAGGTTCACCCCGGCCAGGCCAAACGCGGGCGGAATCAGCGTGCCCGCCTGTCCTCCATCGGGCCGCAGAGCCTTACCGTCTTTGGTCAGCTCGGCGTCAAAACGCCCGGGCCCCCAGCTATTGAGCACCTTCTTCACCGTGGCCACATCCACGCCGAGAAGATCGGTGAAAGGTTTGAGGTTAGGCGCGAGCGAAACGATGACACCGACATTCAGGTCGCGGTTCGCCCAGCCGTCCAGGCGCTTTCCGATGCCGGGGGCGAAGGAATCATCGACGGTCGCATGGCAGAAGGCGCACTGGATGCCCATCGACTGGATCTTGCCTGCCTTGTCGAACCTGCCGGTCACGCCGACTACGGCATTCAGCTTCAGCAAGGCGAGGGTGATGGCCGGATCGTCGAGATCGACCTTGCCCGCCTTGATCTGCGCCACCAAGTCAGCGGGGAGGGCCGCTGTATCCACCTTGAGACCAACCGACAGAGCAGTCTTCGGACTCACTCCGCCGCCGACACCGCCGTTTTTCTCACCGGCGATCGCTTTGTGCAATTGCAAGGTATCGCCCCAGAAAGCCTCGGAGCCGAAGGTGTCGAAGCGGAAAATCTGCCGGCCCTCGTTCACCATGCGCCGCGCGTGGGCGCTGATCTGGCTATCGTTATCCGGGGGCGCTTTCTTGGAGGTCTGCGCCTGGGCATTGCCTGGGCCCATTCCGAGCACGACGAGAATGCCGAGTCCGGATAGAGCGGAAACGATCAAGGGGCAAACCGCCTTAAGTCTCATGGGGAATTCCTTCCGGGAATTATGGATTGTTCGAATTGGAGCTTGGGGTTTTACGACAATCGCGTCAAGCACTCTGTGCGATAGCGCACACAAGATGGAATGTTCAGCTTTTACCTCCGGGAACCCGCGCCCGGGAACGCGGCGCTCCGTAATCTCATCTAACCGGGACACCGGGGCCTCCCGCGCGCTTACTTCTTGCACTCCGCCGAGTTGTTCGCCTGCTTCAGGTAGGCGATGAGATCGCTGCGTTCCCTGGGATCGGTCACGCCGGCGTAGGTCATGTTGGTGCCGGGGACGACCTTGAGGGGGTTGGCGAGAAAGTGGTCTAGCGTCTTTTCGTTCCAAACGACCTTGTAGTGCTTCATCGCATCGGAATACTCGAAACCCTTCACGCTCCCCGCGCGGCGGCCGAACAGACCGCAATGCCTGGGCCCGACGCGATCGGAAGCAAGCGTGTGGCAGGTGAGACAGCGGGCGTAAATCTCCTCGCCCGCCTTGGGATTGCCTTGAGTCGCCGCACCCGCAACGCCTGCCGCAAACGCCAGCATCAGGCCGGCGAGCAGGCGCGCGGACATCGGCTGCTTCAGGAGACGTACGCGTCGGGAACCGGGGTCTCGCCGAGCGCGTTGCGCAGAATCGCCCAGTGCATTGCCTCGTCACCGAGAATGCTGGCGGCGGCCTTGGCGAGGTCGTGGTTGCCGAAGAGGGGCACCGCGCCCAGATACGCGCTCACCGCACCCTTTTCCAGATTCGCCGCGAAGCGCAGCACGTCGGCCTGGGTCTTCAGCGTCTGGACCGGGAAGTCGTACTTCGCCTTGGCCAACACGGGCTTGCCGCCGAGTTTTTCGATCGTCTTCGAAAGCAGCTCGGCATGTTTTTTGTGATGGCCCTGGAAGGTGACCGCGAGATCGAGCACCGGCTTTTGCAGCAGGCCGCTCTCCGCGCCGACCTGGTAGGCGGCGATCGCGTTGTATTCCGCGCCGAGCGCCGAGTTCAGGATACGAGCGTCACCCGCGTTGGATTTGCCGCCTTTGGTCGCGGCGAGCGCTTCGTTGCCTGCGAGCAGCGCAACTGCCGCGCCGGAAAGAACGAGGCCGGAGCGCGCGAGAAACAGCCGGCGCGCGGCGGTAGGGGTGGGCATATCGAAAAACGTCATGGTCGATCTCCTGGGTCGGTTCTTGGTGGTTAGTATCTTGGTGATTCGCGTATTACGATCGGGAGGTATTCCCGCTTTCTGCAAGCCTTGCCATCACGCCCGCGACGATGCGGTCGCAGCGCGCTCCGGCAAAAGCAAATGCGTCGCTGTAAGCGATGTCGATTTCTTTCGAGAGCGCCTCGCGCAACAGGCCCCGCGCACGGAAGAAACGCGAGCGCACCGTGGCCTCCGGAATGCCGAGCACAACGGCGGATTCCTCGACGGTGAGCTCCTCCAGCGCGCGCAGCACGAACACCGTCCGGAATGCGTCAGGCAGCTCGTCGATCTTGGCCTCGAGCAACCGGCGCGTCTGTGCGCGCTGGGCAGCATGCTCGGGCTGCTCTGGTAAAGTTTCGTTCATGTGTTCCCCCGCGGCCTCGCTATCGTCCTGCGTCTCGCCGCTCAGTTGAATGATTTCAGCCCCGCGGCTGCGCTTGCGCGCGCGCGCGATCGCTTCGTTCACAACGATTCGAACCAGCCACGTGGAGAGCTTCGCGTCGCCGCGGAAGCTGCTCATCCCCCGGTACGCGAGCAGATAAGCGTCCTGTACCGAGTCCTCGGCCTCGGCTTCGTCCTTCAGGATGCTGCGCGCCGTGCGGTAGAGCATCTGGTTGTTCCGGCGCATCAGCAACTCGAACGCAGCTTTGTCGCCGGACGCGATGCTCTGCGCCAGTTCCAGGTCGGATAACTTGCTGTAAACAACTGCCGAAGGTGCCGTTTGCATATGCGCCTCTTGTTGCTGTTTTGCTAGTTTGCCGCCATTGGATGAGGATTGTGCCCGCCGCGTTCCCAGCCTGGCTGCCGGATGTCCGGCAAGGCTGTATGGGGCCTGTTGCGATCCTGTAAGCCCTTGATCAGAAAACGAGCTCCCGAGGAAAGCCGATACTTCCCTCGGGAACCGCGTAAACGTCAGTCCTACCGGTTTGGCAGGGTCTTGCAGAACGGTTACAGGCTTTTCAGATACTGGACCAGATCCGCCTTCTGCGCCGTTGTCAGTCCGAGCGCCTTCCTGGTGTTATAGGTTTCTACCACTGCATCGAGCGTGGCGGCACTGCCGTTATGGAAGTAGGGGGCGTGCTGCCACAGGCCGGCGAGCGGTGCGGTGCGATACTTCTTCGTCGCGCTTCGCGCTGCGTAGCTTGTCACTCCACTGGCTTCGGGTTCGCTGACGACTTCGCTGGGCTCGTGCAATCTGATATTGGCATCGGTCAGCGTCGGACCCGAGTGACAGGTCGAGCACTGTCCCGCGCCTTCGAAGACGACCTTTCCTCTGTCCGCGGACGCCGGATCGAAGCTGCCGATCGGCGGCAACGGGGCGGCGAGACTCAACTGATAGGCTTGCAGCGCCGGGAGTTTGGAAGTCACGAGATCGGTCGTGCCATTCGTCACGTTCACCCCGGTCCGGCTGTCGGCAAACGTGCCCTGGCCGCCCATTTGAGTCACGGCAACGTAGCGATTCCAATAAGCAATGTCGGCGCCGTCCCCCGTGGAAGTAATGCTATGCACGCCCAGCAGTCCATAGGCGGGAGGAATCACTTGCGGTCCATTCAGACCGTCCTGATTGAAGCGGGGATCGTACATCCCTTTGCCCCAGGAGTTGTAGATTGCCTTGTTGCTTGTCGATACGGCGGGCGAAAGAGCAATGATTGCGCCCGAATTGAGATCGCGGTTCGCCCACCCGTCCAGGCGTTTGCCTATTCCGGGCGCGAAGGAATCGTCCACCGTCGAGTGGCAGAGCGCGCACGTGGTCCCTACGTGAGTCAGCGTATCGACTCCATTTATGTTTTCGACTGTGCCTTTCAATCCGACGACGGCATTCAACTTGAGCAAGGCCACGGTCGTGGCGGGATCCGTCAGGCTGATACTGCCATTTTGAATGCCCTGCACCACGGCGGGCGGCAGCGCCTCTGCATCCACCTTCAACCCGACTGACAGAGCGGTCGCCGGGTCCACTGCGGACGCAATCACGGTATTCATGTGCAAAGTGTCCGTCCAGAAGGCTTCGTCTCCGAACGTGTCCGAGCGAAAAGTCTCCTTGCCTTGCGCAGCCAGCACCGGGTCCGGTGGCGCGTCCGCACTGGTGGTTGCCGCGTCGTTGTCGTGGTGACTACCGCAGCCGGCCAGGGCCAAGGCGGCCAGGACTGGAACTACCAGAAAATAATTCGATTGAGTTTTCATGTCGTCTCCATTTCCAAGAAAAGCGTCGAACACGTTACTTTTTTTACTTAGGAACTTATGTCCAGGGGTTGTTTGATCGTTCGGCAGTGAGTCACCCTATTAACAAAGGAATGCATTAAAACTTCTGTCAGTATCGAACTACGACAAACGCATCAAGGCTTCTGTGTGCTGCCGCACACAGCGAAGGCTCGCTTTTGCGCGGTCGCAATCAGACGCACCGATAGGATGAAGTTACAGAGCATCGCGTTCCCGGAACGTCTGCCGTTTGCTTTCCCGTCGGAGACACGCGCCTCCGCATCCGGCACTTATCGCCGCCCGACTGCATCCAATGGAGTCCGTTAAACTATGAACGACCGCACTATTCCCGATGAGCCCCGTCCTCCACTGGTTCGGCAAGCGCCTGGCCGACTACCTCTCCCAGCCGAGGCGGGGTGTGCAGATCGCAACCTCCTCGCCGGAATTGCTCAGGGCCGCGCTCAAGCCCGGCGACGTGCTGCTCATCGAAGGGAACACGCGCATCAGCGTCGCCATCAAATATCTAACCCAGTCGACCTGGTCGCACGCGGCCTTTTGCATCGGCGACGCGCTCGGCGCGCCGAAGCCCGGCGAGGACGCGAGGATTCTGGTGGAAGCCGACCTGCGCGAAGGAGTGCGCGCCGTTCCGGTCAGTACCTACGCCGGGATGCACACGCGCATCTGCAGGCCGGTGGGCCTGTCGCAAGAGGACATGCGCAAGGTGATCGACTTTGCCGTTTCGCACATCGGAGGGCAGTACGACTTGAAGAACGTCATCGACCTGGCGCGCTATCTGCTCCCGACTCCGCCGGTCCCGGTGCGCTGGCGCCGCCGCATGCTCGCCTTCGGCAGCGGCGACCCCACGCGCGCGATCTGCTCGACCTTGATTGCCGCGGCCTTCGACCAGGTGCGCTATCCCATCCTCCCGGACATTACGATCGAGGGGACCAATGATCCGGCCTGCATCGATTGCCACCGCGAAGTCATGCACATCCGCCACTACAGTCTGTATACGCCTCGCGACTTCGATATCTCGCCGTATTTCGAGGTCGTGAAACCCACGCTCGCTCAATTCGATTTTCACCGGCTGGTGTGGGCGGACCCGTCGGCCTGACAGGAAGGAACATAGACACCATGGCTCGCTTCGACACGACACTCATCGGCAGCGCGACAGTCGCGGAAGGAACGATGGCGTTCCGCTTCGCCAAGCCCGCAGAATTCAAATTCGAGGCGGGCCAATCGGTCAACGTGTCCCTGATCGACCCGCCCGAGACCGACAGCAAGGGCAATGCGCGCACCTTTTCCATGGTGAGCGCGCCCCACGAGACCGAGCTCGTGGTGGCCACGCGGATGCGCGACACCGCGTTCAAGCGGGTATTGAAGGCAATGCCGGCGGGCGGGCGGATCCAGTTGCGGGGACCGGCGGGCAAGTTCACGCTGGACGGCGCGGACGCCCGGCCTGCCGTGTTCATCGCAGGTGGCATCGGCATCACGCCGTTCGTGAGCATGCTGCGCCACGCGGCACACAGCCGGCTCGCGCGCGACCTTTGGTTGTTCTATTCCAACCGGCGGCCCGAGGACGCGGCATTTCTCGACGAGCTCGTATCGCTGCAACAGCGCAATCCGCGCTACCGCTTCGTCGGTACCATGGTCGAAATGGCCAAATCGAGCCGCCCCTGGGACGGCGAAACCGGCCTTCTCGACCGCGGCATGCTCGAGCGTCACCTGAAAAATCTCGCCGCGTTCGTCTACTATGCGGCGGGACCGCCGGGACTGGTCGAAGCCATGCAGAAAATGCTCGTCGAAGCCGGCGTCAAGAACGAAGCGATCCGCACCGACGAGTTCTTCGGCTACTAAGAACCGGTTCAAAGTGACCGCTTAGCTTTGAATGCCGTTCGTGGTGATGCTGAGCTCGTCGAAGCATAGAACCACGAACGGCGCAACGACCGTTCACCCTTCGACAAGCTCAGGGCGAACGGGCTTTCTAAAAACCGACTCCAAAGCGCCGGAAGTCGTCGCGCGCGGGCGGCGGCGCCGATAAAATAGCGGCATGCTGCAACGCCGCTCCGATCCCGCGATCGTCATCCGCGGCGCCCGCCAGAACAATCTCAAGAACCTCTCGGTCGAGCTGCCGCTGAACGAGCTGCTCGTCGTGACCGGCGTCTCGGGCTCGGGAAAATCCTCGCTGGTCTTCGACACGCTCTACGCCGAGGGCCAGCGGCGCTACGTCGAAACCTTCAGCCCCTACGCGCGGCAGTTTCTCGACCGCATGGACAAGCCGCAGGTGGACGCCATCGAAGGCATTCCGCCGGCGATCGCGATCGACCAGACCAATCCGGTGCGCACCTCGCGCTCCACGGTCGGCACCATGACCGAGCTGAACGACCACCTGAAGTTGCTGTTCGCGCGCGCCGGCCGGCTCTTTTGCCGCGGCTGCGGGCAGGCCGTGCGGCGGGATACGCCGGACTCTGTATACGAACAGCTCGCCGCCCGCGCTGCGGGGGCGGGGGATCCCAGGCTGGTCATCACTTTTCCCGTAGCCGTGCCGAAGAACTTCAAGGAAGAGGAGGTCCAGGCATTGCTGAAAGCGCAGGGCTACGACCGCATCCACGCCCGGAGCGGAAACGTGCTGGAAGTCGTGCAGGACCGCACGCGCATGTCTTCTGCGGAGAAGGCCCGCGTGATCGAAGGCATCGAAGCTGCGCTCAGGATCGGGCAAGGGAAGGTCAACGTCTATCCGCTGGACGCCGAAGGCAATCCGGGTTCGCCCTGGCGCTTCTCCTCGGATCTTCACTGTCCCGACTGCGACATCCATTACACCGAGCCGCTGCCGAGCCTCTTCTCCTTCAACTCGCCGCTCGGCGCCTGCGAAACCTGCCGCGGCTTCGGACGCGTGATCGGCATCGACTACGGCCTCATCGTCCCCGACGAATCGAAAACGCTGCGCGAAGGTGCGATCCGGCCCTGGCAATCGCCGAGCTTTCACGACTGCCAGGACGACATAGAAAAATACGCAAAGAAGCGCGGGGTTCCGCTCGACATTCCGTTCCGGGATCTGAACGCGAAGCATCGCGCATGGGTGCTCGAAGGCGAGCCGGAGTGGGTGAGCTGGAGAAAATCCTGGCCCGGCGTGTGGTACGGCGTCGCGCGTTTTTTCCGCTGGCTGGAGACCAAGGCCTACAAAATGCACGTGCGCGTGCTCTTGTCGCGCTATCGCGCCTACACGCCCTGCACAACCTGCGGCGGCGCGCGCCTGAAGGTCGAGGCGCTGCTGTGGCGCGTCGGCACCAAGGAGGACGCAGATCGCGTGCTCGATCCCGCGCGGCGCTTCATGCCGCTGGGCGCGAAATTCTCGAACGAGGTGCTGCGCGCGCTCCCCGGCCTCACGGTGCACGATTTGGTGCTCCTGCCTGCCGAGCGCACGCGCGTGTTCTTCGAGCAATTGCACCTGCCGGCACCGCTGGACGAGGCGACTGATCTTCTTCTCACCGAAATCCGCGCACGGCTGCGCTACGTTTGCGAAGTCGGTCTCGGTTATCTCACGCTCGACCGCCAGTCGCGCACACTCTCAGGCGGCGAAGTGCAGCGCATCAACCTCACCACGGCGCTCGGCACTTCGCTCGTCAACACGCTGTTCGTGCTCGACGAGCCCTCGATCGGGCTGCACCCGCGCGATATGGGTCGCGTGATCGGCGTGATGCAGCGCCTGCGCAACGCCGGCAACTCCGTCGTCGTCGTCGAGCACGATCCGCAGATCATGCTGCAGGCCGACCGCGTCATGGACATGGGCCCGGGTCCGGGCGAGCGCGGCGGGGAGATCGTGTTCTTCGGCACGCCCGACGAGCTGAAGCGGTCGAAAACGCTCACGGCAGAATATCTTTCGGGCAGGAAGCGCGCCGATGCAGGCGCATCGCCCACGCCCCTGGCCGCAAGAGCGCCGAAGCTCGAGCTGGTCGGCGCCGCCGAACACAACCTGAAGAACATCGACGTCGGAATTCCGCTGCAGCGGCTGGTATGCATCACCGGCGTCTCGGGCTCTGGGAAATCGACGCTGGTCCAGGACGTACTCTACGCCGCGCTGCGAAAAGCGAAGGGCAAGCCGACTGAAACTCCGGGAGTGTTCCGCGAGTTGCGCGGCCACGCGCTGATCGAAGGCGTGGTGATGGTAGACCAGACACCGATCGGGCGCACCACGCGCTCCAACCCCGCAAGCTACGTCGGCGCCTGGGACGCAATCCGCAACATCTACGCGAAGCAGCCGCTCGCGAAGGAACGCAAGTACACCGCCGGCACCTTCAGCTTCAATTCCGGCAACGGACGCTGCCCGACCTGCGGCGGCAATGGCTTCGAGCACGTCGAGATGCAGTTCCTGTCGGACGTGTACCTGCGCTGCCCCGACTGCAACGGCAAGCGCTTCCGCGACGAGGTGCTCGAGGTCGTGGTGAAAAGGAAATCGATCGCCGACGTGCTCGAGCTGACCGTGTCGGAAGCGCTCGCGTTCTTCCGCGACCATCCCGAAGTGCAGCGCGCCTTGAAACCCCTCGCCGACGTCGGACTCGAATACCTGCGCGTCGGCCAGCCGGTGCCGACGCTCTCCGGCGGAGAAGCTCAGCGACTGAAGCTCGCCGGGCATCTGGTCGAGGCGTCCGCGAAACCGAAGGGGGCGCGCGGCTCGCTGTTCTTGTTCGACGAGCCCACGACAGGCCTACATTTCGACGACGTGGCGAAACTGCTCTCTGCATTCCGCCAGTTGATCGCCGCGGGGCACTCGCTCGTCGTGATCGAGCACAACCTCGACGTTATCCGCGCGTCCGACTGGCTCATCGATCTCGGCCCCGAGGGCGGCGACGCCGGCGGCGCGATCGTCTGCACCGGGACTCCGGTGGAGGTCGCGAAGCACGTCACCTCGCACACCGGCAAGGCGCTGCGCGAATACGAAACAGCGCTGACCAAGCCCGCCGCTCTTCGCGCAGCGGAACCCGAAGTGCCGCTGCAGGCCCGCGTACACGAGTCGATCAGGATTCACAATGCGCGGGAACACAACCTGAAATCCATTGACGTCGAGATCCCGCGCAACACCTTCACCGTCGTGACCGGCGTTTCGGGCTCGGGAAAATCCACGCTCGCTTTCGACATCCTTTTCGCCGAGGGCCAGCGGCGTTATCTCGAGTCGCTCAACGCCTACGCGCGCCAGTTCGTCCAGGGCGCGGCGCGTCCCGACGTGGACGCGATCTTCGGTATTCCACCCACGGTCGCGATCGAGCAGCGCACCAGCCGCGGCGGCAGCAAGAGCACGGTAGCGACGCTGACCGAGATCTATCATTTTCTGCGACTGCTGTACGTCAAGCTCGGCACGCAATACTGCCCCGACTGCAATGTTCCGATCGAACCGCAGAGCGAGGACGCCATCGCGGCGCGGCTTCTTCGCGAATACAAGGGACAACGCATCGGCCTGCTCGCCCCGCTGGTCGTCAACAGGAAGGGTTACTACACTGATCTCGCCAAGTGGGCGCGTGGCAAGGGCTACGCTTTCCTGCGCGTGGACGGTGAGTTCCTGCCGACCGACAAATGGCCGCGCCTGTCGCGCTTCCAGGAGCACACCCTCGAACTCCCGGTCGCCGACCTGCTTATCGCCGCGGACAACGAAGCCGAGATCCGGCGAGCGCTTGGCGTCGCCCTGGATTTCGGCAAGGGCGTCGTACACGTGATCGCGGGACTCGATCGCCTGGCCGCCGCTCGTGCTTCGACAAGCTCAGCACGAACGGCCAATAAGACACCGCTCGCCCTGAGCCTGTCGAAGGGCGAAGGCATCGTGGAGCTCGATCTACCGACGCGCGTCTTCTCCACGAAGCGCGCCTGCCCCTCGTGCGGACGCAGCTTCGCCGAGCTCGATCCACGGCTTTTCTCGTTCAACTCCAAGCACGGCTGGTGCCCGGAGTGCTACGGCACGGGCCTCAAGCTCGACCGCGTGGAATGGGACGAGGAGCGCGAGAAGACCGGCACCGAGGACCACGTGCTCGACTCCTGGATCGAATGGCTGGAGGTGGACGAGACCTGCCCCGCCTGCGAGGGCAAGCGCCTCAACCGCGAGGCGCTCGCGGTGCGCTATCAGGAGCGCTCGATCTCCGAGCTCGCCGCGCTGCCCGTCGGCAAGCTCGAAACACTGTTCCGCGGCCTGGAGCTCTCCGGCCGCGAGGCCGAGATCGCGCGCGACATCGTTGCGGAGCTGAAGTCGCGCCTCGCGTTCCTCGATCAGGTGGGCCTCTCCTACCTTTCGCTCGACCGCTCGGCGCCGACGCTCTCAGGCGGCGAAGCTCAGCGCATCCGCCTCGCCTCGCAGCTCGGTTCGAACCTGCGCGGCGTGTGCTACATCCTGGACGAACCTACCATCGGCCTGCATCCGCGGGACAACAAGATCCTGCTCGATACGCTGGAGCAACTCCAGGCGAAGGGCAACACGCTGGTCGTGGTCGAGCACGACGAGGACACCATCCGGCGCGCCTCGCACGTGATCGACTTAGGTCCCGGCGCGGGAAAAGAGGGCGGTCGCGTGACCGCGGCAGGCTCGGCCGACGATCTGATGCGAAACGCCGATTCGGTGACGGGGAGATTTCTAAAAAATCCACTCATGCATCCGCTGCATCCGCCGCGCGCGGTGATGCGCAACACGCCCTCGATTGAGGTCGAAGGCGCGTCGCTGCACAACCTGAAAAACATCGATCTGCGCCTGCCGCTTGGGAGGCTTAGCGTGATCACCGGCGTCTCGGGTTCCGGAAAATCGACGCTTGCCCGCGACATTCTTTACCGAAATCTCGAGCAGAGGGTCGGCGAGCACAGGAAGGGAAAAGACTCACCGCTATTCGGTTGCCGCGCGATCCGCGGCGCGGAGAACGTCGGCCGCGTGCTCGAAGTCGACCAGACGCCGATCGGCAAGACGCCGCGCTCCTGCCCGGCGACCTACGTCGGCTTCTGGGACGCGATCCGGCGCCTGTTCGCCGAGGCGAACGAATCGCGCATGCGCGGCTGGAGTGCAAGCCGCTTTTCGTTCAACACCAAGGGCGGGCGCTGCGAAGCCTGCGAAGGTCAGGGCATCAAGAAAATCGAGATGAGCTTCCTGCCCGACGTGAAGGTCACCTGCGAGGTCTGCGGCGGCGCGCGCTTCAATCCGGAAACGCTCACGGTGCGCTGGAAAGGAAAATCGATCGGCGAAGTGCTGGCGATGAGCGTGGACGAAGCGGTCGAGTTTTTCGCAGCGCACCCGTCGACCCATCACGCGCTGCGATTGCTGCAGGACGTGGGCCTAGGATATTTGACGCTCGGCCAGCAGAGCCCGACGCTGTCAGGCGGCGAAGCGCAGCGCATCAAGCTCGTCACGGAGCTCTCCAAGGTACGCACCGACGCGCAGGGCAATGCCGTATCGCGCCCCGGCCGCGGCGGTGCCGACAACAAGACCCTCTACGTCCTCGACGAACCTACGGTCGGCCTGCACATGGCCGACGTAGAAAAACTCCTGCGCGTGCTGCATCGCCTGGTGGACGCGGGAAATACGGTCGTAGTCATCGAACACAACCTGGATGTGATGGCGGACGCCGACTGGATCATCGATCTCGGGCCCGAGGGCGGAGATGCAGGAGGCAGGATCGTCGCGCAGGAGCCGCCGGAAGCGCTGATCGGGCCCCGACAAACAGGGCATACCGCGGAGGTGCTGAGAGATTTTCTGCGGAACCGGCGGGCATCCGCCGCGGCCTAGTCGCGCCGGTTTGACGCTTCAGCCGGATCGTTCGGCTCTTTTCGATCGCAGGTACTGTTGCAAATTGGCCGTGGTTTCCATTTTCTTGCGTTCGGTGATGTCCGTCCCGGTCACGAATACGCCCTCTTCACCGCGAGCCGGCCGACGCTCCCACAGGAAGCACCGGTACGATCCGTCGTTGCACCGCAGCGAGAATTCGATCTGTCTGGCTTCGACGGCCAGGCGCGTATTGACCAGCATGAGCGCCTGAGCCTGCTCCCCTTGATCGACGAGCCTGGTGATTGGCTTTCCCAACAGCATCGCGCGCGGGTATCCCAAGGCCTTTTCCCAGGTGCGATTCAGGTTCTTGAGCCTCAGATCGAGCGTGACGATCCCAAGCAATAGCGGCGACTCCGCAATCACCCAGTCCTCCCTTCTGCGGGCGTAGTCATCGGATTCTGGAGAATTTTCCATTTCGTCCTAGAGCTTGGCTGTTGTTGATGCTCGGTCGAACCTGTAATTCTGACCGCTTTTCGATACGCTTGCCGCAACCACTGAAGGCTAAGCGGCCCTGAGGACTTCGTCCATCAGGCAAACCCGACAGGTGGTGTAAGGAAACCACGATAGTTAAAATGAATCAAGGGATTAATTCATATCGATGCGACCTCTCTGTCCTCACGGCACCGCGAACTTCAAGCCCGCGCGGGCGACGCATCGCCTCGATTCCCCAGATCGGCGCTGCGGGGTAAGCTCGTTTCTGCGTCCAGCAGTCCCCCTCGATCCCTGATCGGGTGGCAGCCTTTCCTCTGCCGCGGGCATTTGGCCATTACAATCGCGGACCTTTCTTCAAGTCGTACAACCCCATTGAGCCCTCTGGCGCTACAGATTCTGCGACCGGTATTGGTGCCGGCTGTGATCCTGTCGGCTGCTGTGCTCGCCATAGCCGCAAGTCCCGCGCTCCCGAACTCCCTCTCCGGCTTGAGCGTGGTCGGGCCCTACGTCGTTCTGCTGCTCGGGGTCGCCATCAGCGCATGGTTCAACCGGAGCCGCGCGCTCATCATGCTGGCTTCGCTTCTGGCCGCCTACGCCGGCTACCGGTTCGCCATGGACTTGGATCGGAAGGATTTCGCAGTACGCGCGGTGTTCACCTCACTTGCTGTGCTCGTCCCTTTCAACGTGCTGCTCGCGCTTGCCTTTCCCGAGCGCGGCGTACGCCAGCACCGGAATTACCGCTGGCTTCTGCTCGGCGTGGCCGAAATCCTGGTCGTGAGCTGGATCGCCAACTCCGGACGCAGCAATCTCTCGGGCACGGGGTGGCGCGATGTGCTCGACACCTGGTTGCTGCGCTCCCCCCCGACACCTTTTGCCGCGCGGATCATGCTTGCCGCGGCGTTTGTCGCCGCCATTGCCAGAGCCTGGCCGCGCCGCGGGCCCAAGGAACTTCGAAAGGAGCCGCGGCCGCTCGACATCGGCATGGCGGCGGCGCTGGTGGCGTTCTTCATCGGCTGCGAATGGGTGGCGGCACCGGGGGTGTTCGGCGCGTTCATGTCGGCCGCCGGCGTCATTCTGCTCGCTTCGGTATTGCAGGAATCGCACCGCCTTGCGTTCCGCGACGAATTGACGAATCTTCCAAGCCGCCGGGCGCTCGAGGAGCGGCTCACGGGGCTGGGGCCGACTTACACGATCGCGATGATCGACGTGGATCATTTCAAACTGTTCAACGATACCCACGGCCACCACACAGGCGATCAGGTGCTCAAACTCGTCGCCACGCTCCTCGCGAACATCGAAGGCGGGGGCACGTCCTACCGCTACGGCGGCGAGGAGTTCTGCGTCCTGTTCTCCGATCGGACCCTGGATCAGGCGATTCCGCACCTCGAGCAGCTGCGCAAGGACATCGAGAACTACAAAATGGCCGCGCGCGGCGGGGATCGGCCCAAGGAAAAGGAAGCGGGTGCGCGGCTCCGCGCCACCCGCGCCGCGAACAAAACGCTGTCGGTCACGGTCAGCATCGGCGCCGCCGAGAGCGACGACACGCTCATCGGACCGCCGCTGGTTATCCGCGCTGCCGACGAAGCTCTGTATCGTGCCAAACGGGCCGGACGAAACCGGGTCATGCGTTAGGCAAGGCGGCACCTGCCCCGGAATCGGCAAGCAAGGCGCCTTGAAAAGTGTTTGAATCACCAAAGCCAGGCTACGCTGGCGTGGAAGACAAACGTCTCAGGTAATCGCGAGATCGATGAGCAAGGTGCCGGATCGTCCCCTTTGCAGGTATCACCGGAATGGCCGTGCCGCTTGCACCGGGCCGCGGGTCATGCCGTCGTGAAGGGCGCAGTCGTGAGAAAACCCGTTCGTCCCGGCCAAAAAGGGAAAGGCGATGAAGCCTTGCGCGAAAGCGAGGAGCGTTTCCGCGCGATTGCCGAGCTGTCGAACGACTGGTACTGGGAGCAGGATACCCGCTACCGGTTCACCCGGATTGCGGGGCGGGATCCGGGTCCGGCAGCGGAATCCGATCCCGATGGAACGATCGGCAAGACTCGCTGGGACCTCAACGCTTCCCCGGTCGAAGGCACCTGGGAGGATCACCGCAAGCTGCTCGACGCGCGGCAGCCTTTTCACAGCTTCGAAGTCAGATTCACCGACAAGAACGGTCATGACCATTTTGTGGAGGTCAGCGGCGTTCCCGTGTTCGACGCTTCCGGCACCTTCAAGGGATACCGCGGGGTCGGACGCCGCATTACGAGCCGCAAACGCGCCGAGCAATTGCTGCGGCTGGAGCATACGGTGGCTCGCTGCGTCACCGAGGCCGACAGCGTTTCCGCGGCTCTCAAGGCGGTGATGCGCGCGGTTTGCGAGGCTCAGAACTGGGAGTGCGGGCGCTTTTTCAGCGCCGACGACGACTCCGGCTTGCTGCGTTTTTCCGAGTCATGGAGCAAACCCGGCCCGCAGTTCGATCTGTATATCGAGCGGTCGCTCAAAGTCACGTACGGGCCGGGTGTCGGATTGGCCGGAAAGGTGTGGCAGACAGACGAGCCGATGTGGGTCGCAGACGTAACGCGGGACGCACGCGTGGCGCAGAAAACGCTAGCGGTCGAAGCCGGCATGCGCGGCGCTTTCGTCTTTCCGGTGAATCCTGGAGGAAAGACGATCGGCGTGCTCGCCTTCAACAGCCGTGAAATCCGCGAACCCGATGAACACCTCCTCCAGGCCATCCGTGTGATCGGCTCGCAGATCGGCCAGTTCGTACAGCGCAAGCAGGCCGGCGAGGCGCTCCGGAAGAGCAACGAGCGCTTCGACATGGCGGTGCGGGCGACCAACGACGTGATCCGGGACTGGAATCTCGTCACGGACGAAATCTGGTGGAACGAAAACTTCACCAAGGTCTTCGGATATCCGCGCGAGACTCTGGAACCCAGCGTCAAATCCTGGTACGAGGGTATTCATCCCGATGACCAGGGGCGGGTCATCGCCGGCATCCACCGCCTGATCGGCTCGGGCGGCGAGAACTGGAGCGACGAATACCGCTTCCGGCGGCAGGATGGCAGCGTCGTCCACGTGCTTGATCGCGGTCACGTGATTCGAGACAAAGAAGGCCAGGCGGTGCGCATGATCGGGGCGATGGCCGACATCAGTTCGCGCAAGCAGGCGGAGGAGAGAATCCACAACCAGGCGCTGCGGCAACGCCTCATCGCCGAATTCGGCCAGCAGGCGTTCGCGAGTACCGACGTCGAAGACGTGCTGAGCCGCGCGGTGGAACTGGTTTCGGTGTCGCTCAAGGCCGACTACTGCAACGTGCTCGAGCTCGACCAGGACGGCAAGCAGCTGCTGATCAAGGTGGCGTTCGGCTGGCCGAAGGAAATCATAGAGCGGCGGACGGTGTCTATCCGGCCCGAGGGGCGCCTCGAATTCGTGCTGTCGCACCGCGAACCCGTCATCACCGAGGATCTGGCGAACGATGAGCGTTTTTCGGAATCTCCGCTCCTGCGACTGGGCGTGCGCAGCGCCATCCACGTGCCCATATTCGGAACGGCCGGGACTTTCGGCATACTCAGTGCGCATGCCCGCGCGAAGAACTCCTTTGGCGCAGACGATGCCAGTTTCCTGCAGAGCGTCGCGAACATACTTGCCGTCGCGATCGAGCGCAAAAATGCGGAGGAGCGCCTCTCCTATCTCGCGCAGTTCGACTCTCTCACCGGGCTCCCCAACCGGTACCTGTTTCACGACCGCCTGATGAATGCCATGGCGCACGCGCGGCGCGGCGGGCATCCCATGGCGGTGCTCTTCATCGATCTGGACCGCTTCAAGCTGGTGAACGACACCCAGGGACACAGTGCCGGAGACAAGCTGCTCAAGGAGGCTGGCATCCGGCTTTCGCAGTGCGTGCGCGGCGGCGACACGGTCGGCCGGTTCGGCGGAGATGAGTTTGGCGCGATCGTGTCGGACCTTGCCAAGCTCGGGGACGCCGGCGTGGTTGCACAGAAAATTCTGGACGCCCTCGCCCGGCCGTTCAACCTGGATGCTCATGAAACCTATGTCAGCGCAAGCATCGGCATCACCCTGTTCCCGGCCGACGGTGACAACCCCGAAGCGCTCGTCATGAATGCCGACACCGCGATGTACCGGGCGAAGGAACAGGGCCGCAACACCTATCAATACTTCACCCGCGAGATGAACCAGCGGGCGCTCGCGCGCGTACAGATGGAAGCCGCGCTGCGGCAGGCCATCGAGCGCAACGAGTTTCTCCTTCACTACCAACCCAAGGTGGATCTGGCGAGCACCTACATCTGCGGCTTCGAAGCCTTGATCCGGTGGCAGCACCCCGACAGGGGTCTCGTTCTCCCCGGGGAATTCGTTTCGGTTCTCGAGGACACGGGTCTGATCGTGCCGGTGGGCGAATGGGTGTTGCGCGAAGTGTGCAAGCAGATTCAGGCGTGGCAGCGGGAAGGGCTCGCGATCAAGCCGGTGACGGTGAACGTCTCCGCGCGCCAGTTCCAACAGAAGGATTTCGAGTCCATCGTGAGGCACATCTTGCGGGACGCGCACGTCGACCCGGGGCTGGTGCAGTTCGAGCTCACCGAATCTTTGCTGATGAGCGATCCGGAGGGCGCCGCGCGCACGCTGCGCGGACTCAAGGACTCGGGCGTCAAGATCTCGGTGGACGATTTCGGCACGGGCTATTCGAGCCTCGCGTACCTGAAGCGCTTTCCGATCGACGCCCTCAAGATCGACCACTCCTTCGTTCGCGACATCACCACCGACCCTGAGGACGCGATGATCACGCTCGCGATCATCGGGCTCGCCCACAATCTCAAGCTCAGGGTCGTGGCCGAGGGCGTGGAGACACAAGAGCAGCTCGAGCTTCTCGCCGCCAACGGTTGCGACGAGATTCAGGGCTATCACTTCTCGGTCCCGACGACGGCCGCGGAATGCGCGATCATGTTGAGGGAAAACCGGCGTCTGATCTGAGCGCAGCGCGCTCCGCTTCCGAG
Organism: Burkholderiales bacterium; assembly: GCA_035317085.1. Taxonomy (GTDB): domain Bacteria; phylum Pseudomonadota; class Gammaproteobacteria; order Burkholderiales; family SG8-39; genus VBDM01. The sequence goes on from DATHHS010000175.1 coordinate 29,284, forward strand.
GCGTATCATCGCCGATTCGCCGCAGTACCCGATGAACGCAAGCGCCCTTCTCCTCCTCAAACCCAACACCCGCGATCTCGGGGGGTTTTCCGTGCGGCGGGTGCTCCCGGGGATGCCGCACCGCATGGTCGGCCCGTTCATATTTTTCGATCACATGGGTCCCGCGGATTTCGCCCCGGGGTCCGGCATCGACGTGCGCCCGCATCCGCACATCGGCCTGGCGACGGTGACCTATCTGTTCGAGGGCGAAATCCTGCACCGCGACAGTCTGGGCACCGTGCAGGCGATCGCGCCGGGCGACGTCAACTGGATGACCGCGGGGCACGGCATCGTGCATTCGGAGCGCACCGCGCCGGAGTTGCGCCGCACCGGCTCGCGCCTGCAAGGACTGCAAACCTGGGTCGCCCTTCCGAGAAAGTCCGAGCTCGCCGACCCCGCATTCACCCACCACCCCAAGGCGACGCTGCCGCGGATTTCGGCGCCGGGAGTCGAGCTGCGCGTCGTCGCGGGCAGCGCCTTCGGCAAGCGCTCTCCCGCCCCGGTGTTCATGCAGACGCTCTTCGTCGGCGTCGAGATCGACGCGGGTCGTGCGTTCGAGCTCGACCCCGAGCACGAGGAGCGGGCCGTCTACGCGCTCGAGGGCGACGTGACGGTGGCCGGAACACCTCTCCCGCCGCAGCATATGGCGGTGATCTCACATCGCGAACCGGTGGAAGTGAAAGCGCTGACACGCGCCCGGCTGATGCTGGTCGGCGGAGAAAAGATGGACGGGGAACGGCTGATCTGGTGGAACTTCGTCGCGAGTTCGCGCGAACTGATGGAGGAGGCGAAGCTGCGCTGGCGCGAGCAGCGCTTCCCGCGGGTGCCGGGGGACGACGAATTCATCCCGCTTCCTGAAAAGTAAGCTACCCCGGCAACACCCTTCACCGATGCGAGACCCAGCTCCTGCCCCGATCCAGCTCAAGGACTACACCCCGCCCGCGTTTCTGATCGAGGCGGTCGATCTCGACATCGATCTCTTTGAGGATCACGCCCGCATTCGCTCGCGCCTTGCGATATCGCGCGCGGCGGCCGATTCGAACGCGCCGCTCGCGCTCGATGCCGAGGAGCTCGAATTCGAGTCGGCAGCCTTGGACGGCAGGAAGCTCGCCGCGGGCGACTACGTGCTCGGGAAAGCGAATCTCACCATCGCGAAGGCGCCGGCCCGATTCGTGCTGGAAACCGCATGCCGGATCTATCCGCGCAAGAACACGACGCTCATGGGCCTCTACGCCGCCGAGAGCGGATTCTTCACGCAGTGCGAAGCCGAAGGCTTCCGGCGCATCACCTACTTCAGCGACCGGCCGGACGTCATGGCGAAGTACACGGTGACGATTCACGCCGAGCGGGCGAAGTATCCCGTTCTGCTGTCGAACGGCAATCTCGTAGCGAGCGGCGATGAAGCGGGCGCCCGTCACTGGGTGAAATGGCTGGATCCTTTTCCCAAGCCCTGCTATCTCTTTGCCCTGGTCGCGGCAAAACTGGAAAAGCTCGAGGACAGCTTCGTCACGCGCTCGGGCCGGCGCGTGCGCCTCGCGATCTACGTCGATCCGGGCAAGCTCGACCAGTGCGGCTTCGCCATGCAGGCGCTGAAAAAATCAATGAAATGGGACGAGGACCAATTCGGCCTCGAGGTCGACCTCGACAATTACTCCATCGTCGCCGTCGGCGACTTCAACATGGGCGCGATGGAGAACAAGGGCCTCAACGTCTTCAACACCAAGTACGTGCTCGCGCGACCGGACACCGCCACCGACGGCGACTACCTCGGCATCGATCGCGTGGTCGCGCACGAGTATTTTCACAACTGGACCGGCAATCGCGTCACCTGCCGCGACTGGTTCCAGCTGTCGCTCAAGGAAGGACTCACCGTATTCCGCGACCAGGAATTCGGCGCGGACATGTACTCGCGGCCGGTCGAGCGCATCCGCGAAGTGCGCGGCCTGCGCGGCGGGCAGTTCCCCGAGGATGCGGGGCCGATGGCGCATCCGGTGCGCCCTGCCTCCTACGTGGAGATCAACAATTTTTACACGAGCACGGTATACGAGAAGGGCGCGGAAGTCGTGCGCATGATACGCACCCTGATCGGCGCGCAGAATTTTCGCAAGGGCATGGATCTGTACTTCGCGCGACATGACGGGCAGGCGGTAACCTGCGACGATTTCGCGCGGGCGATGGCCGATGCCGCGGGCGCCGACCTCTCGCAGTTCATGCGCTGGTACGACCAGGCGGGCACGCCCGTCCTCGATATCAAGGGCGAGTACGACGCAGCGGCGCGGCGCTATGCCTTGTCCGTGAAGCAATCCTGTCCGCCGACACCGGGACAGGCGACGAAGCTCCCTTTCCACATTCCGCTCGCGGTCGGACTGGTCGGACCGGACGGCCGCGACCTGCTCGCCGAGGGCACGCGCGTGCTGTCGGTGAAGCAGCCGGAGGAACGCTTCGTATTCGAAAATGTCGGGGCGAAACCCGTACCTTCCCTGCTGCGCAATTTTTCCGCCCCGGTGATCGTCAGGCACGATTACACCGAGGCTGAGCTCACGCATCTCATGGCGCACGATTCCGACGCCTTCAACCGCTGGGAGGCCGGCCAGCGGCTTGCGCTCGGCATCCTGCTGCGCGGGATCTCGGCGACGCAGGGTGGCCGCGATTTCGAACTCCCGCGTGCTTTCGCCGGTGCGGCCGCGCGCGTGGTGGCCGATGCATCGAGAGATCCCGCATTCGCGGCGGAAATGCTCGCGCTGCCTTCGGAAAACTACATCGCCGAGCAGATGCCGGTCGTCGATCCGGACGCGATCCACGCGGTGCGCGACGAGCTGAGGCGGCGGCTCGCCGCCGCGCTCCGCGAGGAATTGCTCGCGGTCTATCGGGCGCACAGAGGCGCGAGCCCCTACTCTCCCGACGCAGGTTCGGCCGGCAGGCGCGCGCTCAAGAACTCCGCACTGGGCTATCTCATGGAACTCGACGATGCCGGCATGCGCACGCTTTGCATGAAGCAATTCGAGACCGCGGACAACATGACCGACGCATTCGCCGCGCTCTTCATGCTCTCCAATTGCGAATGCCCCGAGCGCGCCCGGGCGCTCGATGCCTTCTACGGAAAATGGAAAGACGAACCGCTGGTGGTGGACAAGTGGCTGGGCGTGCAGTCGACCACCCGTCTCCCCTCGGCGCTCGCCGACGTGAAGCGCCTGATGGCGCATCCGGCGTTCAACATCAGGAACCCCAACAAGGTCTACGCGCTGATCGGCGGATTCCGCGGCAACCCGCTGCGCTTCAACGCCGCCGACGGCTCGGGTTATGCCTTCCTCGCCGACCAGGTGATCGCCCTGGACGCGATCAACCCGCAGGTCGCGGCGCGCATGGCGCGGGGGTTCGACCGCTGGAGGAAGTTCGACGCGGGCCGCCAGGCGCACGCCCGCGCGGCGCTCGAGCGCATCCGCGGCGCGACGGGCGTTTCGAAGGGCGTGCTCGAAATCGCCACCCGGGCGCTGGTCTGACGCCCCGGCGCCTGCCGGCCTCTATTTGCGGCGCTGCATTTCGGAGAACTTGGACAGCTCCCAGGGCCGGATCGCGACCAGCATGTGCATCCCCGTGCACTCGTCGAACGGCCTGCGCGTGTCATCGTTGTGCAAATCCGCGAACTCGTTCGCGACGCGGCGCAGTCGCACCAGCATCGCCTCCCGCGAGGATTTCGAGAGGCGGCCGGTCACGAACAGCATCAGCTCGTCCGGGCCATCGAAGCGCGAGCGGAAGTACTCATTCTGCGCCTGAGCCTTGAAGAACTCCTGGAACGGCCCGTCCGGAATCCAGGAAAAAGTCCGCGAAAGCAGCAACCGGTATCGGTTCCCCGGAAGGAGCCTGATGATGCCCAGGCGGTCCAGCCGCACCAGGAGGCGGATGCACTCGGCCTCTGACATGGAATAGGTGCGGATGATTTTCTCCACCGGCCACTGGTGCAGCACACGCAACGCAACCAGCACCAGCCTCTTATCGGCGACGATGGCTTTTTCCGTCTGTGGCGTCAGCTGCGACACCAGGCGATCGCGCCGCTCGAGGGACCGGGTCAGCTCCGCGAGCTCGAGGCCCGCAAAATCGAGCACCTGATCGAGCCGCTTCAGCGTGAAGTCCTTGCGCGAGAACATGCGCTTGACGCTCGCCTCGCTCATGCCGAGGGCCTTTGCCACGGCGGCGTAGGTCACGCCTTGCGCCTTGAGCTCGCGCTTGAGCGTGTCGATCAATGCTGTGCTTGCACTCATGTCGTTTCCTCCAGTCCTGCAAAAAGTATCACCTGGCGATACCCCAGGTCAAAGCCCGCAATACCTTGCGCGTGGCGCTATGCACGGGCGGCGCTCGTCCCGATCATCGCATGCGTTGCGGGCGCATTCGTGTCGGGATGCAACGACCGGGATCCTGAGCTGAATCGGGGGGGATGCGCCCGCAGCATCGCCCAGAGGGGCACCGAACCGAGAGGCATCGTGGAAACTACTCCTGAATGGCTGGATCTTGTCATCGGATCACTTCATATCATTGTGGTCCTGCTTATATGGAGCGGGTTATACCTTGCGACCCGCGAAACGGGAGGGTCGCAAGTTCTGGAAGAGCCGGCGCCTCCCGCGACGCCCGTCACGCAGATGAGTATCGCGCAAGTACCCGGACGGTGATGAACGGAAGGGACCGCCGGCCTGCTTGACCTCACCGTCGACGTATTTCAAATCATCCGGACATAGCGGGTTTCCTTCAACTTCCCCGGCAGTGGTGTTATAAGTCGCGGGGTGGATGCTGTCGTCTTCGATCTCGGCAAGGTTTTGCTCGACTGGAACCCGCGCTACTACTACCGGCAGTTCTTCGCTTCTGAGGAAGCGATGGATGCGTTCCTCGCCGAAGCACTGCCGCCCGCCTGGGTGTCCGAGATGGACGCGGGCAAGCCGGCCGACATCGCCATCGCCGAGCGCCAACGCCTCCTCCCGCGGCACGCGGCACTCATCGGACGCTGGAAGGAAGGCTGGCATGCGATGCTGCGCGGCCCGATCGCGGGAAGCGTCGCCATACTCGCCGAGCTGCGGGCACGACACACCCGCTTGTACGCGCTGACCAATTTTTCCACCGAGACCTGGCCG
>DATHHS010000176.1:0-3644 GCA_035317085.1 Burkholderiales bacterium
TCCAGGTAGTAACGGCCGGGGAACAGGCGCGCCCAATCCGCGGCGAGCTGCCCCGCGCGGGCGGGGTCCTGGAGGAGCGCCGCGCCTACGTCGCCCTGCATCGCGCCCGAGAGAGCGATCAGGCCTTCGGTGCCTTCGGCGAACCAGCTCTTGTTCAGCTCGGCGCGCCCGCGGTGCTGGTTTTCCAGCCACGCACGCGTGAGCAGCTCCGAGAGTCGCAGGTAACCCGTGCGCGACTGCGCGAGGAGCAGCAGCCGGTGCGGTTTGTCGCGCTCGGAATCGTTGGCGATCCAGACGTCGCAGCCGATGACGGGCTTCACGCCCGCGGCACGCGCCGCCTTGTAGAACTTGACCATGCCGAAGACGTTGGCGAGGTCGGTGATCGCCAGGGCCGGCATGCCGTCGGCCGCGGCGCGCTCGACGGCTTCGTCGATACGGACGATCCCGTCGGTGATGGAGTACTCGCTATGGAGCCGAAGGTGGACGAAGGCGGGATTCTGCATCGGCTTGCGGGGCATTCGCGACGCGAAAATTTTACCACCCGCTCCCGCGCCTCAAAATGCAAATTTGAACGCGATCGAAAAATTCCGGGCCGGCTTTTGCGTTCCGGCTGGGGGTCCGTGCCCGCGGGAATTCATGACCCCGATCAAAGGCATACCTCGCGGGTCCGCTGAAAAACAGAACGAACCTCGCTCGTTCGCTACGCCCGCGACCTCTCCGCGGCGGGAATGCTGAGCGTGAACGTCGTCTGAAGGCCCGGCTCGCTTTTTACGCCTATCCTGCCGCCGTGCAGTTCCGCAATCGACTTGACGATGGCGAGACCCAGGCCCGAGCCGGCCGAAGATTCCTCGCGCGAGCTCGAGGGCCGGTAGAACCGCTCGAAAATGCGCGGCAGGTGTTCCGCCGCGATCCCGGAGCCGGGATTGGCGACCGCGACCTCGGCCGAGCCGTCGCCGCGCGCCACCGCCCGAACGGTGACGGTGCAATCCTTCGGGCCGTGCCGCAGCGCGTTGGAGAGGAGGTTTCCCACCGCGCGGCTGAGCATCAACTCGTCCGCCCAGGCGCGCGGCGCCCCGCCCTTCTCCGAGCGCACTTCGAGCGCGAGACGGATGTTGCGCTCCTCGGCGAGCAGCTCGTAGTAGGAAAGGATGTTTTCCAGCGACGAGCGCAGGTTGATCCACTGCGGCGCGGCGCGCGCCTGCGCGTTGTCGGCGCGGGCGAGAAAGAGCATGTTCTCTATCATGCGCGAGAGCCGCTCGTATTCCTCGACGGCGGACTCGAGCACCGCGCGGTACTCGGTCGCGCCGCGCGGGCGCGAAAGCGCTACCTGCGCCTCGCCCAGCAAGTTGTTGATCGGCGTGCGCAGGTCGTGCGCGAGGTCGGATGAGAATTCCGAGAGGCGCCTGAAGGAAATCTCCAGGCGGTCGAGCATGTGGTTGAACGCGAGCGTGGATTCGAGGAACTCCTCGGGCGTGTCGTCCAGCGAGAGCCGCTCGTTCAGCGCCTGCGCGCTGATACGGCCGGCGGTGGCGGCGATGCGCCTCGCGCGCTTGAGCACCGCGCGCGCCGCCCAGATGCCGAGCGCGACGGCGGCGAGCACGCTCACGATCAGGGTTTCGATCAGTCCCTTGCGGTAGCGCGCGAGCAATTCCCTCGGCAGCGAGCGGTCGTACGACAGCGCGATCAGCACGGACTGCGGCCCGCCATCCGCGCGGGCCCCGAGCGTCAGGCGCGCGAGCAGCACCTGGTACCAGCGCCCGTCCGGCGCGGTCCACTCGCGGCTCAGCCCGCCGAAGCGCGCGTGCAGCTCGCGCTCCGAGGCGTCGTCGACACGCTCCGGAAGGGCTTCGATCGGGATCGCCCGCTCGGGCAGCGCCGACGCCGGGATGTTGAAACCCTCCGAGGCCGCGAGGACGAAGCGGTTTTCGTCGAGCACGGCGAGCGCCAGTTTCCTGTAGCCCATCGCCGTTTCCTCGATAAAGCGCGGGCTGGTCAGAAGCGTCTCGGAGGGACCCAGGCGCGCGAGCCTGCCGCGGAGCAGGCTCATGTTGCCAAGGAGGAGGACGTCGTTCGCCTCGAGCAACTCGTTTGTGAGCATGCGGTCGATGCTGAATCCCATCGCCGCGATGACCAGAGACGAGATGAGCGCGAACAGGAAGCTGATCTGCCAGGTGAGCGACTTGCGCCGCCCGCCGAGCCGCTGAACGCCCGCTTCGAGCCAATCGGTCACGCTGCAGGCTCCTCGAGCAGGTAACCCACGCCGCGGATAGTGCGAATGAGCTTCACCTCGAACGGATCGTCGACCTTGGCGCGCAGCCGGCGCATCGCGACGTCGACCACGTTGGTGTCGCTGTCGAAGTTCATGTCCCAGACGTGTTCGGCGATCAGTGTCCGGGAGAGGACTTCGCCGGCATTGCGGACCAGATAGTCGAGCAGCGCGAATTCCTTTGCGGTGAGATCGATCTTCCTGTCACCCCGGGAAACCCTGCGCCTGCGCGGTTCGATCTCCAGATCGCCGACCTTCAGGTTCTCGCCGGTTTGTATCGCTCCGCGCCTCAGCACCGAGCGCACGCGGGCGAGCAGCTCGGAGAACGCGAAGGGCTTGACCAGGTAGTCGTCCGCGCCGAGCTCCAGGCCCTTGACCCGGTCGGCCACGTCGTCGCGCGCGGTCAGAAACAGGACCGGAGTCTGCTTCTCCTTGCGGATCTCGCGCAACACGGTCCAGCCGTCCGCACCGGGGAGCATCACGTCGAGAACGATCAGGTCGTAATCCGAAGACAGGGCCAGATGCCGGCCATCGACTCCGTTCGTTGCGATATCGACGACGAAGCCGTGCTCGGCCAGCCCCTTTTGTGCATAGGCGGCCGTCTTGAGCTCGTCTTCTACGATCAGGATGCGCACGGCTCGTTTATTGTAGACGTGAAAAAGGCGCCGGACCACAGCGCCTTTTGAGGCCGATTCCGGCCGAAAAGCTCAGCTTTCCGACCGGGGCTCATCGGCCATCAGTCGCCGATGCTGATGTCCTGGTCCGAGGTCGCGATATAGACGCGCACGCTGTGGTCGATAGCGCCTTCAGGAGCGATCTGCTTCAGATCGAACGCCATGGGCAGGCCGTCGAAGTCCCAGGCGAATTCTTTTCCGCCCGCGACGATCTTCACGACCTCGCCGTGCTTGACGTTGACAAACTTGGTGCTGGAGCCGATGACGATGGTGCGATCGGCTGCCGCAGGCTGAGCCGGCTCGCCAAAGCGGTCGGTCGAGGTCAGCGCGACGGCGGAAAGGCTCGCGGCGGAAAGAGTCAGTGCTGCAAGGGTAGGGACAAATAGTTTCACGGTATTCTCCATTTCGGTTGGTTTGGGTAGCAGACAGCGAACCCGAACTGCGATGCGCTGAATGTGCCCCCAATTTAAAACTCCACCCCGAACTGGACTCTGACCGCTCGATTACATTTTTGTCATTTTCAAGGCTCGGCGTCGTCCAAGCCCGACACCCGGCTGACAATCAATAGTACTGTTTGATATACGCGTACGCCCGATCGAACAGTTCCTGGTCGGTGTGGAGTTTGTACTTCAGCAGCGTCTTACGCAGTTCCTTCTGCACCAGCCGCTCGCCCTGCGTTGTGTGCTGCCAGTCGGGGAATCGTA
>DATHHS010000177.1:0-22571 GCA_035317085.1 Burkholderiales bacterium
CTGCCGATGATCTACATGCCCGCCGGGCCGATGCTGCGCGGCAACTGGCACGGACAGGTGCTGGGCTCGGGCAGCGACACGCGCAAGTACTGGGCCGAGCTGCGTGCCGGCACCATCACCGAACACGATTGGGAAGAGATCGAGGAAGGCATCGCGCGCTCCTTCGGCCATTGCATGACCATGGGCACGGCATCGACCATGACTTCGGCCGTCGAGGCGCTGGGACTTGCGCTGCCGGGCTCGGCCTCCATTCCCGCGGCCGACTCGCACCACGCACAAATGGCGACCGCGACCGGCAAGCGCATCGTCGAGATGGTGTGGGAGGACGCGACGCCGAAGAGCCTGCTCACGCCCTCCTCGTTCGACAACGCCGTGACCTGCGTGCTCGCCTGCGGCGGCTCGACCAATGCCGCGATCCACCTCATCGCCATGGCGCGGCGCGCGGGCGTGCCGCTCGACCTGGATCGCTTCGACGCCATTTCGCGGAAAACCCCGGTGATCGTCAACCTGCGCCCCTCGGGCAAATACCTGATGGAGGATTTCTATTACGCCGGCGGCCTGCGCGCGCTGCTCGCCTCGATCGGCGACCTGCTCGATCTCAAGGCGAAGACCGTGAGCGGGAAGACGCTGGGAGAAAACATTGCCGACGCGAAGATCTACAACGCCGACGTGATCCTGCCGCGCGAAAAGGCACTCATTCCTTCAGGCGGTCTGGCCGTGCTGCGCGGCAACCTCGCGCCCGACGGCGCCATCATCAAGCCCGCCGCCACCGAGCCGCGCCTGTTGCAGCACAAGGGTCCCGCGGTGGTGTTCGAGGACTACAACGACCTGCAGGCGCGCATCGACGACCCCCAGCTCGACGTGCACGCGGATTCGGTGATCGTGCTGCGCAACGCCGGGCCGATCGGCGCGCCCGGCATGCCCGAGTGGGAAGTGCCGATCCCGAAGAAACTCCTGCAACAGGGCGTGCGCGACATGGTGCGCATTTCGGACGCGCGAATGAGCGGAACTGCATATGGCTGCTGCGTGCTGCACGTCGCTCCCGAGTCCTGGATCGGCGGGCCGCTTGCGCTCGTCAAGACCGGCGACATGATCGAGCTCGACGTCCCGCGCCGCCGCCTGCAAGTCATGATCGACGACGCGGAGATGATGAAGCGCAAGCGCGCCTGGAAAATGCCCGCGCGCCGGTTCGAGCGCGGTTACGGCGCGCTTTTCTCGCAGCACATCCGGCAGGCGAACGAAGGCTGCGACTTCGATTTCCTCGAAGGCACCGCGCCCACGCCCGACCCGGAGATTCATTGAGGGCGCAGCGATGCTGTACGCCATAGACGAGCGCGTGGTGTGGCGCTCCGAGCGGTGAAACGATGATCTCCTTGACTCGCCGCCGGCTCCTTGCCGCCGCGGCCGCGCTCCCGGTCGTTCCGGCTTTTGCTCAGACCCGATCACTGACCTGCGGCGAATTCACGGTACAGCAGACCGAAGGGCCTTTTTTCAAAACCAATACGCCGCGCCGCGTTTCGCTGGCGGAACCGCAGTCCAGGGCCCCGCGGCTGATCGTGACCGGGCAGGTCCTGTCGGCCCGATGCCAGCCGGTGGCGAATGCCTTGCTCGACTTCTGGCACGCGGACGAGGACGGCGAGTACGACAATCGCGGCTTTCGCTATCGCGGCCACCAGTTCACCGACGCCGAAGGGCGCTACCGCCTGCAAACCATCGTCCCGGCGGAATATCCGGGCCGCGCGCGCCATATCCACGTCAAGGTGCAGGCGCCCGGCAAGCGAGTGCTGACCACGCAACTTTACTTCCGCGACGAGCCCGGCAATCGCCGCGACGGGCTTTATCGCCCGGACCTGGAAATGCGCATGCCCGGCAAAGGTGCCAGCGAAGGAACATTCGACTTCGTCGTCGAGGTCTGAGCGGTAGATGCCCGGAACGACGCGATCCGCATAGTAGAATCCGCATTCCCGAAAAGAAAGAATCATCCCCATGGCGCTTTCCGAAGCCGAACGCAAGAAGGCTGTCGAAACCCTGCTCAACGCCGACAAGGAAAAGAAGCAGGCGGTGCAGCTTTCGGTCACCTATCCGCACATCACCATCGAGGACGCGTACGCGATCTCAACCGCGGTCGCGCAGCACCGGATCAAGGCGGGCGCGAAGTTGATCGGCCACAAGGTCGGACTCACTTCGAAAGCCATGCAGGCCTCCTCGCAGATCAACGAGCCCGACTACGGCCACTTGCTCGACATCAATGTGGTCGCCGACGGGGCGAAGGTGCCGCACGCCAATTACTGCCTGCCGCGCGTCGAGATCGAGCTTGCCTTCATCCTCGGCAAGCCGCTGAAGGGTCCCGGTGTGAACCTCCTCGACGTGCTGCGCGCGACCGAATACGTCGTGCCGGCGATCGAGATCGTTGATGCGCGCCTGCAGAACCCGCGCAAGATCTTCGACACGGTGGCGGACAACGGCGCCGCGGCCGGCATCGTCATCGGCGGCCGCCCGATCGGCCCGATGGAGATCGACCTGCGCTGGGCCGGCGGCATCATGTACCGCAACTCGGAGATCGAGGAGACGGGGCTTGCCGCGGGCGTGCTCGGCCATCCGGCGCTCGGCGTCGCCTGGCTCGCCAATCGCCTCGGGCAAAACGGCGTGACGCTGGAAGCCGGGCACCTGATTCTCGCCGGATCGTTCACGCGCGTGGTGTTCGCGAACAAGGGCGACACGCTGCACGGCGACTTCGGCCCCCTGGGCGGCGTCGCGGTGCAGTTCGTCTGACCGCTTCCTACACGCTCGCCGAAAATTCCGGATGGCGCGATCTCCGCTGAATGCAGCGGCCAGCCCGGCCGAGGGCTAAGGTCTGTTTGCCAGAACCACCACGCAGTTCAAGATGGATATCACGACATAAAGCGAAGTGCCGCTGACCGCCACCCCGACGGGCGCGTTCAGCCTTCCCGGCAGCGTGCCCATCTGAAATCCCTGCTGCCCGGCGACGCCGGCGATTGTGGTTACGACGCCGGTCGGGGTTATCTTGCGGATCGTACCGTTGCCGGAATCGGCCACGTACAGGTTGCCCAAGCTGTCGATAGCGAGACCGCGCGGGTTAAGAAATCTCGCCGCAGTGCCGGTGCCGTCGCTGCTGCCCGCGGCAAGCGCGGAACCTGCGAAAGTGGTGACGTCGCCCGCGGGCGTGATCTTGCGGATGGTATTGTTCCCGGTATCGGCTACGAAGACGTTGCCCGTGCTGTCGACGGCAACGCCGGACGGACCATCGAAACGCGCTGAAGTCCCATTGGCGTCGGTGGTGCCTGTGACGTTCACGTTCACGTCCCCTGCCGGGCCGGCGAGCGTGCTCACGACGCCCGCAGGCGTGACCTTGCGGATGTTGTTGTTCGAGAAATCAGCCACGTAAACGTTATGGGCGCTGTCGGTGCCAACTCCAAGAGGGAACTCAAAAGTCGCCGCGCCGCCGGTATCGTCCGTGTTGCCGAACGTCCCCGCGGTCCCGGCAAGCGTAGTGACCACCCCGGACCCGACAACGATCTTGCGGATGGTGCCGTTGAGGCTGTCAGCCACGTAAAGATTGCCTACGGTGTCGGTGGCGACGCCGCCCGGATTGAAAAAGTGCGGCGCCGCTATCAATGTGTCCGTGCTGCCCGTCTCGCCCGCCACACCGGAAAGCGTGGTCACGATCCCCCCGGCCACTGAAGGCGTGATCTCCCGGATAGTCTCATTGGCGCTGTCAGCCACAAAGACATTGCCCTGGATGTCCGTGGCAATGCCGGTTGGGGCGCTGAAGCGTGCCGCGGTGCCGGTACCGTCGTTGCTCCCCGCGGAAGCGGTGTTATCGCCGGCAAAAAGCGCGAGGGACGAGCCCGCAGCGACAGCCCCGCCGTTCCCGCCACCGCCGCCTCCACTTCCGCTCCCCCCGATACCGGGCCCGATGCCTGAGCCGCCGGTGGTGTCTCCCCCGCACGCAGCGAGGAGCAGCGCGCAAACGCAGACCATACACTCGACCGACAGGCTCTTCTTCGTACGCACTGCAGCCTCCATACGGATTTGCTTCTTTAGAGCAACAGCGGCTTGCTGTGCAGGCAGCATAGATAGGGGCGCGCGTCCGGTCAATCCTCCCGGCGGTTCAAATGCGCTTTTATTGCAGGAATGACACCGACTCCGCAATCGGATATAAATACCGCCTAGCACGCGCCGTCCCATCGGTTGCATGACGCGAGCGACCAGCCCACTGACCTCAGACACTTAAAATCTTGGAGTTATAGCCATGACCGGGATCGGCTTTCGCATCCTTCCCATTCCCAAGCGCCCCGACAAGAAGCTCGTCGCCGAGCTCGGAAAAATGGTCACGCCGCATCTCTCCGACAGCATGGAGCGCCTGTACGCGGGCGGGCCGCAGCTGCGGCCCATGCACAACGGCGCGAAGCTCTGCGGCCCCGCGTTCACGGTGAAAACCGCGCCCGGCGACAACCTGCTCGTCCACAAGGCGATCGACACCGCCGAACCGGGCGACGTGATCGTCGTGGACGGCGGCGGGTTCAACGATCATGCGCTGATCGGCGAGCTGATGTCCTCGCGCGCGGAACAGCGCGGCGTCGCGGGCATGGTGATCTGGGGCGCGATCCGCGATTCGGCCGAGTTGAGGCAGGGAAGCTTCCCCGTCTACGCGAGCGGCGTCACCCACCGCGGTCCCTACAAGAACGGACCGGGCGAGATCAACGTGCCCATCACCGTCGGCGGCATCCCGGTGAATCCGGGCGACATCATCGTCGGCGACGCCGACGGCCTGGTCGCCGTTCCGCAAGAGCATGCGCAGGATATTCTCGCTTCGGCGAAAGCGATCCTGGTGAAGGAAGAAGGCTCGATGAAGCAGATCCGCGCCGGCACGGTCGACCGCAGCTGGGTCGACAAGGCGCTCAAGGAAAAAGGCTACAAGGTATAAACATGAGCATGGAACTTCCCGCCAACACCTTCAAGCGCGCGCTGAAAGCAGGTAAGCGGCAGATCGGCCTGTGGTGCAGTCTTTCGTCGCATTACGCGACCGAGCTCGTGGCGGGCTCGGGATTCGACTGGATCCTGCTCGACACCGAGCACTCGCCGAACGACCTCGAGTCGGTGCTGCAGCAACTGCAGGCGGCGGCGCCCTACCCCACGCATCCGGTGGTGCGCGTGCCCTGGAACGACATGGTGACGATCAAACGCTTCCTGGACATCGGCGCGCAGTCGATATTGATTCCCTACGTGCAGAACGCCGAAGAAGCGAAGAACGCCGTCGCCTACACGCGCTACCCGCCGGCGGGCGTGCGCGGTGTCGCCGGTGCGACCCGCGCGACGCGCTTCGGGCGCGTGAAGGATTACGCCAGGCGCGCGCACGAGGAAATCTGCGTGCTGGTGCAGGTGGAGACCCAGCAGGCCCTGGACAACCTCGAGAAAATCGCCGCGGTCGAAGGCGTGGACGGCGTGTTCATCGGGCCGGCCGACCTGCACGCCTCGCTCGGCTATCCGGGCGAGACCAACAATCCGAAGATCATGCCCGTCATCGACGACGCCATTCGCCGCATCAAAAAGGCGGGCAAGGCCCCCGGCATCCTCACCGGAGTCGAAGCCGACGCGCGCCGCTGGCTCGAATGCGGCGGTCTCTTCGTCGCCGTCGGCGCCGACTCGGGTGTCCTCGCGCGCGAAACCGAGAAGCTCGCGGCGAAATTCCGATAAAGCCGAACGCGCCTGCGCGCGCCGGTTTATCTCCGCGCGATGGAACGGACGCGACGCGCCGTTCCATCGCGCGGATGCCTTGTACCGATCGAGTCGTCGCCGCGCGGCTCATCGCGTGTGTGTCTGTCAACTATTTCCGCTTTATCCGGCAGACTTGCGTGGGCCGCTGTTCCGGATGACCTATTGCCCTCTGCTCTGAATGTCATTTTGGACGCTCATCGTTCCTGAAACACCGACCGCGCCTTTAGGCGGCTCGGCCTCGTCCCATCCAACAAGGAGGAGGAGCGAAAATGTTTTCCAGCAGAACTGTTGTTGCAATAGCCGCCACAGTCATCGCCCTTGCCGGATGCGGTCAGGGTACAGGCCACCCGTCCCCGGCCAACGCTACTTCCGGGTCGACCGCGACCGCCCGCGGGGCCAGCTGGACGCTGGGCGGGGTGCCATGTTGCACTTTGATCCCGGTCCCCGCCGCCTCCCCGGCCTCGACCACCTCGATGTCGGCCCTGGCGGCCGCGTCCGCAGACACCGAAACCTGCCCAGGGGTGCGTCCCGGCGCGACGGTGCTGACCCCCGTCGGGCAGTGCACGCTCAACTTTCTTTTCCGGGGCTCGGACGGGCGCCGCTACATAGGCACGGCCGGCCATTGCATCCTCGGCTCGAACCCGATCAGTCGTGACGTCGGCGAGAAGTCGTGGGCGCCGGGAACGGGGCCGGCGGCGAGCGACTCCGGCGGCAACCGGATCGGCGAGTTCGCCTACGCGATCCTGCAGGACCCGAAAGACTTCTCTCTGATCCGCCTCGATCCGCAGGCGCAGGCGAGCGCCGGCATGTGCCACTTCGGCGGACCCACTGCAGTCAACGACGAACGCCCCGTCCTCACCCAAACCCAACCCCCACCCGTGGTGCTCGAGTGGTTCGGCAACGGCATCGCGGCAGGCAGCACGGTTCCGGCCCGCAGCGCAAAAGCGGCGGGCATGCCCAGCGCGGACCATGTGTTTGCACAAGGCGCCGCGACTCCCGGTGATTCGGGCAGCGGGATCATCTCCAGCGACGGCCGCGCCGTCGGCGTGCTCGTCACCATGGGCGTGCACACCGCCGGATCGATCGGTCTTGCCGGCGGCGATGCCGGTCTGGTCGGCATCACCCGCCTCTCTCCGCAAGTCGAGCGCGCCCAGCAGCTTCTAGGCACGAACCTGGTCCTGCAGACCGCGCCGACGACGCAGTAGCGGGGTCCGCCCGCTCGGGCCCGCGCCGACCGGGCGGGCCCGAGCGTGGCGGTTTTTCGTCGCCACCGGCGAATTTCAGCTGCGTCCTCGCGGGCGAGAGACCAGGACGCTCGCAGCGAATTCAATTCTGAATATTCCGGCGTTTCGCGTCCGGACTATCTCGGCGCCGAACGTCCTCGCTCCAAAACGGGACGGGTGGCACAATGGCGCCGCGGATGACTTTCCCCCTGACCCGCGCGTTGCGCTCGATCGAAGCGGCGCTGTTCCCTTCCCGCCTGGCGGTGCTGCGCGTACTTCTCCTCGCGTTTCTCGCGTTCAACGCGCTGCTGCGCCTGGCGCTCACGATCTTCAACGGCGAGCTCTCGTTCTTTCTGCCGTGGCGGATCGTTCCGGCGATGTTGATCGGCGCCCTGTTCGATCTGGGCGTGGCGGCCTTCTTTCTCGCGCCGCTCGCGGCGCTGCTCGCGTGGTGGCCGGCGCGCTACCCGGGAACGCTCAAGATCCTGCTCGCGCTCCTGCTGCTGCCGCTGTGCGTCCTCATGGTGTTCGTCGGTGCGGCAGAACTGGTGTTCTGGAACGAATTCGCCTCCCGCTTCAACTTCATCGCGGTCGACTACCTGATCTACACCAACGAGGTGATCGGCAACATCCGCGAGTCGTACAACATGCCGCTGCTCCTGTCGCTCGTGGCCGTGCTTGCTCTCGCGCTATGGGGCTTGATCGTGCGGAGCACCGGTCCGCTCGTCTCGGCACCGCCGGGCAGGCTGCGCGTGCGTTCGCTCGCCGCCGGGCTCTGGATACTCGCGCCCTTCATCGCGTTCGTCGCGCTCGATGCGCGCTACAAGGAATTCTCCTCCGACGCGCAGTTGAACGAGCTCGCCGGCAACGGCTACTACGATTTCTGGCACGCCTTCCGCTCGAACGAGATCGACTACGAGCGCTTCTACACCACGCTGCCTCTCGATCGCGCGAACCGGATACTCGCGCAGCTGCTGGACCCGGCGCGCCCTGCCACGGAGGTTTCCCGCCCGCCGTTCGAGCGCACGATCGCCGGCCGCGGCCCCGAGAAAAGGCTCAACGTCGTCCTGATATCCGTGGAAGCCCTGAGCGCCGATTTTCTCGCGGCTTTCGGCAATCGCGACGGACTGACGCCCCGGCTCGACCGGCTCGCCGCGGAAGGGATGCTGTTTACGCACATGTATGCGACCGGCACGCGGACGGTGCGGGGGCTCGAGGCCCTGACTCTCTCCGCTCCCCCGACGCCGGGCAACTCGATCGTGAAGCGGCCTGACAACGGCGGACTGTTCTCGCTCGGAGAAGTCTTCAGGGAGAAGGGCTACGAAGCGCTCTACCTTTACGGCGGTTACGCCTACTTCGACAACATGGACGCGTTTTTCTCGGGCAACGGCTATACGGTCATCGACCGGACCGCGCTCAAGCCCGATGAGATCACTTTCGAGAACATCTGGGGCGTGGCCGATGAGGACTTGTTCAGGCTGGCGATTGCGGAGCTCGACAAGCGCTACGCCGCGCGCAAACCTTTCTTCGCGCACATCATGACCGTTTCGAATCACCGCCCCTTCGCCTACCCCGCCGGACGCATCGACATTCCCACCGGCACCCGCGAGGGCGCGGTGAAGTACACCGATTTCGCGATCGGGCAGTTCATCGACAAGGCGCGCGCCAAGCCCTGGTTCGACCGGACGCTTTTCGTCATCATCGCAGACCACACCCACAAGGGCCGCGGCCGCACCGAGCTGCCGCTCGAGAACTACCACATCCCGCTCATCGTCTACGCGCCCAGGCAGGTTCCGCCGAGCCGCATCGACACCATCGCATCGCAGATCGACGTCGGTCCGACGATCCTCGGGATGCTCGACTTCAGCTACCGGTCGCTGTTCTTCGGGCACGACATCCTGAAGGAAGGCGTGAACGACCAGCGCGCGCTGCTCGCGAACTACCAGACCGTCGGCTACTACCGGGACGGCATCGTCGTCGAGCTGAAACCGAAAGGGCGCCATCGCATCGTCGACGCGGCCACCGGCCGCGAACGCGCGGAGGACGCGCTGTCCGCGCGCCTGATGGACGAGGCGATCAGCTACTACCAGCTGGCGAGCCGCGCGTACAAATCCGGCCAGTTGAAACTCGACGCACCGCATTGACGGGATTGCGCCGCTCCCGGGACCCCGCATGGAGCCGCCCGAGAATCCTGTAGCGGAATGGCGGCAGCCTGTAGTGAAAGCCGCCAGCCCATGGCTCTTTCGCTCGACCGCCGGCGGCGTTCAGGCATTCGCAAGCTCGTCGTCAAAAAAACTTCACCGCGTTTTAACTTGCGCGTCAACGAAGCGCAATCTCGACGCCCTAGCCTCTGGGACTCCAAAGCAGTCCTTTCAACCAGCAAGGGGGTCTCATGATTCAAAAGCCGCGCCTGAAGAAAATCACCGCCGCCATCTCGGTGGGATTGATGTTGGTGGGTCCGTTGCAGTCGATTCCGCTCGCCTACGCCGAAGACGGCGGCAGGGACGACGGGGGATCGCGTTCCGACGAGGGAAGAAGGCAGCGCACCGAAACTCCGATCGAGCACGTGATCGTGGTCATCGGCGAGAACCGCAGCTTCGATCACACCTTCGCCACCTATCAGCCCAAGCACGGGCAAACGATCTCGAACCTGCTGTCCAAGGGTATCGTCCGCGCCGACGGCACCCCGGGGCCGAATTTCGGCCAGGGCGCGCAGTTCACCGTACCGCCGCAGCCGAGCTTCTATATAGCGGCGCCTGCCAAGACGCCCTATCCCATTCTGCCTGCGCCGGATACCAACGGCGCCCCGACCGCACCCAGGGACACCTCGCCGCCGTTCAAGACTGCGGCTGAGGCCGCCGTCGAGCCGGATGTCGAGGTCGCCGATCAAGTCCTCCTCACCACTGGCGCCACCGGCCTGCCGACACGCAGCGTCGATACGCGCGTGACCAATGCGGCCTTCCTGCCGAACGGCCCATTCCAGCTCACCGGCCCGATGATGCCCTACGACGCCTACACCGGCGACACCATCCACCGCTTCTACCAGATGTGGCAGCAGGAGGATTGCAGCGTCAACCACGTGACGCGCGACAATCCCAGCGGATGCCTGGCCGACCTTTTCCCGTTCGTCAACACGACCTTCAACACCGCGGACAATGGCGTCGGCAATCCGATGGCGTTCTTCAACGTCAAGGACGACGTGCCCTTCCTCAAGCAGCTCGCCGGGGAGTTCGCGATGAGCGACAACTTCCATCAGTCGGTGATGGGCGGGACGGCCGCGAACCACGTCATGCTCGGCTCGGGCGACATGGTCTACTTCAGCGACGGCAACGGCAAGGCGCTCACGCCCGCGGCCAACCTGATCGCGAACCCCAATCCGAGGCCCGGCACCAACAACAACTACACGATCGACGGCAACTGGGCCAGTTGCGCCGACACCGCCCAGCCCGGCGTCGCGCCGATCGTGAGCTATCTCGCCGCGCTCCCGTACCGGCCGAAACCGAACTGCGAAGCCGGTCATTTCTACATGATCAACAACATCAACCCGGGCTTCCGGCCGAACGGCCAGCTCGCGACGGGTAACGTCGTTCCGCCTTCCACCCGGCGCACTATCGGCGACGCGCTGAACGAGAAGAACATCTCCTGGGCCTATTTCGGCGGCGCGTTCAACGCCGCGGTGAATCTCGCCAACGGCTCGACCAGCATTGCGGACGCGATCGGCGCGGCCTACTGCCAGATCTGCAACCCGTTCCAGTATGCCAAGTCCATCATGGGCGACCCCGCCCAGCGCGCGGCGCATATCAAGGACGTGGCCGACCTGATCGTGAGCATCGACGGCAACACGCTGCCTGAGGTGTCGTTCGTCAAGCCCGACGGACTGCTCGACGGCCACCCGCAATCGTCTAAGGTGGATTTGTTCGAGGCCTTCATGAAGCCGATTCTCGACGGCCTCGACCGGAACCCGAAGCTGAAGGAAAAGACCGCGGTCTTTATCGCTTTCGACGAAGGCGGCGGCTACTGGGATTCGGGCTTCGTCCAGCCGCTCGACTTCTTCGGCGACGGCACGCGCATCCCCTTTATCGTGATCTCGAAGTTCTCGCGCGGCGGCAAGGTGAGCCACAGTTACGCCGATCACGTCTCGGTCCTGAAGTTCATCGAGCGCAACTGGCACCTCGCGCCGCTCACGGCGCGCAGCCGCGACAACCTGCCCAATCCGATCGAGAGAAGGGACACCCCCTGGGTGCCGGCCAACATGCCGGCGCTCAGCGATCTTTTCGACATGTTTCACTTCGGAGACGGAGACGAGCACGGCGAGCATCACTCCGACGACGGGCACGGCGAGCACTGAACCTCACGCCGCTGGACGTCACAGCAAAAGGGCCGCGAGAATCTCGCGGCCCTTTTTTTCGGCCGGCCAAGGCGTATCGTGTTTTCCGCAGGCCCGCGCCTGCACTGCTGCGCGACCCGTTATTTCCCGGCGCCTGTCATGTCGCGATCCTTCTCGCCTTCCAATAAGCGGACTTCCAGTAGCCTTCATCCAGCCTGGATATCGTCACGCCCCGGCTCGTCGATGCGTGCATGAACCTGCCGCTCGCCAGATAGATGCCCACGTGCCTGTCGAAGAAGCCCGTTTTGAAGAACACCAGGTCCCCGGTCCGCAACTGGTCTTTTTCGACGCTCCTCCCGGATTCCCCTTGAAGCTCGGTCGAGATCGGCAGGACCACGCCGAACTGCGACTTGAACGTCACATATACGAAACCCGAGCAATCGATGCCGCTCCTGCTCAAGCCGCCGATTTCGTATTTCGTCCCCTTCCACCGGCCGTACTGCGCAAAGAGTTTTTTCTTGACCAGTTCGGAGTCGCCCAGATTGACCCTGTCGCCGGTCGCAACCTTCGCCTGCTCCGCTTCTCTTTCCGGCACGTGGCTGCATCCGGCGAGCGCCACGACAACGAGCATGCATGTGGTCCAGTTTTTCACGGGCGCTCGGCTCGAATGCGGGATCAGGCGGGGTTGTACGGGAACCGCCGAGCTGCACGCGCCCTTGCCCTGGCAGCCTCCTCCGCGCGGTCCTGCCCGTCCGCTCGACCTACAGTTAGGCATAGGCGTCTCCCGAAAGACTCGGTGCTCAATGTGGCACCTTAGTCCCTTAGTCAATAGTGTCGCTTAGTTTACCCGATGGCAGGTGCCTCTCACGCGGCGGCTTAACGCGGCGCCAACGCGCGCCGCCCACAACGCAATCGAAGTCCGAGATGCTTCACGGCGTCGTGGTTGAGCGCAGGGTTAAGCGCCACCGGCCTTACGCGTAGAGGCAAACCCGCCAGAGATAGCCCAAAGACGCAAGTAGAGCAATTGCCACTGGAAGGATAAATTGAAGCATAGCAAAGCCGGGCGATGGAAATGCAATAAGCAGGACAGCGCCAATAACCGAGGCCAGAAGAAACGCGAACCCGGCGAAACAGTTCACGCGAAACCAAAGCGTACGATCCGCAAGGGTGCGAGGTGTACGAAGACCGTACCAAGGGTTTGGCGGAATCTTCTTCAAAATGAGAGGAACAGAAACTATGGCGATCACGCCGCAACCGAGTAGGAGAGCGCTCTCTGTGGCCATTGCTGCTATTCGCGTTGCCTAATGTCGAAAATCGGCGGCGGGTCGCAGCCGAGGCCTTTGCGCGGCAAGACCGCTCGCGGACCGTCCGCTCTGGATTGAGGGGTTAGGTGTCATTTCTTGCGCGATAGCGTGTCTGAAGGAGGTACATCACCGAGAGCCAAGCGGACAGAAATCTCCTCTGCGACAATCTCAACAGCGCGCGGGAGGTCTTCCTTTCGCAATACTTTCGCGGTTACCAGTGCATCCACCGCAAGCCCTGCGATTCTTTCGCTCCACTCTTTGCCCATATCTTGATGACACCTAACTAGCAATAGTCAGCAAGTCGGCAATGCTAAAACCATATACGGGTATATGCAAACATCTACCCGTACATAGCGGAAAGCCCGCGCACCGTTCCCGAGTGCGTGCGAGAACTAGAAACGCGTCAGGAATCGAGCTTCTTGAAGAGAACGGGAGCGAGAGCCGCCAGCGTGGCGAGTATCAGGGCGGCCAGGGGCGCATTGCGGGCCATGACCCCCAGGGGAAGAACGACGAAGATCAGGATGAGAATCCACGGCGGCAGGGCGCGGCTGTATTTCAGGTAGGCAAGAACGCCCGCGGGAACCTCGACGCGTACCCCGCGCTCCGACAGGTTTTTTTGCGCGGCCCTTTCCTCCAGCCAGAGCAGGAACACGTAGATCTGCGCGAGCACGCCGCACAGCCATACCGCCGCCCCGACGAGCAGCGCGAAGCCCTTGAGCCACAGCGGCGAATCGGACACCAGCCGGGCCACCCTGAACATGGTGTCGATCGAGCACACGGTGCTGACCAGGACGAACATGAGGACCACCGGAATTACGGTCCATATCCGGCTCACGACGTAGTCCCGGAAGACCTCGTCGCGCTGAAACTTGGCGAGCAGATCGCTCGCGTCCCGCAGCATGCTGCGCGGGCGAAGCTGGCCGGCCATGTCGTTCGCCGCGGCCCTCAATTCGCGTTCGCTGTGTTTCATCGTGCGTCGCATTGAAGTCTTCATGGCGCGCATCGTAAGACCAACCGGGGCAGTATGCAATTGTCATGAGGCCCGGTCGTGTGCAATACGTCCGCAGAACCGGCTTTTTGTCGCATTCCGCCACGGCCACGACGGAGTTCGCCATCGTGTATGCTTCCGCACGCGCCTGCCGCGATCGGACCCCTTGCGGGACCGGCCACGACGTGCAAATGCCCTCTGCTCATCTCAAGCGTCGAGTAAAGTCGAAAGGAATCCCATGAAGACGATCGCCATCGAGGAGCATTTCATCACGCCGATGTACCGGCAGAAGGTCGCCGCGAACGAGTTCCGGAATTTCTATCTCGCCAGCCGCAGCGAGCAGATCGGTCACGACATCGTCGAGCAGAATTCGGACCTCGGAGCGAAACGTCTCGCTCACATGGACGCGGCGGGAATCGACGTGCAAGTGCTCTCCTTCGGCTCGCCCGGGCCGCAAGGTTTCGGCGCGGATCTTGCGATACCGATGGCGAAGGATGCCAATGACCTTGCGTACGCTGCAGTCAGGGCGCATCCCGACCGCTTCGCGGCCTTCGCCGCGCTTGCCACCGCCGACCCAGTAGCGGCGGCCGATGAGCTCGAGCGTTGCGTCGTCAAGCTCGGCTTCAAGGGCGCGATGATCCACGGCCACACTCAAGGGAGCTTCCTCGACGAGAAAAAATACTGGGTGATTTTCGAGCGCGCCGAGAAGCTCGACGTGCCTCTCTATCTGCACCCCACGCTCCCGCACCCGGATGTGGTCAAGGCCTACTTTCAGGGCTACGAGGAGCTCGCCCGCGCGGGTTGGGGATTCGCGGTCGATACGAGCTGCCATTTCTTGCGGATCGTCTTCGCCGGGGTGTTCGACGCCTACCCGCGCCTGAAAATCATTCTCGGCCATCTTGGCGAGGGATTGCCCTTTGCGATGCACCGGCTGAACGATCACACTCATCGCGCTGCCGCACGCCGGGGCCTTAAAAAAACCCCGCTGCAATACTTCAGGGACAACCTGTTCGTCACGACCAGCGGCAACTGGTATGAGCCCGCGTTCCTGTGCACGCTGCTCGCGCTCGGCGCGGACAACATCCTGTTCGCCGTGGACTGGCCTTACGAAGCGAACAGCGCGGGAATGGAATTCCTGGAAAAGCTCTCGATCAGCGACGCGGACCGCGAGAAGATCGCGCACGGCAACGCCGAGCGCATCCTGCGAATGTAAAGGTAGCGCCGGTGCGGGACGCTCGCCCGGCTCTAGTAGCGCTTGCCGTTGCTGAACTCCGCCTTGAGGCGCGCCAGCTGCTTTCTCATGGCCTCGAGCTCGGCTCGGGCCGCCTGAGCCCTGAGCACCGGATCTTCTGTCGGTGCGGCATCGCCCGGCAGGATATGTCCACGCGAAATTTCGGTTTGGGCATCCCGATATTTTTCCGAGGCCGCGTTCCAGCGCTCAACCAGTCGTTGCTCCTGCTCCCGCCACACCTTTCGCTTGTCCATAGATTGTCCTTGTTAGTCCGCAACTGTGATACCGTGAACGACCGCGCTCAGGGGAACACCATGCCGATCCATCGCGAGAAACGCAAGGGATATCTGATCGAGGCGAGCGCATTCCATTTGCCGGGCGGAAACAAGTGGCAGCCCAGACTGACGATGACGCGGTTGCCTTGCGAGGAGGCCCTTTCCAAGAGCCAGTCGTTTCCCGGCCTGCAGCCGCTTTTCGAAACCGCGAGGGGCGCGACCCGTTACGCGACCGATCTCGGCAGAAGCATGGCCGACGAAGATTCCCCGCGGCTGACGATATAGGATAGGGCCGCGGATAGGATCGTATTCCGCGCCACGGCCGAAAAAAAAGCCCGGGAACCCGGGCTTTTTCGCATCGAGGGCGTCGTCACTCGATCGGTTTGATGTTGATCGCCTGTTCGCCTTTGGGGCCGGCCGCGACCTCGAAGGACACCTTCTGGTTTTCCTTCAGGCTTTTGAAGCCGCTGTCCTGGATCGCCGAGAAGTGGGCGAAGACATCCTTGCCGCCGCCATCGGGCGTGATGAATCCGTAGCCCTTGGCGTCGTTGAACCATTTAACGGTACCTGTACTCATGTTCTCTCTCTATGAAAAATTAAAAACGGGCACTTGCCCGGGTGCGGGAACTTCAAGGGGAGGGAAACGACGACCTGATGAGTACGGCGTACGCAACGGACCAGCAATTTCACTGCTTGAAAATCCTGCAGAGGTCTTATACAGGGGCATGCCGCCCCGGTCAAGGAGTTCGCTGGTCCGGTACAGATCCTCCGGGCCTCCGGCGCTCGCGCCTCAGCGCCGGTTTCCGGCGGATTCGCGCGCTGCGACCTTTGCTTTTGCCGCGGCACTGCTCTTCGCCGTTGCGCGATAGCCCGTCGCCTGGGACAGCTTTCTCAGTCGCCCCATCGCCAGAGTCGCGGCCCGGATGTCCGCCAGGGTCACCGCAGGTCTCACGTTCGCCCTCCAGGATTTCCTATCGTGCGGGAGCAACTCGTGCAATTTGCGCAGCGCCCAACTGCACGACACCGGAACACCGGACTCCTTCTCCCTTTTCTGACGTTGCGTCTCGATGTCCGCGAGCGCGTGGATCACTTCGGGCGTTGCATGCTCTGAATTCATCTCGATCTCCTTCGGAACGGTGTCTCGAGTCTGGACATCAAGACATCCGCAAGTGTGCATCGATCAACATCTGCGCGGCGCGGGCGACGTTCCTCGCCGGACCGTGCGCCCCCAGAGTCTGGGTCGTGACCTGTGCGCCTTCCATCAGAAGGAACAACTGGTCGGCCAGCAGCCTCGAATCCCGGGTGCCTATCTGAGTGCATATTTGCGCGAGGCGGGCGCGCAATTTCGCCTTGTGCGCTTCGATCACTTTTCTCGCAGGATGATCCTTTTCGGTGAGCTCCACCGCCGCGTTCGCCATGGGGCAGCCCCTGGCCTTGGGATCTGTAACGTGCTTGGCCAACAAGGCGAAGGCGGCCTTGAGCTGCCTGCGCGGATCCTGGGGATACCGGCTCGCCATCGCTTCCCACGTCTGCCAGAAGTTGGCGTCGTGCTCGCGCAGCCATTCGGCTACCAACTCGTCCTTGGACGGGAAGTTCCGGTACAGGCTCATCTTGGTGGTATCGGCTTCCGCTGCGATCATTTCCACCCCGACCGCACGAATGCCCCTGAGGTAGAAGAGCTCGGAGGCTTTATCGAAGATGCGTTCGCGGGCGCTCGGGCGGTTCGCGGTCCGTTTCCGGGGAGCGTGGAGATGCAATCGTCCGTTGGGTTTGGGTGGCTTGGCCATGCGTAATCTCTGGTTGACAAGAGAGTTACCGGTCAGTATCATACCACCTGCTTCCAGAAGCGACCAGCCTATCCCGTCGCCGCGTTGATCGGCGGTCAGCAGATCAACCGGAAATCGCAGACAAGCCAGAACCGACGAGTTTTTCGCATCGGTTCTTTTTAGCCGTGCGAGCGGCTCTCCGTTGACTGTTAAGGATGCAATGTCATGATGAAAATCCGTCCCTTGCACGACCGCGTTGTGGTGGAGCGTCTCGATGCGGAAAGCAAATCCGCTGGCGGGATCGTGATTCCCGATACCGCCGGAGAAAAACCCGATCAGGGCGAGGTCATCGCCGTCGGCAAGGGCAAGATCCTCGAAGACGGCAAGCTGCGCCCGCTCGATGTGAAAGTGGGCGACCGCATCCTGTTCGGCAAGTTTTCGGGCCAGGCGGTGAGAATCGAAGGCACCGAGTACCTCGTGATGCGTGAAGACGACATCATGGGCGTCGTCGCGAAGTAAGCAGGAACAACCACTTAAAATCCAGGAGCAAAACATGTCTGCCAAAGATGTCCGGTTTCATGAGTCCGCGCGCCACAAGATGCTCGCGGGCGTCAATATCCTCGCCGACGCGGTCAAGGTGACCCTCGGCCCCAAGGGCCGCAACGTAATCCTGGAGCGCTCCTACGGCGCACCCACGATAACCAAGGACGGCGTATCGGTCGCCAAGGAAATCGAGCTGAAGGACAAGTTCGAGAACATGGGCGCACAGATGGTGAAGGAAGTCGCCTCCAAGACTTCGGACGTCGCCGGCGACGGCACCACGACAGCCACCGTTCTCGCGCAATCGATCGTGAAGGAAGGGATGAAGTTCGTCGCTTCCGGCATGAACCCAATGGATTTAAAGCGCGGCATCGACAAGTCGGTCATTGCGGTCGTCGAAGAGTTGAAGAAGATGTCCAAGGCCTGCACCACCAGCAAGGAAATCGCCCAGGTCGGCGCGATCTCGGCCAATGCGGACAACGAGATCGGCAAGATCATCTCCGACGCCATGGAGAAAGTCGGCAAGGAAGGCGTGATCACGGTCGAGGACGGCAAGAGCCTCCAGACCGAGCTCGAAGTGGTCGAGGGCATGCAATTCGACCGCGGCTATCTGTCGCCTTACTTCATCAACAACGCCGACAAGCAGATGTCGGTCCTGGACAATCCCTACGTGCTTCTGTACGACAAGAAGGTCTCCAACATCCGCGACCTGCTTCCGCTCCTGGAGCAGGTGGCGAAAGCCGGGCGGCCGCTGCTGGTGATCGCCGAGGAAGTCGAAAGCGAGGCCCTCGCAACACTCGTGGTCAACAACCTGCGCGGTATCCTGAAGACCTGCGCAGTGAAGGCGCCGGGGTTCGGTGACCGCCGCAAGGCCATGCTCGAGGACATCGCCATCCTCACGGGCGGCCAGGTCATTGCCGAAGAAGTCGGGCTGACCCTGGAGAAGGTGACGCTGAAGGATCTCGGGCAGGCGAAGCGCGTTGAAATAGACAAGGAAAAGACGACCCTCATCGACGGCGCGGGCGATGCCAAGACGATCGAGGCACGGGTGAAGAGCATCCGCACCCAGATCGAAGAAGCCACCAGCGACTACGACAAGGAAAAGCTGCAGGAGCGCGTCGCCAAGCTCGCCGGCGGCGTTGCACTGGTCAAAGTGGGTGCTGCCACTGAAATCGAAATGAAAGAGAAGAAGGCCCGCGTCGAAGACGCCCTGCACGCGACCCGTGCGGCGGTCGAGGAAGGCATCGTCCCCGGCGGCGGTGTGGCGTACATCCGCGCCCGCGTTGCCCTGGACAAGGTCAAGGGCGACAACCCCGACCAGGAGGCCGGCATCAAGATCGTGCGCCGCGCTCTGGAGGAGCCGCTCCGCCAGATCGTCGCCAATGCGGGCGAAGAGCCCTCGGTGGTGATGAACAAGGTCGCGGAAGGCAAGGGCAACTTCGGCTTCAACGCCCAGACCGAAGCCTACGGCGATCTCGTCGAAATGGGCGTGGTCGATCCGACCAAGGTCGCGCGCACGGCGCTGCAGAACGCGGCGTCCGTCGCCGGCCTGCTGCTCACGACCGACGCGGCGGTGGCCGAGTTGGTTGAAGAGAAGGAAAGCGCCGGCGCCGGCGGCCACGGCATGGGTGGAATGGGCGGCATGCCCGGGATGGATATGTGACCGTTCGGGATCTGCCTTGGGCAATTCGCATCTCGCGGGCCCCGTCCAGCGAAGCGCTGGACGGCCTGATGGATGTCTGGTTCAAGGCGATCATGGCGGCCGGTGCCGTGCGAAAGTCGGTCGGATTCGACTCGCACATGGTGCGCCGGGACTGGCAAAGCGCCAAAGGCAGCCTCGAGCAGGCTTATGGACGCTCGAACCCGGACCACCAGCAGACCATGGATACCCTGACTGCCGCAATACATTACAGAAGGGTGCTCGCCCTTCGGCCGACGGGGTCCGCAGCTTGAGCGGTTTCCCGACAGAAATGACAACACCGATACCCAGTCTTTCGTTCGACGCGGCATGGCACGATCTGGATCGCAAGTCTGCGACTCTCTGGCTGCTGCTCTTCGGTTGCATCCCCGGGGTGTTCCTGCTTGCCTATCTGCTGAACGACCTGCCTCTCCACGGCGCATCGTTTCTCATTGTCGCGCCCCTCTGGATGATCGCGATCGCCTGGGCCGGAAGCCGCATGGCACGCTTTGCCTGTCCCGGCTGCCACAAGGCATTTTTCGAGACCTGGTACTTCTGCAAGCCTCTCAGGCACAACTGCGCTCACTGCCGTCTGCCAAGGGGGTCGAAGCAGACACCGCCGGCTGCGCCCGCTGAGAACGTTTCCAGAGATAAGCCTTACTGACGATCAAACGGTTTCATCGTCCTTCGGGGTCGTTTCCGGAGGATTTTTTTTTGCCTTAGGCAGTCGGCCTCGGCGTGACGTGCCCGCACTTGCCGCAGGCGCGGTGCGATTCCTCTGAATAGAACTCCTCGTACACGCGCGACACCGGATCCTCGCGGTAGTCCGGGACGTGGCGCACGGCCTCGTACAGGGGCGCGCGGCATTTCTCGCAATACCACATGAACCGGTCCATTTCGCCTGCGCGCCGCTTGCGCTCCAGAACGAGGAGGAACGAGTCGGGCGAGAAGCGCGGGGAGTGCGGCACGCCCGCCGGGCAGTAGATGATCTCGCCCTCGCGCACGACCGCCACCTTCTCCTCGCCTTCGGGCGTGCGGTAGTGCAGGTCCATCACGCCCTTGATCATGTACATGACCTCGTCGCTCGGATCGGCGTGGAATTCACTGCGGTGTTCTCTCCCGCGGGCGACGAAGGCGATGGTGTCGGGCGCCTGCCAGAGGATGCTCACCGGCTTCACGCTCTTCTTGATACCCTCGGAAACCTGAGCGAGATTGACCGCCTTGAGCTCTGCCATGATTTCCATCGTCGCCGTTCGAAAATAATTCCTGTCGTCGCCGTTCCGAAATCCCCCGGAGATTGTAAGCGCAAGGAATGAGTAAAGGGTAAGATCGGCGAAACTCTAGACGTTTCACCAATGAAAACAACGAACGCGGCCGCCACTCTCGCCAGCGTCGTCTTTCTGAGAATTCAGGAGTTCGCCCGCAGACCGGTTCAGGAGCAGGCGCGGCTCCGGGCGCAGCTCGAAGCGGTGGTGGCAGTGACCGTCGCCGAGCTTGCGCCCGCGGCGCGGATCGTGCTCGACGCTGCGGACGGAACCGCGATCGCGGTTCTCGCCGATCCCCAGGGAGCCTTGCGCCTCGCCGAGCGCGCGCTGCCCGCGACGGCGGCGGGACTCCCCTTGTGCATCGGGATCAATCACGGCACGGTGCAGATGGCGTCGGGCGGCGAGAACGGGATGATCGGAGACGGAATCGCCGTAGCGGCGAGCGTCGCCGAATTCGCTTCGCCCTCGCGCGTGCTGATCTCACGGTCTTTCCGCGACGCGCTGGCGGATGTCACGCCGGGCACGGAGGCCGGATTTTTCCCGGCCGGAACATTCACAGACGGCGGGCTGCGGACGCACGAATTGTTCTTCCCGGACGCGCAGGCGGCCCGGCGCAGGCAGAGGCGCCTGATCGCGCTCGGCGCCGCGGTTGTCATCGGCCTGGTCGTGGCGGGCGCCGCCGCGCGGGTCGCCACGGGTGGGCAACAGAAATTTCTGGACGGTGTTTTCGGGAAGCTGGGGATTTCCGCGAAGCAGCGCGAGAACTACACCCGCGGACTGCGCGAAAAGCTCAAGTTCTAGGCGGCGGCTTGACTCATTCAGCGCTCTCCTGACGATGGCCAAAAAGAAACTGAGCCAGCTCGGCCGCTACAAGATTACCGGCGAGCTCGGCCGCGGCGCGATGGGGGTCGTCTACAAGGGCCAGGACCCCGCCCTGGACCGCACCGTCGCGCTGAAGACCATCATCCTGTCGGACGACGTGGCCGGGCGCTCGGATTACCAGGCGCGCTTCTCCCAGGAAGCCAAGGCCGCCGGGCGCTTGAACCACCCGCAAATCATCACCGTGTACGATTTCGGCCAGGAGGGCGATCTCGCCTACATGGCGATGGAGTTCCTGAAGGGCACCGAGCTCCGCGCCCGGATGAAGGATGGCGCGGTCGGCGTGCCCGAAGCCGTGCACATCGCGGAGCAGGTGGCCGAGGGCCTGGGCTACGCGCACGAGCACGGAGTGGTGCACCGGGACATCAAGCCGAGCAACATCATGCTCATGCCGCACGACCAGGTGAAGATCATGGACTTCGGCATCGCGCGCATGCGCGCTTCCGATCACAAGACGAGCACGGGCCTCCTGCTCGGCACCCCGAAATACATGTCCCCCGAGCAGGTTTCGGGATCGCCGGTCGATCACCGCTCCGACATTTTTTCGCTCGGGGTGGTCCTCTACGAGATGCTGACCCATACGAAATTGTTTTCCGGCGAGGACACGCCGCAAATCTTCCACAACGTGGTCAACTTCCAGCCCACCGCGCCCAGCCGGGTGAATCCCGAGGTGCCGCCGATGCTCGACTTCGTGGTGGAGCGTGCGCTGAAAAAAGATCCGGCGGTTCGCTATCAGGACGCTTTCGAGCTCGCCGCCGATCTGCGCTCCGTCCTCGCCGAGCTCGTCCATCGCGAGGCGGCCGTTTCGAAAAAGAAGGGGCGCGAGATCGACACCACCAAGACGATGAAGCTCGACCCGGAGGCCTTGAGATCGGCGCTGCAGGCGCCCGCGGCGGGCGCGATCGGGTCCGATACGCGGCTTCCCGTGTCGCTCAGGTTCGATTGCAAGGAAGCGATCGAGCGCCTGACCGAACCCACGCGACGGGATCGCAGACTGCTCACCCGGACGCCCCGCCCGGTGGGTTTGTTGCGCCGGATCGCGCGCGATCCGGGAGCGCGAGTCCTATTCGTCGTTATCGTCGTCGCGGCCCTCGCCGGCGGCGCGATCGCTTTCGCGTGACCAAAACCGGGGACAGACCACGGTTCCTCACACCGCCTAGCCCGGAAAACCGTGGTCTGTCCCCGGTTTTCCCGCGCGTAACGCGCTGCTCCGTTCTTCAGTCCAGCTTGATTCCCGCCGCCTTCACCAGCGCGGCGTTCGCGGCGATCTCGTCGCGGATGTAGACATTGAACTGCTCGGGGTTGTAGTCCATTGGCTCGGCGCCCAGGCGCGAAAGTTTTTCCCGCACGTCGGGA
>DATHHS010000178.1:0-5397 GCA_035317085.1 Burkholderiales bacterium
CTTTAGGCCCTCCTCCAATGGCACCGTCGGCGCCCATGCCAGCGAGGAGCGCGCAAACGAAATATCCGGCTGACGCTGGCGCGGATCGTCCTGGGGCAACGGCAGGAACACAAGCTTCGAGCGGCTCCCCGTCAATTTCAGCGTCATTTCGGCCAGTTCCCGCATGGTGAACGCGACAGGATTGCCGAGGTTCACCGGGCCGGTGATTGCGGGGGGCGAATCCATCAGCTTCAGCAGCCCGTCCACCAGATCGTCGATGTAGCAAAAGGAGCGGGTCTGCGTGCCGTCGCCGTAGATGGTGATGTCCTGACCGCGCAGCGCCTGCACGATGAAGTTGCTCACCACGCGCCCGTCATCGGGCAGCATGCGCGTACCGTAAGTATTGAAGATGCGTGCCACCTTGATCTCCAATCGGTGCTGTCGGTGATAGTCGAAGAACAGCGTTTCGGCGCAGCGCTTGCCTTCGTCATAGCAGGCGCGGGGACCGATGGGATTGACGCGGCCCCAGTATGCTTCGGTCTGCGGATGCACCTCGGGATCGCCGTAGACTTCGCTGGTCGAGGCTTGCAGTATCCGCGCCTTGACCCGCTTTGCCAGGCCCAACATGTTGATCGCCCCGTGCACACTTGTTTTAGTGGTCTGCACCGGATCGAGCTGATAGTGAATGGGGGAAGCCGGACAAGCGAGATTGAAGATGCGGTCGACTTCAACATAGAGCGGAAACGTAACGTCATGACGCATCGCTTCAAACAGGGGATTGCGCAGCAGGTGGACAATGTTGTCCTTGCTCCCCGTGAAATAGTTGTCGACACACAGGACGTCGTGGCCGCTATTGACCAGTTTCTCGCAAAGATGCGACCCGATGAATCCCGCGCCCCCTGTAACCAGAATTTTCATTTGTCCTCCTGCCTTGTCGCACCCGTCTGCAAACGGTCAAACCGGCACCTTGAAACGCTCCACCCACAGCGCGAGCACAAGCAACGGCCATAGCCGGGTGCTGTGCGAGGCGCGGCCGGAGACGTGCTCCTCGACATAGCGTTCGACTTCCTCCTGCCGGAACCAGTGCGAAAGCGTCTTTCGCGACACCAGCGTGTCGCGCATCATGTCCGCGAGGTCTTCCTTCAGCCAGCGCGTCAGCGGGACCGAGAATCCCTTCTTCGGCCGGTCCATGAAGCCCCGCGGCAGCCAGTCGGCAAAGGCCGCCTTGAGGATGTGCTTGTGCCGCCCCGCGGGCGAGAGCTTGTAGCGCCCCGGGAGAGTTGCCGCGAATTCGATCAGCTTGTGATCGAGGAAGGGAGAGCGGCATTCGAGCGAGTTGGCCATGCTGGCGATATCGACCTTGAAGAGGATATCCTCGGGCAGATAGGTGACGAGATCGAGATACAGATAGCGATTGAGCACGTCCTCGCCGGATCGCTCGAAACGCTCCGCCAGGTATTCCGTAGTCGCGCTCTTGCCGATGCGCGCGCGCAGCTCGGGCGTGAGTATGCCTTCCTTCTCCGGATCCGAGTAAAAGGCCAGCAAGTGCTTGTAGCGCGCCAGACCGTCGAGCGCAAGCATCTCATCGGCCCGCGTTGACGGGAACCGGCGGCGACCCTTTTGCGGCCGCGAGCGGCTCTCCAGTGCTACGGTCGCCCGGCGCAGGCCACGCCACAGGGGCAGCAGGCCGCGACGCGCCAGCCACTCGACCCGCCGGATCTGATAAAAGCGCCGATAGCCGGCGAACACTTCGTCGCCACCGTCGCCGGTGAGCGCGACCGTGACACCGGTGCGCGCAAACTGCGACACGTAGTAGGTCGGGATCACCGAGTTGTCGGCGAGCGGCTCGCCGAGATGATCGATCATCATCGGCATGATGGCCACGGCGTCGGCCTTCACCGTCATCTCGTGATGCTCGGTGCCCAGATGCCTCGCCACCTCCCTGGCGTGGGGCAGCTCGTTGAAGCGCTCGTCCTCGAAGCCGATCGAGAAAGTCCTCAGCGGGGAGGCGCCGAGCCTCGCCATCGCTGCCACGGTGATGCTCGAGTCGACGCCGCCGGAGAGAAACGCGCCCAGCGGCACGTCGGACACCAGGCGCAGCCGCGTCGCCTCGAGCACCTGCTCGCGCAGCGCCTCGCAAGCCTCATCAAACGACAGCTTGCTGCGTTTCGTGAGATCGAGGTCCCAGTAACGGAAGACTCGCTCGACGCGGGCGTTCCTCACCACCATGGCGTGCGCGGGCGGCAGCTTCCGGATCGCGGCAAATCCGGACATGGGCGCCGGGATGTACTGGAAGGTGAGAAAGTGATCGATGCCGCGGATGTCGGGCTCTCGCGAAAGCGCCGGATCGAGCGCAAACAGCGCCTGGATCTCCGAGCCGAACAGGAAACCGCGCGGCGTCTCGGCGTAGACGAGCGGCTTCACGCCCAGACGGTCGCGCGCGAGCGACAGCGTTTTCTCCTGCCGGTCCCAGATCGCGAAAGCAAACATGCCGCGCAGCTTCGCCAGGCAGCCCTCGAGTCCCTCACGCATGAAAACCCGCAGCAGCACTTCGGTATCCGAATGCCCGCGGAAGGTCTCGCCAGCGGCGTCGAGCTGCGCGCGCAGCTCGGGGAAATTGTAAATCTCGCCGTTGAAGACGATCACGTGGCGGCCGTCGGGCGACACCATCGGCTGGTGCCCGCTATCGGTAAGATCGATGATGGCAAGGCGCCTGAAGCCGAGATGCGTGCCCGCTTCGCTCCACACGCCGCTGTCGTCCGGCCCACGGTGACGCAGACGCTCAACCGCATCGTCCAGCCGCGTGGAACCCCCGGTTCGGAGAACGGCGCCTACGATGCCGCACATGGCGCGTCTCCCAGGATAGTCGCCTCCAGGTCCCGAGCGACCGACGCCCAGGTGAATTTCGCCTCGGCACGTGCATGCGCAGCAACGCCCATGCGCAGCCGTCGCGGGGGATCGGCGAGCAGGTCGGCCAGTGCCGCAGTCCAGGCGCGAACGTCACCCGGCGCCACCAACGCGCCCGTCTCACCGTCGACAACCACTTCGGGCAAAGCGCCGATGTCCGACGCGAGGACCGGCAGGCGGCAGGCCATGGCCTCCACGACGCTGATGCCGAAAGATTCCTCGCCGATCGAAGGCTGGACGTAAATGTCCGCCTGACTCAACACTTCGGGTAACTCGGGATGCTCGACCCGCCCGATGAGATGGACCCGGTCGGCCACCCCCAATGCCGAAGCGTGCGCGCGCAGGGACTCCGCCTCCGTCCCGGCGCCAATCACCAGGTAATGAACGTCGCCGGGAAGGCGAGGCATCGCGGATACGATAATACGAAGGCCTTTCCAGCCGACCAGCCGACCGGTGCTGACAATCAGTCGGGCATTCGCAGGCACATCCCATCTCCTGCGTAGACTGGGATCGCGCTCCACGACACGAAAGCGCTCAACATCGACGCCGTTGTATACGACCGATGTGGCGCGACCATAGCGCCCTTCCTGTTGTGCGGCCGTATAGCGGCTCACGGCAAGCCAGCGGTCCACTACTCCAGAAAACCAGCGGTCGCCAAAATAGAACTCCGTTCCACTCGCGTGAAACACAACCTGCGCCTTCATACCGCGGCGCCTGGCGTGCCACATGACCGGAAAGTCATAGGGCTTGCAGATGACCAAAGCATCGTACCGCGCGGACAGCACGTGATCGAGCGCCATGCGCGCAAATGACAGTCGCTCCATCAGACGCTGGAAGCGGTGGCCGAAGTCCGGCCACTCCTGTTCGAGACGGAAGGGGAATTGCGCCAACGTCACCTCGTCGTGCCATGCACTGCCGCGCGCGCCGGCCACCAAAGATACGCTGTGGCCACGCCGCGCCAGCGCCCTCCCCATCTCCCAGCAGTAGGTTTCCAATCCGCCGTGAAGGTGGCAACTGGTAACGTTGTAGATGCAGATTTTCACGGCGCAGCGCGGAGGCGTCTTGGATCCTGAAGCAGCCTGTCGTACAAATCTTCGAACTCCCCGCATACCCGATCCCAGCCGAAAGCACGCTCGACGCGTTCTCGCAGCCAATGGCCGGCGCTTTCCCGTGCTCCTGGCGACTCGACATAGCGCAGGATCCCCGTGGCGATCGCATCCGGATCGGCGGCGTCGGTGACAAAGGAAAAGTCAGTGCAGCCCTCCAGAAACTCGGCGATGCCGCCGCGCGCCGGCGCGACGATCGGCAGCCCCGCTGCGGCGGCTTCGAGCATGACGGTGGGAAACGGGTCGTTCCAGAGCGACGGCATGACGAACACGTCCCCTGCCAGCAGAAAATCGTGCATCTGGTCGGGTCGCAGGCTTCCAACCCAGCGCACACCCTCCATGGATGCCATCCGCTTCGTGACTGCCTTTCCGTACACCGCCTTCTCGTTGTCCGGGTCGTCGCTGTCGCGTACATTTCCGGCAACCAGCAACACGATCGGGCGAGGCGTGCGCCGGCGCAGCCTTTCGTAGGCATCCAGGAGCTCGCGCACACCTTTTTCCTTCACCAGACGTCCCGCAAAGAGCAGCACCGTTGCCTGCGGATCCACCACGCCGAAGCCTTGGCGCAGGCCGGCACGCATCGAATCGGACACCCGCCAGCGCGGAGGTCGTGCAGCGGCGTCCACCCCGGTGTAGATGACCTGGATACGATCCGCCGGAATCGCGTTGTCCCGCTCGAGCCAATCCTGAATATATCGACTGCAGGCGATCCAGCGTGCGACGCGGTGAGTCTCGGATCTCGGCAGCGGCTTCTCGTTTGCCACGTGAACGACGACTGGCAGCGACGACTGAGCCAGTCGCGGAGCCAGCCCGGAGAGCAGCTTGGGCTCGTTATGAATGTGTGCAATCGCCGCCTGTTCATCCTGCAGGATCCGCCGCATGCGCTCGACGTAGGGAAACGGATCGAGGCGCGTGATCTTCTGGAACAGCCTCCGGTACACGCGCCCGACCCGAATCCGGCGGATGCGCATCGGCGACAGCTCCTCCGTATCCGCCTGCCCCTCGAACCATCCGCAAACGACGACCGGGCGGTAGCGGACCTGGCGGCGCGACACCATCTCCACCCGTAACTCGGTACCAGCCGGGTAGGTTGGCGGAAACGGATTGTGATTCGGAAGCAGGTGCGCGACCGTGCGCTTCATCGAGAAAGCGCCGAATTGAGCGCTGCGCGCACTTCCTCGACGCTGATCTGGTCCATGCAGTCGTTCGGCGTGGGACATCGCTTGGCAAGGCAAGGTTCGCGGCTCGGCGGCTTCTGAATGATCACGGGCGTCCGTTTCCGCGAGCGCGGTCCGGCCAGCGAAGCGGAAGTCGGCGCATACAGCCCGATTACGGGCGCACCGAGCGCGGCGGCCAGATGCAGCACGCCCGTGTCCGGGGCGACGACGCACGCCGCGCCAGCGAG
>DATHHS010000179.1:0-4730 GCA_035317085.1 Burkholderiales bacterium
CATCGCGGGGCTCTCCGGGATCAAGGTCGCGAAGAATCACCTCCGCATCGGAGCGCTCACGCGCCACGCCGAGCTGGAGCGATCCGCCGACATTGCCCGCCATCTGCCACTCATCGCCAGCGCCATGCCGCATATCGCGCAAGGCGATGATGAAGCGCGTCGCGCGCTTCAAGAAATTGAAAGGCTCGGACGGCGGGCTGCCCGATTCCAAGATGCCCGGTTGCGAGCGTATTCTCTACAACGTCATCGGCTTTCAGCCGCCCAGGGTGGAGGCGAACGGCAAGCAATCGCCGGTGGGCGACATTGCCGCGCGCCTTGCGGCGATCAAGATCTCCGAAGGCTTCAACCTCGGCTATTGCCGCGCGCTGCCCGGCAAGGGCCCGATGCTGCACAACCACGACACCAACGAGACTTTCATCGCCATGACCGGCACCTGGCGCGCGAGCTGGGAGAACGGGCGCGGCAAGCTCGAGCACGTGGACCTGAAGCCGCTCGACCTGATCTCGTTCCCGCCCGGCGCCTCGCGCCGCTTCATGAACGTGACCCGCGGCCCGAAGAACAAGCCCTCGATTCTGATGTTCGTGATCGGCGGCGACGCGCCCAGCGCCGAGTTCACGCGCGAGTCGATGCGGGAACTGGAAGAGGCGGGTGTACTCCCCGGCCAGCGCAGGCCTGTGCGCAAGGCGAAGCGACGCTGACTGAGCTGTCATTCCCGCGAAAGCGGGAATCCAGAGTCGCTGGGTCCCCGCTTGCGCGGGGACGACGTGCTATTCCTACCCGATGTGCTTGCGCAGGAACGCAAGCGAGCGTTCGCGCGCGAGCTTTGCGCTCGCGGCGTCGTAGGAGCCGCGCTGGTCGCAATTGAAGCCGTGACCCGCGGGATAGACGTAAGAAGTCACTTCCGGATGCTCGCCGAGAAACTTCTTTACGCCCTCGAGCGGGATCGCGTGATCGGTTTCGCCCCAATGGGACATCACCGGGCATTTCGGCTTCTCGCCCGAATTCGCGGTGATGCCGCCGCCGTAATAGGTGACCGCGGCGGCCAGGCCCGCCAGGCGCGAGGCGCCCATCCATGACACCGTGCCGCCCCAGCAGTAGCCGACGATGCCGACCTTGCCGGCGGACTTGACGTTGTCCAGCGCGGCGGCGGCGTCCTTCATGCTGTTGTCCCATTGCAGCTTGGGGATGAAGGTGCGGCCCACTTCGATGTCGGCCGGCGAGTAGCCGAGGTCCACGCCGCGCTGCGCGCGGTCGAAAAACGCCGGCGCGATCGCGAGATAGCCGTCCGCGGCGTAGCCGTCGGCGATGCTTTTGATATGGCTGTTCACGCCGAAAATTTCCTGCACTACGATCAGCGCTCCGCGGGGTTTTCCATTGGGCTCGGCGCGCCAGGCGGCGAGTTTGTGGCCGTCGGCGGCCGTCAGCTCGATCATCTTTCCCACTTTACTGCCTCCTTCCGATCATTTTGCGAGCTGCAAAGTGTACTTCGTTCTTTGGCATAATGGTGCCATCGTGCTGTGAGCGCCCGTTTCCCGGCGCCGGACCCGCAGGAGGACCACCATGCCCGTGACCGAACTGAACCACTATCTCATTCGCGCCAACAATCTCGAGCGCACCAGGGATTTCTACTGCGACGTGCTCGGTTTCGAAGTGATGCCGCGGCCCGACTTTCCGTTCCCCGGCTACTGGCTGGGCAT
Source organism: Burkholderiales bacterium (assembly GCA_035317085.1). Taxonomy (GTDB): domain Bacteria; phylum Pseudomonadota; class Gammaproteobacteria; order Burkholderiales; family SG8-39; genus VBDM01. The sequence goes on from DATHHS010000179.1 coordinate 1,698, forward strand.
CAACGGCAAGATCCAGGTGCACATGGCTCAGGCGGGCGTGCCCAACTCCGAGCTCTACTACCTCGGCAGCCCGAAGAATGCCGCGACCGACCACGCCGGCGTCGTCGACCACATCGCCTTCCTCGCCACCGAGCCGGATCAGTTCGTGAAGCACCTGAAAAACCTTGGCGTGAAATGCCGGCCGCGCAACTTCCCCGAATCGCAGCTCTACCAGTTGTTCATCAAGGATCCCAACGGCCTCACCATCGAGCTCAATTTCTTCGGCATCACCAAGGCGCCGGACTGGGGCGGAGAGGACTACGCCAAGATGCCGCGCGCCGCAGCGTCGAAACAGCCGGCGAAGAAAAAAGCCGCGAAGGCAAAGGTCGCCGCGTAATGAACGCCCCTCATCAGGGCGCACCGAGCTTCGCCGGCGTCTCCTACGGAGAAGCGGTCGAGCGGGCCAGGAAGCTGGTGCCGGCCTTGCGCAGCCGTGCCGCGGCCGCCGAAGCCGCACGCGCGATGTCGGCGGAGACCATCGCCGACCTGCACGCGAGCGGGCTGATCCGCACCCTGCAGCCGAAGCGCTGGGGCGGAATGGAATTCGATTACGTGGCCTACGTGGATTTCCCGATGGAGCTCTCGCGCGGCGACGCTTCGGTAGGATGGAACCTCGCCAACCTGCAGGTCCACCACTGGATGCTCGCGCTCTACGACGAGCGCGCGCAGGAAGAGGTGTGGGGCGCCGATCCCGAGGCGCTGATCGCTTCCGGGATCGCTTTCCCGCAAGGACAAGGCCGCAAGGCGGACGGCGGCTTCGTCATCGGCGGCAAATGGAATTTCTCCAGCTGCGTCAACATCGCCGACTGGAACATGCTCGCCGTCACCGTGAAGGACGGCGACAAGGTGGTGGATCACCGCATGTGCCTGCTGCACAAATCGCAGTACCAGGTGATCGACGACTGGAAGGTGCTCGGCATGCGCTCGACCGGCAGCATGACCGTCACGGCGAAGGACGTCTTCGTCCCCGAGCACAAGGCGCTGTGCATGTACGACACGCGCGGCGGCGACAGATTTCCCGGCGCGCGCAGCAACGCGAACCCGGCCTACCAGGTGTCGGCGAACCCCCTGCTCGGCCACGGTATCGGCGCCTGCGCGGTGGGCAACGCTCTGGGCGCGCTGGATCTCACGATCGATGCGGTGAAGCAGCGCAGCACCAACTACACCGGCGCGAAGATGCGCGACTTCCAGGCGGTGCAGCTCAGGATCGGCGCAGCGGCATCGAAGATCGACGCGGCGCGGCTGATACTGCGCAACGACTGCATCGAAGCGCAGGAGCTCGCCGCGCGCAAGCTCGTCCCCGACACGCTGAAGAAACTCGCCATGAAGCGCAACCTCGCCTTCGCTGTGAACCTGTGCACCGAGGCGGTGGACCTGCTGCACGCCATGGCCGGCGCGAACGGCATCTACGAGGCCTATCCGCTGGAGCGCATTTTCCGCGATGCGCACTCGCTCGCCGGCCACATCAGCTTCAGCTTCGACACCCAGGCCTCGGCCTGGGGCTTGGCCGCGCTCGGCGGCGAGGTCAACAATCCGACTCTGTAAGAACGAGAACATGAAGCTCTGCCGCTACGACAACAACCGCCTCGGCATCGTGGAGGGCGACGAAGTTTTGGACGTCAGCAAGGCGCTCTCTGTCATTCCGACGCAGAGCTGGCCGATTGCTAATGGCGACCCGCTGATCGCGAATTTCAAGCGCGTGCTCGCCGTGGCGAAGAAGCTCGCGCCCAAGGCGAAGAGAAAACCGCTCGCGAAAGTGAGATTGCGCTCGCCCGTGCCCAACCCGGGAAAGATCATCGCCGCGCCCATCAACTACAACGACCACATCGCCGAGTCGATCAAGGATCCGGGCATCGCCCACGGGCGCACCAACATCCAGAAGGGCATCGGCGACTGGGGCCTGTTCCTCAAGGCCAACTCCTCGCTCATCGGTTTCGGCGAGGAGATCAAGCTGCGCTGGCCCGAGCGGCGCAACGACCACGAGGTCGAGCTCGCGCTGGTGATCGGCAAGCGCGGCAACAAGATCCCGAAGGAAAAAGCGCTCGACTACGTCTGCGCCTACTCGATCGGCCTGGACATGACGGTGCGCGGGCCCGAGCTCCAGTGCTTCAGGAAATCGATCGATACCTACAGCGTGCTCGGACCCTGGCTCGTCACCGCGGACGAGATCGACGATCCCAACAATCTCGACCTGTCCATCACCGTGAACGGCGAGCTGCGGCAGAATTCGAACACCAAGTATCTCGTGTACAACGTGCAGCGCCTGATCGAATTCGGCTCGTCGATGTACACGCTGCACCCCGGGGACATCATCATGACCGGCACGCCCGCGGGCGTTGCCCCGGTCAAACCGGGCGACTTGCTGCATGCGTACGTCCAGGGAGTAGGTGAAAGTGATATTCGGATTGCGGCTACATACGCCTGAAACGACCCGTGCCTGATCGTCTGGCAGCCGTTAAGATCGGAGGGCCCATGCCCGTCACGGAAAAAGTCATACTGACCGCCGAGCTGCGACTCGACGTCATGGAGTTCTACTCCCGCTACGCCGAATGCCTCGACGGGCGCAGGCTCCAGCACTGGCCGGAGTTTTTCCTCGATTCCGGCACCTACCGCATCACGACGCGGCGCAGTCTGCGCATGGGCCCGGACGAAGACATCATGTTCCTTTCCACGAAGACCAGCATGCGCGACCGGATGTCCGCGATCGGCCAGTCTGAGGACTACGAACCGCATACGCAGCGCCACCTCGTCTCCAACTTCCGCATCCAGGCCGCCTCGGACGAGGAGTTGCGCGTGCAGGCGAACTTCCAGGTCCTGCGCACCTTCCCCGAGAAGCGCACCGAGCATTTCGTCTCGGGCACCTACGACGACCGCATCGCGATCGCCGGCAGCCGCCTCAACTTCAGGGAAAAACTGTGCGTGCTCGATTCGGACGTTCCGCCCGAGTCGCTGATCTACCCGATCTGAGCCGCCGCCCGCCGGGGCAATCGCGGC
>DATHHS010000180.1:0-10083 GCA_035317085.1 Burkholderiales bacterium
GTACGTGCCCGACGCCTCCCGCTCTGTATCCGTCTGCTCCAACCTGCTCTCGACCGACCTGAACCGGGACTATGTGCAGTCCCTGCGGGAAGACTATGAAAAGGCCCGCACGCAGCACGCCGCGAAAAAGGGACAGGCGCTGGTGCCGATCGCAAGAGCCCGCGCCAACGCCCACCGTATCGACTGGCGGAGCTACGCGCCGGCGCGGCCCCGCGCCCTCGGGCGCCGGCTCCTGCGCAGCTACGATCTCGCCGAGATCGCCCGCTATATCGACTGGGCGCCGTTCTTCCAGACCTGGGATCTCGCCGGAAGCTATCCGAAGATCCTCGAGGACCCGGTGGTCGGCGAGGCGGCGCGCAACGTGTTCGCCGAAGGCCGGGCGATGCTGGAAAAAATCGTCACCGAAAAAACCTTGAAAGCCAACGCGGTGTTTGGCCTGTATCCGGCGGCGAGCGTCGGCGACGACATCGAGATCTACGCCGACGAATCGCGCCGCGAGACGGCGATGGTATGGCACTGCCTGCGCCAGCAGACCGAAAAGGCTTCGGACCGCGCGAACCTGTGCCTCGCCGACTTCGTCGCACCCAGGGGCTCGGGCGTTCCGGATTACGTCGGCGCGTTCGCCGTCACGACCGGAATCGGCGCCGACGAAGCGGTGAAGGCGTTCGAGGAAAAGCACGACGACTACAACGCGATCATGGTGAAGGCGATCGCCGACCGGCTCGCCGAAGCATTTACGGAATTCCTGCACGAGCGCGTGCGCAAGGAATACTGGGGTTATGCGGCGGACGAGAAATTTACGAGCACCGAGCTGATCGCCGAGAAATACCGCGGCATCCGGCCCGCGCCCGGCTATCCGGCCTGTCCCGATCACACGGAAAAAGGCGCGCTGTTCGAGCTGCTCGCGGCGAACGAAGCGGATATGACGCTCACCGAGTCCTATGCCATGCTCCCCGCGGCAAGCGTGAGCGGCTTCTACCTCGCCCACCCGGACGCCCGGTATTTCGCGGTGGACAAGATCGGCGAAGACCAGGTCGCGGACTACGCCCGGCGCAAGGCGCTCGCACTCGAGGAGACCGAACGCTGGCTTGCCCCGAATCTCGGCTACGATCCTTGAGGTGGGAACTGCTTGCGATGGCTGAGGCTGCTTGCGATGGTTGAGACTGCTTGCGATGGTTGAGGCTGCTTGCGATGGTTGAGGCTGCTTACCTAGTCGATACGCTGAGTACTCCGGCGTCATTCCCGCGAAAGCGGGAATCCAGCGACTTCCATCCAAAGTCCCTGGATCCCCGCTTCCGCGGGGACGACTATGATTTGCTACCGATTCACGACTCCCCATAATGGAATCGCAGAAAAAACACCCGCGAACCTTCAGTTTCGAGTTCTTCCCTCCCAAGACCCCCGAGGGAATGGAAAAGCTCCGCACCACCTGGAAGCAGCTCGGACAGCTGAAGCCGCGATTTTTCTCCTGCACCTACGGCGCGGGCGGCTCCACGCGCGACCGCACGCTGGAGACCGTGCTCGAGATCGTGTCCGGCGGCCATCCCGCCGCCCCTCACATCTCCTGCGTCGGCGCGACGCGCGCCGATATCGCCGCAACGCTCGAGCTGTACCGGGCGAAAGGTATCGATCACATCGTCGCCTTGCGCGGGGACCTGCCTTCAGGGTCCGCGAGCGCGGGCGAGTTGCGCTACGCAAGCGAGCTCGTGGCCTTCATTCGGGAACGGACGGGCGATCATTTCCATATCGAGGTCGCCTGCTATCCCGAGATCCATCCGCAGGCGCGAAGCCCCAGGGACGATCTGCAGAACTTCAAGCGCAAGATCGACGCCGGCGCCGATTCGGCCATCACCCAGTATTTCTTCAACGCCGATGCCTATTTCCGCTTCGTCGACGACTGCGAGGCGCTCGGCGTGAAAACGCCTATCGTGCCGGGCATCATGCCGATAGCAAATTTCTCGCAGCTCGCGCGCTTTTCGGACAGCTGCGGCGCCGAGATTCCGCGCTGGCTGCGCCTGAAGATGCAGGGCTTCGGCGACGACCTCGCATCAATCAGGAGCCTGGGTCTGGACGTGGTCACCGAGTTGTGCGACCGCCTGCTCTCCGCCGGCGCGCCCGGCCTGCATTTCTACACCATGAACCAGGCGGGTTTGACCTCGATCATCTGGCAGCGCCTGGGGATCTGATTAGTGCCGTCATTCCCGCGAAGGCGGGAATCCAGCGTCGGGCAACGAAAGCCTCTGGGTCCCCGCTTCCGCGGGGACGACGAAATCGGCGTTTGTTCAGGCCTTCCTCAGAGCGGCGCTATCTCGAAGCCGTCAGCCGGTCCCAGAGCTTAAGCCATTTCTCGTCCTCGTCGACCAATACGACGGGATCGAGCATCACGAAGGGAAAGTTGCCCAGCCTGCTTTTCACTTTCTGGTTCGCGGGGAAGCGCCCCATTGAATCGAACAGCTGCTGCCCTTCCGGGGACAGCACGAAATCGGAGAACAGCAGCGCAGCGTTGGGATGAGGTGCACTGGCCGCAAGGCCGAGTGCCTGCGGCCTGCCGATCACCGGCTCGACCGGCTTCCAGTCGATCGGCTTGTCCCTGCGCTTCATCGAATCGGCGTTGGAAGCGTAGTTGGTCAGGCTCACCGGCACCTCGCCCGCCGCGACCAGTTCCGAGAGCAGCACGTGTCCCTTGCGCACATCCGGCTTCATCGCCACGAGGCGGTCGAAGAAATCCAGCGCGCGCTTTTCGCCCCAGTGCCTGGCCAGTCCGAAGAGCCACTCCTGGTCGGTCGCTTCCAGCCCGATCTTCCCTTTCCATTTCGGATCGAGGAAGCCTTCGTAGCCCGCCGGCAGATCTTCGCGGCGCACCTTGGTCGTATTGAACGCGACGACGAAAAAATCAACGCGGTCCGCGACCCAGAGACCGTGCGCCGGTACGCCCCAGGCAGGGATGTCGGCGATATGGGGACTGGAAAACCGCCCCAGCACCCGCTCCCTCGCCAGCGCCTCCAGCACCGGGCCGTTGGTTTCCACCACGTCGACGATGTGGCGGCGCGCCCTGGCTTCGTTCAGCACGCGCTGGCCGACCTGGTCGCTGAGCGAACGCCACAGTTCGACCTTGACGCCGTACTTCTTTTCGAACGCCGCGGCGAGCGGCACGGACTCCGAGGTGGCGAGCGAAGTGTAGACCACCAGCTTTCCCTCCTGCCGGGCCCCGGCGACCAGGCGCTGCGTTCGGTCGCTGCCCTCGTAGCGATAGACGGCCGCATTCTTCTCCGGCGATTGCGCGACCGCGAGCGGCGCCCACGCCGGCATCAGAGCCAGCGCCTGCAGCAGGGAGATCGCGTGCTTCATCCGCATTGCGTGCTCCTCATGTGCCCGCGTATTATCGGAACATCGTCGGAAATCGTTCGAACACCGAATACTACAAGCGAGAGCATTTTCATGCCGCACGAAAAAGACCAGACCCATTGGCACGAACCGAGCGGCACGCGCAAGGCCGGCTTCGGAGAGTTCAAAAGACAGCCGACGCCTTACGACGCCTTCATGGAGTCCGAGGGCATTCCGGTTTTTCGCGGCATCGGCATCCGGCGAGTGCAGGATCTTCCGCTCGTGCCATGGAAGCGCACCGGCGGCCGCGGCCACTACATCCAGCTCTACGGCACCGAGACGAAATGGGGTTGCTACGTGATCGAAGTGCCGCCGGCGGGCGCGATCAACCCCGAGAAGCACATGTACGAGGAAATCTTTCTCGTCGTCGAAGGGCGCGGCACCACCGAGGTCTGGCTCGAAGGCGATACGAAAAAGCACGTCTTCGAATGGCAGAAGGGATCGATGTTCTCCATCCCCATGAACGCCTGGCACCGCCTGGTCAACGCCACTTCCGGCGGCGCCCTCCTCCTCGCCGGCACGACCGCGCCCAATGTGCTCAACATGATCAACAACGTCGAGGCGGTGTTCAACAATCCTTTCGTGTTCCGCGACCGCTTCAGCGGCGCCGACGATTTCTACAAGCCGAAAGACGACATCGAGCCCGATCCGGTGCGCGGCCTGGCCATGCGCCGCACCAACCTCATCCCCGATGCCGTCCACTGCGATCTGCCGCTCGACAACCGCCGCTCGGTCGGCTGGCGCCGCGTCGAGCCCTTCATGACCAACAACTGCTTCTATTTCTGGATCGGCCAGCACGAGAACGGCCGCTACTCCAAGGCGCACGCGCACACCTCGGCCGCGGTGCTGATCTGCCTGCAAGGCAAGGGCTACACCTATTCCTGGCCCGAGCGCCTCGGCGAGACGCCGTGGAAGGACGGCCACCAGGCGGAGATCCGCCGCCTCGACTACGAACCGGTCGGCATGGTGACCGCCGCCCCCGGCGGCGCGCGCTGGTATCACCAGCACTTCAGCGTGGGGAGCGATCCTTTCCGCCTGACGGCCTGGTTCGGCCCGCACAATCCGGGCCGCGACCCGGGCGCGCCCGGCGCGAAGCACACCGATTACACCGCCATCGACGTCAATGAAGGCGGGACCGCGATCCCGTACTGGATGGAAGATCCCTATCTGAGGCGGGAATACGAGGCCACGCTGAAGCAAAACGGCGTGGAATGCCGCATGGACCCGGCGTGGTATCAGCAACCCGCGGGCGCCGCGCCGAAATCCAGCGTCGTCTGACCCGCGCCGATGAGCGATGAGCCCGCCGGCGGGAGAGTTTTCTTTTCCAGCGTCCGGCGCAGCCTCGAGATCGAGGACGAAATCCGCCTCGAAAGCGTCGGCGTCGACATCGGCTCCTCCACCTCGCACCTCGCCTTCTCGCGCCTTACGCTCGAGCGTCTCGACAGCAGCTACGTGGTGTCCGAGCGCAAGCTCGTCCACGAATCCGAGATACTGCTGACGCCCTATCTGGAAGACGCATCGGACGGGGCGGCGATCGACGCGTCGGCTCTGGGCCGGTTCATCGAGAGGCAGTACGAGCTTGCCGGGATTTCGCCCGAGGCCATCGATACCGGCGCCCTGATCCTCACCGGAGTCGCGGTCCGGCGCAGCAACGCGCGCGCGATCGGCGAGCTGTTCGCCTCCCAGGCCGGGAAGTTCGTGTCGCTCTCCGCCGGCGACGCGCTCGAGGCGACGCTGGCCGCATTCGGCTCGGGCGCCGCGGCACGCTCCATCCGGGAATCCGCGCGGGTCATGAATATCGATATCGGCGGCGGCACGACGAAAATTGCCGTATGCGAGGCCGGCGAAGTCGTGGAGATGACCGCGGCCGATATCGGAGCGCGCATCGTTTCCTTCGACGCCGAGGGATGCGTCGCGCGTATCGAGGAAGCCGGCCGGCGCATCGCCGCGGAAGTCGGGCTGGGTCTCGAAGTCGGCAGGAAACCCGACGCGAATCTCCTGAACGCGATGGTCCGGCGCATGGCCGAGCGTTTGTTCGAGATCGTCAGCAAACCCGAACTCGGCACCGAAGCCACCGCCCTCCTCCGCCTGAAGCCTTTGCGCAACGCGCGCAAGCCCGATGCGATCACGTTCTCGGGCGGCGTGTCGGAATATATCTATAGCCGCGAAGCCAGGACCTTCGGCGATCTCGGTCTCGCGCTCGCTAAGGCCATCCTCGCCAGGGCTGAAAGCTGGGGACCACGCATCGAACGGCCCGACGAAGGCATCCGCGCCACCGTGATCGGCGCGTCCCAGTACACCATCCAGGTGAGCGGCAGCACCATATTCGTCGCGCCGCAGAACGTGCTTCCTCTGAAAAACGTGCCGGTCATCGCGCCGCACTTGCCGCTCGAGGACGACAGGCTCGACAGCGCCGGGATCGCCGCGGCGGTGCAGGCCATGCTGCGGCGGCTCGACCTGCACGAAGGCGAGCGGGCGGTCGCGCTTTGCTACCGCTGGAAGGGCTCGGCCACCTTCGCGCGCCTCGATGCGTTCTGCCGCGGCATCGCCGCCGGTCTCGCGAGCATTCTCGAGCGCGGCCTGCCGCTCATCCTGGTCGGCGACGGCGACATCGGCGGCCTGATCGGCATCCATTGTCTGGAAGAAACGCGCCTGACGAACGCTATCGTGTCGATCGACGGCATCGTCCTCAAGGAATTCGACTTCATCGACATCGGCGCGCTGCTCGAAACTTCGGGCGCCGTGCCGGTGGTGATCAAATCGCTGGTCTTTCCGGCGAGCGCCGCCGTTGGGCGCAAAACCGCCGGTTCGTGAGAATATCGCGATCCAACGGAAACCGAACGCCACTATGAGCGAAAAGAAAGATGGCATGAACGGCGCGCAAGCCTTGCTTCGCACCCTCCGCAGGATGGGGGTGGAGAAGATCTTTGCCTCCCCGGGATCGGACTGGGCGCCGTTGTGGGAGGCGCTCGCGATGCCTTCCGCGCGCGAGGAATTTCCGGAGTACCTGTCCTCGCGTCACGAGGAAACCGCGATCGCGATGGCGAGCGGCTATGCCAAGGCGACCGGCAAGCTCCCCGCCGTGGTGATCCACACGACCGTGGGCGCGCTCCACGCGACCATGGGTCTTCGCGCGGCGCTGCACGAGCGCCTCCCCATGGTGGTGCTCGCGGGAGAATCGATCAGCTTCGGCGAGCGCCCCGAATACGGCATCGGCCCGCAGTGGCTGCGCCTGCTCACCGACCTCGGCGGGCCCGCGCGCCTGGTCGCGCCCTGCGTGAAGTGGAGTTTCGCTCTCAACGACAGCCTCCTCCTCGGTGCGACCATAGAGCGCGCCTGCCAGATCGCGACCTCCGCGCCCTGCGGCCCGGCCTTCGTCTCGATACCCACGGAATACCTGATGGACGAGCAAGCCGCGGAAGCGCCGCGCGGGTCTGCGCTGGTGCGCAATGGCGCCGCGGATCCGGCGGCGCTCGACCAGCTCGCGGAGATGCTGCGCAACGCGACTCGTCCGGTCATCCTCACCGAAGAAGTCGGGAAGGACGCCGGCGCCGTCGATCGTCTGGTCGAGCTGGCCGAAACCCTGGGCGCGCCGGTGTTCGAGGGATGGCAGCCGGCCTACATGAATTTCCCGCGCGCGCATCCGCTCTACGGCGGCATCGCGCCGGACATGAAAGCCTTGCTCGGGGAAAGCGATCTGGTGTTCTGCGTCGAAACCGTGGCGCCCGCTCATCCTCCTTCACTGTTGTCCGGATCCGGGGCCCGGATCGCGGTGCTCGGCGAGGAGCCGCTCCACGTTAATCTCCCCTACTGGGGCTTTCGCACGGATCTGATGCTCGCCGGCGCGGTGGAACCGTCGCTCGCGCTGTTGTGCGAGCGCCTGGCGCGCGCCTTTCCCAAAGGATCGCGCGCTCCCTCAGGGGCGCTCTGGGCGGCGCGCAACCTCGAGCTGCGGGAAAAACTCCGCGCGCATGGCAGAGCCTCGGGTTCGCGATCGCCGATCGAGTCCGCCTGGATCGGACACGAGCTGAACGCCGTTCTGCCCGAGAAGGCGGTCGTCGTCGACGAGACCATCACTCACAGGCACGAGGTGCTGCGCCAGCTCGAGCGCCTCGCGCCCGGCGGCTTCATCTCTGCGAGCTACGGAGGCCTGGGCGTGGGACTCGGGACCGCGCTCGGCGTGAAGCTCGCGCGCCCGGATCGAAGCGTGATCGTGACCCTAGGCGACGGCGCCTTCTACTACAATCCGGTCGTCGCCTCTTTCGGAGCGTCTCAGGAGCTGCGCCTTCCCATCCTCGTGGTGCTGTTCAACAATGCCGGCTATCTTTCCCAGAAGCTCGACGTGGTGCGCGAATACCCGGATGGGGCGGCGGTGAAAACGAAAAAGTTTGCCGGCCTGTCCATCGCACCCCGCCCGGATTACCCGGCGCTGGCGCGCGCTTACGGAGGCTACGGAGAAACGGTCGAGCAGCCTTCCGCGGTGCGCCCCGCGCTCCTGCGCGGGCTGGAGGCGGTCGCGAAAGGCCAGCTCGCGCTCGTCGAAATGGTCCTTGCGCCCGTCAATCCGGAATGAGGCACACTAAGAACACGCTTCGAAATAGCTTGATACCGTTCGTGGTGAGCTTGTCGAACCACGAAAAGCGAAGAAACCGATTCTAAGTGAAACTAAAAAAGGAGGAGTCATGACAGATCACTCTGCAATCCATGAGGCGCTGCGCTGGTTCGGCGCGCTGCCTTTGGCGCTGTGCTGCGCCCTGGCAAACGCCGCGGGCGAACCGAAAATCGTCATGGAAGAATTCATGGTGCCGGCGGCCGATCCCGGCATCGAGCTCTACGTGCGCAACAAGCATCCGCAGGGCGCGCAGAAATTCGCCGCGGACAGGATCCTGCTCTTTGTGCACGGCGCCACCTACCCGGCCGAAACCTCGTTCGACCTGAAACTGAACGGCCTGTCCTGGATGGACTACATCGCGCGCCGCGGCTACGACGTGTACCTGGTCGACGTGCGCGGCTACGGAAAATCGACGCGCCCGCCCGAAATGAGCCAGCCCGCCGATCAGAACGAGCCTTTTGCCCGCACCGAAACCGCGGTGAAGGACGTCGGCTCAGCGTCGGACTTCATCCGCAAGCGGCGCGGCGTCGCGAAAATCAACCTGATGGGATGGTCCTGGGGGACTTCCATCATGGGTTGGTACACGGCGCAGAACAACGACAAGGTCGCGAAGCTGGTTCTTTACGCGCCCGGCTGGCTGCGCAACTCGGCGAGCCTCACCGACAAAGGCGGCAAGCTCGGCGCTTACCGCGCCGTGACCATGGATTCCGCGAAGGCCCGCTGGCTCACCGGCGTCGCCGAGGACAAGAAGGCGGCGCTCATTCCCGCCGGCTGGTTCGAAGCCTGGGCAAAGGCGACCATAGAAAGCGACCCCGTGGGTTCGAAGATGACTCCGCCGGTAATCCGCGCGCCGAACGGGGTGCAGCAGGACGGCCGCGAATTCTGGTCGGCGGGCAAACCGCTCTACGATCCGGCCGAAATCCGCGTGCCGACTTTCCTCGCGCACGCCGAATGGGACCAGGACCTGCCGAGCTACATGCTGCACGCCTACTTCGCGAAACTCACCAACGCTCCCTACAAGCGCTACGTCGAGATCGGCGAAGGCACCCACACCGTCATCATGGAAAAGAACCGCATGCAGTTGTTCCAGGCGGTGCAGCAGTTCCTCGACGAAACGCTCAGACCGAATCAGTGAGCGGTCCGTCGGATTATATGGCGCTCCCTACTGAAACTCGAGATGAAGATCATTCAAGCTGCCATCTCGCATAACTTGAATCTGCACGGTTTTAATACTGTCCCGCTGCTCGTAAAGGCTCATCAGCTCGGCAAAGGATTTGTGCGACTTGCCATTGATGGCGCTTATCGTATCGCCATCCTTCAATCCCAATGCATCGTATAAACTGCCCGGGACGATCTCGGTAATGCGAAATCCACCACTGGTATCGGGCTCCATCCTCGCATTGGCGAAGAGATCGCCCGACTGCACCTGGTCGTTGATGAAGCTGTACTTAACGCTGAATCTGCTGTTTCCCATGTCCAGAACGGCTTCAGCTGGAACCTGAGCCACTACGAAACCTGATTTGAATAGCCGCGGCTGGACGGATACGGACGCGGGCACGGATACCGGTGCGGGTACCTGCGACGCAGAGACCGATCCACTCGACGCGCCGGCTCTACGGCTCAATTCCAGCCTTTCAAGTGTTCCGTCGTGGCTGATAACGGCTCTGAACGAGCGAACGGCCATCAGCTTCACGCCCGGGGCAACCGCCTCGCCGACCGTAAACGGCTTGTCCCGAGCACCCTCTACGCTTATCAACGCAATATCTGCCTTCCCCCTGACCACGCCGGTGAGGGTCAAATTGAGATTGCTGACGGGAATCTGCCGCAAGGCGGTTTCCGACCCGATGGCCGGTTCGAGTCTCTCCGTCGGAGTTCGAGACGAATCGCCGCCCAGGGCAGCGCCGACTCGTGAAATAAGGACCGTCCCAACGATGAAACTGCAAATGAAACGGCGACCGTGAAATCGAGCATGGTTCACGTGGCTCTCGTTTTTCAAACCGCTTTCCCCCACACAAGTCGCCTGATTCATGTACCGCTGGAGACAAGCAGCGGCTTCAATTGATCCTCCGGGATCGCCCCGAGGAAAC
>DATHHS010000181.1:0-4566 GCA_035317085.1 Burkholderiales bacterium
TGCACCACCTGCTCTCGCGAATCGATGAACCGGGTGTTTCCGGAATACGCGGAGTCGAGTGGGACGCCGTTGAGCTGCCTTCCCAGTTCATGGAGAACTTCTGCTGGGAGCGGGAGGTGCTCGCCCGCATGAGCGCTCACGCGAAAAGCGGAGAACCTCTGCCGCACAGCTTGTTCGATAAAATGCTGGCCGCAAGGAATTTTCAAAGCGGCATGCAGACTGTGCGCCAGATCGAATTTGCGCTGGTCGACATGCATCTGCACCATGACTTCGACCCGGCAGGAGCAAGAACGCCACTGCGACTGCTCGACGAAATCAGGGCAGAAGTCGCCGTGGTGGTACCACCGGAGTACAACCGGTTCCTCAACAACTTCTCGCACGTCTTCTCCGGGGGCTACGCCGCGGGCTACTACAGCTACAAGTGGGCCGAGGTGCTCTCCGCCGACGCCTACAGCCTGTTCGAAGAGAACGGCGCGTTAGACGCGAGGACAGGGGCGCGATTTCGAGACGAAATCCTCGCCGTTGGCGGCAGCCGTCCGGCGCTCGAATCCTTCAAGGCTTTTCGCGGCCGCGAGCCGAGAATCGACGCCCTGTTGCGTCACAATGGTATGATCGCGCCCTGAGGAACTCACCGCATGCGCATATTCTTCGTCGCCGCAGCGATCCTCTCGCTGGCCTGTTCCGAGGCCTCCGCGCAGGCCTATCGTTGGGTGGACCAGGACGGCAGAGTCCACTACACGCAAACGCCTCCGCCGCCGGAGGCAAGAAACGTGCAACGAAAGAATTTTCGCGGAGGCGGAGTGGATGTCTCCAGCCTGCCTTATGCGACCCAGGTTGCGATGAGGAATTTCCCGGTCACTCTGTACTCTGCGCCGGATTGTGGCGGTCCCTGTGATCAAGCGAGGGCGCTGCTTGTCAAGCGGGGGGTCCCTTTCAAAGAAGTGACCGCGGAAACCCCAAAAGACGTTGACGAACTCAAAAGACTTTCTGGAAAAGCTCAGCTGCCATTTCTTATCGTGGGAAGCCAAACACAAAGTGGATTCCGGGAGGATCTGTACAACGGTCTCCTCGATTCTGCCGCTTACCCGGCGTCCGGAGCACAACTGCCGCTCGAGGCACTGCGCACGATGGCCCCTCCTTCCGGGCCAGTCGCAGCCCCAAAGGACGCGTCGCAGGATGCGCGAACCGGCGCGATTCAGGAGCCCGGAGCCGCCAAGTAACTCGGGCCACGGGCTTTCGTGCGACGGAATGCCGATGAAATTCGCGTCTTGGAACGTCAATTCCCTCAAGGTCCGCCTGCCCCATCTGCTCGACTGGCTGGCGAACCAGACTCCGGGAATCGTCTGTTTGCAGGAAATCAAGATGGAGGACTACAAGTTCCCGGTCGAGGAGATCGAGTCGGCGGGGTACCACTGCGCCTGGTCGGGCCAAAAGGCCTACAACGGCGTCGCCATCTTGTCCCGGGCTTCACTCGTTGACTTCGCGGCGGGAATGCCCGCTTTTCCAGACACGCAAAAACGCCTCGTCGCTGCAACTGTTGGGGAAGGCGCAGATGCGATTCGCGTCGTCTGTGCCTACGTACCCAACGGACAGGCTGTCGATTCTGAGAAATATGAATACAAGCTCAGATGGCTTGCGGCTTTTCGACACTGGCTCGAAGGAGAGCTGAGAGACCATTCGCGACTTGCGGTGCTGGGCGATTTCAACATCGCGCCCGCCGACGAGGACGTCTACGATCCCAAGGCGTGGGAGGGTCAGATTCTGTGCAGCCCACGGGAGCGCGAAGCCTTCCGGGGGCTTCTTGCACTGGGATTGAAAGACAGCTTCAGGATGTTTACCCAGCAAGAGAAATCGTTCACCTGGTGGGACTATCGAATGAACGGATTCAAGCGCAATCTCGGCCTACGCATCGATCACATCCTAATCAGCCCCGAGCTCGCTGTACTCTGCCGCGGGTGCGCAATCGATGTCGAGCCGCGGCGGCTTGAGCGCCCATCTGACCATGCGCCGGTGATGGCCGAGCTCCAGCTTTAGTGGCTATAATCCGCGGGCGAAAAACAATAACCGTCCCGGGCAGTCGTCGGACAGCGGCAGCGGTCGCCGCATTTAACCAAGAGGAAGGGATCATGGCTCTCGACAAGTTGCAACGCCAAATCACCGGAGCGGCTTTGGCGGTCTGCGTCGCGACCGGCGCATTGGCACAGGCGGGGTATCCGACGAAACCGGTGAAAATCACCGTGCCCTATTCCGCCGGCGGGCCGGCTGATATCTATGCGCGCTTTGTCGGCGATCGCCTGCAAAAGGCTCTCGGACATCCTTTTTTGATCGAGAACCGCCCCGGCGCCGGCGCGATCATCGGCACTGACGCGGTGGCGAAGTCCGCTCCGGACGGATACACGCTGCTGATGATGTCGAATACGCATACGGTCAACGAATCACTCTTCACGAAGAAGCCTTACAGCCTGATGCGAGATCTCACGCCGATCTCACCGATCAACTATTCCGATCTGCTCCTGGTGGTTAACCCGTCGGTCAAGGCGCGCAATCTGAAAGAACTCATCGCCCTTGCCAAAGCGAAACCTGGCGAGCTCAACTACGCGTCCTCGGGTCCGGGCACGCCTTATCACATGGCGGGCGAGCTATTCAAGGCCATGGCGGGAATCGACGTCGTGCACGTGCCGCACAAGGGAAGTGCCGAGGCGCGCACCAGCGTCCTTGCAGGCAACGTGCAGATGATGTTCGACGCGATCACTACGATGGCACCGCTCGCGCAAGCCGGGAAGGTTCGCGCCATTGCCACCTCCGGAAAGGCGCGTTCTTCGATCACGCCGGAGATACCGACCCTGGACCAAGCCGGTCTGCCCGGTTACGACGCGGTCATCTGGCTGGGGATGATGGCCCCGACCGCGACTCCGAAGCCGATCGTCGACATGCTGAATTCCGAGATCCAGAAAATCACCAACTTGCCGGACGTGAAGGAAATCTGGGCCAAGCAAGGCGCGGTCCCCATGCACATGTCGCCGGCAGAATTCGGAAAATTCATGGCGCAAGACATCCAGAAATGGGCGAAGGTCGTGAAGTTTTCAGGGGCGACGGTCGATTGAGGCGCAGGTACGGGAAGGTGCCAACTTTCTCGCCCGCCGTAACAGCCACCCGTGATCAAGCAATTCCGGTTTACCGTCAACGGCACCGAAACCGCGCTCGAGGTGGACTCGGACACGCCGCTTCTCTACGCGCTGCGCAACGACCTTGAACTTAAAGGCACGCGCTTCGGCTGTGGCAGCGGTCAGTGTGGCGCTTGCATCGTTCTGATCGACGGTCATCCGACGCCCTCTTGCGATACACCTCTGTGGGCAGTGGCAGGCAAAAGAATCACTACCGTCGAGGGATTGAGCAAGGGTAGCGAATTGCACCCTCTGCAGCGCGCTTTTCTCGCAGAGCAGGCGGCGCAATGCGGCTATTGCACTAGTGGCATTCTGATCAGTGCTGCGGCGCTCTTGGCGAAAAATCCCAAGCCAACCGAGGTCGAGGTTCGTGAGGCGCTCGACCGCAACCTGTGCCGCTGCGGCTCGCACAACCGTATGGTGCGGGCAGTGTTGCGCGCGGCTTCTGAACTAGCGGCATGAACACCGTTACAGAAGGGCGCCTCAAGCGGCCAGGAA
The DNA here is from genome assembly GCA_035317085.1 of Burkholderiales bacterium. Taxonomy (GTDB): domain Bacteria; phylum Pseudomonadota; class Gammaproteobacteria; order Burkholderiales; family SG8-39; genus VBDM01. The sequence goes on from DATHHS010000181.1 coordinate 3,663, forward strand.
GTCTTGAGAAAAACCCGAGATTGTCGCAATGGCTTCGGGTGGAAAGCGGCGGGACGGTCTCGGTCTTCAGTGGAAAAGTCGAGATCGGCCAGGGTATCCTCACGGCCCTCGCCCAGATCGCGGCGGAGGAGCTCGGGATCGCGCTCGACCGCATCCGCATGGTCGCCGCCGATACTGCGATGAGTCCTGACGAGGGCGTCACTTCGGGCAGCCTTTCCATCCAGGACTCCGGTGCGGCACTGCGCCGGGCCTGTGCGCACGCCCGCGTGCTGCTCCTCGAGCGCGCAGCCGTGCGTCTTGGAGTATCGACCAAGGATTTGCAGGTTGATGACGGATCTATCCGGGCCGCAGGGCGTAGCACGACTTTCTGGGAATGTTCCGACGCCACATTGCTCGACTGTGAGGTCGACGAGTCGGCGATATTGCGATCGCCGCACCAGTACCGGGTGGTCGGAAAGCTTGCCTCTAGACTTGATCTGCCCGGCAAAATTGCGGGGCGACCCCACTTCATCCAGGATATGGTGCTGCCGGGAATGCTCTACGGCCGCACAGTACGTCCGTCGCACGGCTTCTCGGGAATTAATTCCCTGGACGAAGGCAAGGTCCGGTCGATGCCGGGAATTGCAGCGATCGTGCGCGACGGCAGCTTTCTGGGCGTACTCGCCGACCGCGAGGAAGTGGCGATTTCCGCGCAGCGAGCCTTGCGGCAGGCGGCATCGTGGAGAAGGACCGCTTCCCTGCCGAACGACGTCTATGCATGGCTCAAGGAGCGTGCGCTCGACCACCGAGTCATTAGCGAGAAGGAAAACGGCGAAGCGAAATCCAAGGCAGTGAGGACGTTCGATGCGTCCTACACCAAACCCTATATATCGCATGCGTCTATCGGTCCGTCCTGCGCGGTCGC
>DATHHS010000182.1:0-19443 GCA_035317085.1 Burkholderiales bacterium
CGTTGGAATTCAGCGGACGCCCGCGGCGGTGATCTTCATGATCTTCATCCGATTTGGTGGACACTTTCTCTCGGAACATCGCTCGTTAGGAATGAGTGTCGCTGATCGTGACGAACGTTAGGTTCAACGCTAAAAAAAAGAGTGGCTTTGCAGAGTAGAGAATCGAAACCCCACACCATATAGCAGAATGACGCCAGGTCGCACCTTGGTCATCGTCTTCGCCTCGCTTGAGCGTTAGGTTCGTCTGTCCACTTTAGCGGATGAGGTTCCGGATCGGGTGCAACGGCCGGTTATGCCCTTGGTCCATGAAGGTCACTTGATGACTAGTTCACGAAACACCACCTTCGGTTGGAGGTGTTTCGAACTATAAATCGTGAGGAGCACTCGCGGCTCTGAACCCACCACGTGCGTCTCTCTTAGTTTTGCCACGATTGCCTCGACGAGCACCGGGTCCTGAGTTTCGTACAGGTTAATGTACGCGCCGCCCCAGCGAAGGAACCCAAGCGACAATCCACCGCCTTCCCAGAACACCAGCTGCTTCCTCTGGCAGTCTTGGGCGCTAGAGCAAACACCTTTCGCAACAAGAACCTCTTGCACAATCGCGTGATATCGCGTCGCTTCGTCGCGATACAGCTCACCGCAGCCAGATATAGCTGCTATGGCAAAGCCTATTCCGGTGATAAATCGGAACTCAGGCATAACGCTCAATCATCTTCCGAAAAACGTGCTAATTCCGAACGTCAGTCTACCCTTGGCCGAAATTAGCAGCAAATTCACGAGGCTGGGGACAAGGTACAAAAATTCTGCTCCTGATATGTTGCGCGCGGAAGGTCAAGTATCTGTTTTCTCAGGGGGCGAAACCCCGCGCGACGTCGATTTGTCAGGATGATCCCTACATCGGAGTACGGGTTTTCCCGTTTCGAAGGAAACGACGGTCTGTATAATTCCGCATCCATCTGCGGGGAATCTGCAATGCCCTCTTTCGACATCGTCTCCGAAGTCAACAAGGTCGAGCTGAAGAACGCGGTCGATCAGGCGAACAAGGAGATCGCGAACCGTTTCGATTTCAAGGGCTCGGACGCGCGCATCGAGCAGGCCGAGCTGGTGCTGACGATCTATGCGGACGACGACTTCAAATTGAGGCAGGTGACCGACGTTCTCCTCACCAAGTGCGCGAAGCGCGGGGTGGACGCGCGTATGTTCGACACCAAGAGCGTCGAGAAGATCGGCACCAAGGTGAAGCAGCCGATCCACGTCAAGGCCGGCATCGAGCAGGAAAAGGCGAAGAGCATCGTGAAGGTGCTCAAGGATTCGAAAATGAAGGTACAGGCGAGCATCCAGGGGAGCGCGGTGCGCGTTTCAGGTTCGAAGAAAGACGATCTCCAGACCGCAATTCAGCTCTTGCGGACATCCGTCACCGATATCCCGCTGCAGTTTCAGAACTTCCGGGACTGACCACCCTCACCCTGCCCTCTCCCGCAAGCGGGAGAGGGTGTGAGCGCAGCGAGCGGGTGAGGGATTTACCCGCCGCTCAGCGCGCCGACGATGACGACTTCATCGTCCGCGGCAAGTGCGGTGTCGAGACCGCGTGCCTGCTCCTGGTTGACGAAGATCTTGATATGGCGCCGGATGGCGTCCTGTTCGTCGATCATGCGAAAGCGTATCCCCGGATAGCAACGCTCGAGGTCGGCGAGCAGTTCGGCGAGGGTCGCGCCGCGCGCTTCGACCTGGGCAATCCCGCCCGTGTAGTCTCGGAGCTGCGATGGAATGGCGACCTTCATCCGGGTTGCAGCAGATCAAGCCGCCTCGATCGAGTAAATCTCCGGCAGGTGGCGCGCGATGCTGCTCCAGCGCGCGCCTTCATTGCCGCTCATCCAGATCTCCCCGCTGGTCGTGCCGAAATACACGCCCACCGGGTCGCGCGCGTCGGCGCACATCGCCTGGCGCTTCACGGTGAACCAGCCTTGCTTGCGCGGCAGCCCCTTGTCCTGCCGCTTCCAGTTGCGCCCGCCATCGCGCGATACGTAGGCGGCGGGTTTTCCGCCCGGGGAGACGCGCGGCCACACCGTGCCGCCATCCATCGGAAACACCCACAGTGTGTCGGGATCGCGGGGATGTAGCACCAGGGGAAAACCGATGTCGCCGATTGTCTTCGGCATGGCATCGCCGATCCGGTCCCATCTTTCCTCCGGACGATCGAGGCGGTAGATGCCACAGTGGTTCTGCTGGTAGATGCGATCTGGCGCGAGCGGGTGCAGCCGCATGCAATGCGCGTCGTGTCCATACTCAGGATCTTTGACGGGAAGAAAGTCGGCCGCGACACCCTTGTTGAGCGGCCGCCAGCTCGCTCCGCGGTCGGTGCTCTCGAACGCGCCACCGATTGAGATTCCGATGTAGAGGTGCCGGGAATCGCGAGGATCGACGTTGATCGAGTGCAGGGTCGCGCCGCCGGGCGGCCCTTGGTTCTCCTCGCCGCCGATCCACGGCAAACGCATCGGGTTGGCGTTGAAGCCCGCGACGCCCTCCCAGGTGACACCGCCGTCCTCGGAGCGGAACAAGGCCGGCGGCGAGACGCCTGCGTACCAGACGCCGGGTTCCGAAACGTGCCCAGGCGCAAGCCAGAAGACGTGATCGACCGCGAGTCCCTCCTCGCCGGCGGCGGCCTTCGGAAACGCGGGCGGGCGCTGCGCTTCTTTCCAGGTGCGGCCCATGTCGGTGGAGCGGAACACGGTCGGCCCGAGATGCCCCGCGCGCGCGGCGCAAAGAAGGGTCTTACGGTCGCGCGGGTCGAGCACGACGTGGTTGACGATTTGCCCGAGGAAATGCGGCCCGGCAAGCGTCCAGCTCCGTCGGGCGCGGTCCGACTTCACGAGAAAGGCGCCTTTGCGCGTGCCGACGAGCAAGGTCACCGGGCCCGTAGCGGGCCGCGGCGCGGACGGCGACTTCGATGCGATCATGTCAGTTCTCCAGTCCTTCGATCCAGCGCTCGTAAAGACGCACCGCTATCTTGTTGAGCGCGCGCACGCGCTCCTCCAACCGCTCGAACATCTGCTCCGGCGTCTGCACCGACTGGCCGGCCTTGGCGAGTTCCTTCTCCCAGTCTTCGCACCAGGTGCGGATCAACCCGGAGGTCATTTCGACGTGGCACTGCATGCCAAGATGCTTGCCGAGCGCGAACGCCTGATTCGCGCAATACGGGCCCGCCGCGATGCGCGTCGCGTTCGGCGGAATGGTGAAGGTTTCACCGTGCCAGTGGAATCCGGAAAACTCGCGGGTCGCGCCGAACCAATCGCGCGCCGGAGCGTTGTCCTCGATAGTGACCGTGCCCCAGCCGATTTCCTTCACGGGGTTGCGCGTCACCGTTCCGCCCAGCGCCTTCGAGATGAGTTGTCCCCCGAGGCAGTGGCCGAGCACGGGAATATCGGCGTCGACCGCATCGTTTACCAATCCGAGCACCCGCGGAATCCACGGCAGGTCGTCGTTCACGCTCATCGGCCCGCCCATGAGCACGAAGCCGGAGAATTCTCGCGGGCGCGCGGGCACGGGTTCGCCCGATTCCACCTTGACGAGCCGCCAGGGAATCCGGTGAGCGTCGAGGAATGTGGCAAAATAGCCCGGTCCCTCGGTGCGGCTATGGCGAAAGATCGCAACCGGTTTCATGTTCGAGGCAAGAACATCGTGATCAGGCGTATTGTAGCCTCCCTGCTTTTTCTGCTGCCGGCGGCCGGCTGGGCTACCGAAGTGAACGTTATCGGCCTCTTCCCGGACAAGGCGGTGGTCGTGATCGACGGCGGCGCGCCGCGCGTGCTCTCGGTCGGGAAGCCCGTTGAGGGCGTTACTCTGATTTCAACGGACCGCGAGTCCGCGACACTGATCATCAACGGCCAGAAAAAAACTCTCAGGATTGGACAGCACCACAGCTCGGCGCCGATCTCTTCCGCCCGGAGCACTACACTCACCGCCGATGTGCAGGGGCATTTCGTCGTGGACGGGCAGATCAACGGCGGCGCGGTGCGTTTTCTCGTCGACACCGGCGCCACCGTGGTTTCGCTCGCTTCGGCGGACGCCAACCGGCTCGGAATAGACTATCTCAAAGGGCAGCGCGGCCTGATGAGCACCGCCAACGGAACGGCGGCGGCTTATCACGTGAAGCTCGACACAGTGCGCGTCGGCGACATCATCGTCAACAATGTGGACGCCGCCGTAATGGAGGGCAACCCGATGCCGTTCGCCCTGCTCGGCATGAGCTTCCTCAGGCGCATGGAAATGAGGCGCGAAGGCGAAACGATGGTGCTGATCAAGCGTTTCTAGCTGCCACACCAGAGGGTTTGGTTGGGGAGGGAGTAACAGGGGACCCGCAGGTTTCGGTTGGGGAGGGGGTAACGGGGGAACCGTAGGGTTCCCCTGTTCGTGATCAGCCGGGGGAACCGTACGGTTCCCCCGTTCGTTACTTGTGCGCCTTGTCTTTCTCGATGAGCGCGTACGCCGAGTGGTTGTGGATCGACTCGAAGTTCTCCGACTCCACCCTGTACCACTCGATGCGCTTGTCGCTATTGAGATCCGCGGCGATGTCGCGCACCATGTCTTCGACGAATTTTGGATTGTCGTAAGCACGCTCGGTCACGAACTTCTCGTCGGGCCGTTTGAGCAGGCCGTACAGCTCGCTCGAAGCGTGCTTTTCCGCATACTCGACCAGTTCCTCGATCCACACGAATCCCTTGGTGCGCGTGGTGATGGTGACATGCGAGCGCTGGTTGTGCGCGCCATATTCGGAGATGCGCTTGGAGCACGGACACAGGCTCGTCACCGGCACGACGACTTTCATCTTGAAGCACTTCTCTCCATTCGTGATCTCGCCGACGAAAGTCACTTCGTAGTCCATCAGGCTTTTCACCTTCGAGACCGGCGCCGACTTGTTGACGAAGTACGGGAATTGCATCTCGATATGACCCGAACGGGCCTCGAGCCGGTCGACCATCTCATCGAGCATCACCTTGAACGTCTCGACGGAGATTTCACGTTCGTGCGCATTGAGGATTTCCACGAAGCGCGACATGTGGGTGCCCTTGAACTGATGAGGCAGGCCCACGTACATGTTGAACATGGCGATGGTGTGCTGCACGCCCCCGGAGCGTTCGGCGACCCGAATGGGATGGCGGATCGCCTTGATCCCGACCTGGTCGATGGCGAGCTTGCGCTTGTCCTCGGAACTCTGGACGTCGGGAATGACGTGGGGATCGCGGATATTCATGGAGAGCCTTTCGTGGCAATGGGCGATGGGCTCGAGATTGGACGATTCTAACATGCGTCCTGTTCCCGGCTTTTCAACCGGAGAGCCTTGAAATCCCTATGCCATCCGGGTCTTTACCGTCGTCCCCGCGCAAGCGGGGACCCAGTGGCTTTCGGGCGACGACGCTGGATTCCCGCTTCCGCGGGAATGACCCTAGCCCAGGCGCGCGCGCACCGCGGCGACGATGCCCGTCTTGTCCAGGCCGATAGCCGCGAGCAGTTGCGCCTGGTCGCCGTGATCGACGAAGCGATCCGGCAGTCCCAGCTGAAGGAATGGCGTAACGATAGAGCGCGCGGCGAGCGCCTCCGCGACGGCGCTTCCCGCACCGCCCATCACGGCGTTCTCTTCGATGGTGACGACCAATCCATGCGTACGCGCCAGCTCGGCTGCGAGATCCGCATCCACGGGCTTAACGAAACGCATATCGGCGACGGTCGCGTCGAGCTCGGCCGCCGCCTCGAGCGCGGGCTTAAGCAAACTCCCGAACGCGAGAATGGCGACGCCGCCTTTTCCGCCCTGACCGCGCCGGCGCACCGTTCCCTTGCCGAGCGGCAGCGCTTGCATCTCCTTCGCGATCGCGGACCCCGGACCGCTGCCGCGGGGATAACGCACCGCCGCGGGCCGATCGAGCGAGAACGCCGTATACAGCATCTGGCGGCATTCGTTCTCGTCGCTCGGGGTCATCACGACCATATTGGGCACGCAGCGCAGATAGGTCAGATCGAAGGACCCGTTGTGTGTGGCCCCGTCGCCGCCCACGAGGCCCGCGCGGTCGAGCGCGAATACGATCGGAAGGTTCTGGATGCAGATGTCGTGGATCAGCTGGTCGTAGCCGCGCTGCAGAAAAGTCGAGTAGATCGCGAGCACCGGCTTGAGCCCCTCGCAGGCCAGCCCCGCTGCGAAGGTGACCGCGTGCTGCTCCGCGATGCCGACATCGAAATAGCGGTCGGGAAATTCCTGCGCGAAACGCACCAGGCCCGAGCCTTCCCGCATCGCCGGCGTGATGCCGACAAGACGCGAGTCGAGCCGCGCCATGTCGCACAGCCACTCGCCGAATACCTGCGTGTAGGTCGGCTTGCCGCCGCTCGCCTTCTTGATGCCTTCGGCGGGATCGAATTTGCCCGGACCGTGGTAGAGCACCGGATCGGCCTCGGCGAGCTTGTAGCCCTGCCCTTTCTTGGTGACCACGTGCAGGAATTGCGGCCCCTTAAGCTCCTTGATGTTCTTCAGCGTCGGAATCAGCGAGTCGAGATCGTGGCCGTCGATCGGGCCAACGTAGTTGAATCCGAATTCCTCGAACAAGGTCGAGGGCACGACCAGGCCCTTGGCGTGCTCCTCCATCTTTTTCGCCAGCTCCAGGAGCGGCGGCATGCCGGCGAGCACCTTTTCGCCCGCCTTCCTCGCCACCGCATAGAAACGCCCCGACATCAGCCGCGCGAGATAGCGGTTGAGCGCGCCCACCGCGGGCGAGATCGACATGTCGTTGTCGTTGAGGATCACCAGCAGATCCGTGTCCATCACTCCTGCGTTATTCAGCGCTTCGAAAGCCATGCCCGCCGACATGGCGCCGTCGCCGATGACCGCCACCACGTGGCGCTTTTCGCCTTTCACTTTCGCCGCCTGCGCCATACCGAGCGCCGCGCTGATCGAAGTGCTCGAGTGCGCAGTGCCGAAGGTGTCGTACTCGCTTTCGCTGCGGCGTGGAAACCCGGAAATGCCGCCGCTCATGCGCAGGCGACTCATGGCCTCTCGCCGGCCGGTGAGGATCTTGTGCGGATAGGTCTGATGTCCCACGTCCCAGACAATGCGGTCGTGGGGTGTGTTGAACACGTGATGCAGGGCGATGGTGAGCTCGACCGTCCCCAGATTGGAGGACAGATGGCCGCCGGTCTGGCTGACCGACTCGAGGATGAAGGTGCGCAGCTCGTCGACCAGCCGCTGCAGGCCCTTGCGGTCCAGGCCTCGCAACGCCGCCGGATCGTCGATGGTTTTCAGCAGCTCGTAGGCGCGCGGATCGTATTCCTTCGATCCCGCCTCCGAGCCTCTGCCGGGTAAATCCGCCTCTCCGATCGCGCTCATGGAGCGCGAATTATCCCGCAAACTGGAAAAGCGTGTCCGGTCGGATGTAGACGGACGTGAACTTGCCGCAGCTAGAATTTCCGCAGCACGAGGAAGTCTGCCAGCTCCGAAAGCCGTCGCGCGTTGCCACCCAACCCCGTAAGCGCAGCGTGCGCCTCCTCCCGCAGTTCCTCGGCGAGCGCTTTTGCGCGAGTGAGCCCGAGCAATGAGACGTAGGTCGGCTTGTTGTCGGCTGCATCCTTGCCCGCGGTCTTGCCGAGCGTCGCGGTCGATGACTCCTGATCGAGCACGTCGTCGACCACCTGAAAGGCGAGCCCGACGCATTTACCGTAGTGATCGAGGCGACCGAGCTGCGCCGGCGCGAGCGCGGTCGAGCAGCGCGCGCCGAGCGCCACCGACGCGCGGATCAGCGCGCCGGTCTTGTGGATGTGCATGTGCTCGAGCTCCGGCAGGCTCAATGCCTGGCCCACGCTCGCCAGATCGATCGCCTGTCCGCCCGCCATGCCGCGGCTGCCGCCGGCCACCGCGAGGATCTTCACCATCTCCATCTGAACCACGGGGTCGTCGGACAAACGGTGCTCGGCGAGCAGCTGGAAGGCGAGCGCCTGCAGACTGTCTCCGACGAGGAGGGCGGTAGCCTCGTCGAATTCGACGTGACAGGTGGGCTTGCCGCGTCGAAGGACGTCGTTGTCCATGCAGGGAAGGTCGTCGTGCACCAGCGAGTAGGCGTGAATGCATTCGAGGGCGCAGGCGACTACGTCGAGCCGCGCCGGATCGGCGCCGGCAAACTCACCCGCGGCAAAGGCAAGTAGCGGGCGCGCCCGCTTGCCCCCGCCGAGCACCGCGTAGCGCATGGCGTCGTGCAGGCGCTGCGGAGCAATGCTCGCCGAGGGTAGAAAACGCCCCAGCGCCGCTTCGACCCGGGCCTGGACCTTTGCCATCCAGGCGGTGAATTCACTGGTCGTCGTCGGCACCGGGGAAGTTTTTCAGCGTGTTTTCTTCAAGAACCTTCACCTGCTGCTGTGCCCGGGCGAGGACCCCTTGGCAATATTGCGCGAGCTCGAGGCCGCGCTTGTGTGCGGCAAGCGACTGCTCGAGCGTCAGCTTTCCCGTCTCCATGCTGGCGACGATCTTCTCCAGCTCGGCAAAAGCGGCTTCAAAGCTTTCGGGTTGATCGGTTTTGGTCGGTTTGGACATGGTCGAGAGGCCGGTCTGGCCGCGCTGCTCTGTCAGGAAACGGCAAAATAGCCCATGAGGAAAGGCCGGTCAAATGAACCTCTGCAGTGAATCCCGGCAGACGAGCCTTGTCCGGAGGAAAACATAAGGCTCAGATGGGGAAAACCTCTGGTGCCCCCTGTCAAAAAAGGCTAGAATCGCGCGCATTTTACGACTTAAAGACCCAAGGGAGCCCTCCAGCCGTATGTCCGACTTGCCCAGTTCGCGAAGACTCAAACCCAACACATCGCAACTTCCCGTTTCCTGGTATTTCGACCCGCAAGTCTTCGAGCTGGAGCAAAAGCTGCTCTTCGCGAACAGCCCGGGCTATGTCGGGCACGAGCTGATGGTGCCGAACCCGGGCGACTATCACACCCTCGCCTGGATGGACCACGGCAAGGCGCTGGTCCGGAACGCGAACGGCATCGAGCTCCTTTCGAACGTGTGCCGCCACCGCCAGTCGATCCTGCTCGAAGGACGCGGCAACGCCGAGAACATCGTCTGCCCGCTGCACCGCTGGACCTACGACATGAAGGGCGAACTGCTGGGCGCTCCGCACTTCCCCGAGAATCCCTGCCTCAACCTCGGCAAGACCCCTTTGCAGAACTGGCACGGCATGCTGTTCGCCGGCAAGCGCGACGTCGCGAAGGATCTCGCCGGGTTCGCCAGCGCCGATGACTTCGATTTCTCCGGCTACATGCTCGACCGCGTCGAAATCATGGAGTTCGAGCAAAATTGGAAAACCTTCATCGAGGTATACCTCGAGGACTATCACGTGATCCCCTATCATCCGGGGCTGGGGAATTTCGTCACTTGCGACGATCTCAAGTGGGACATCGCGGACGCCTACTCGGCTCAGGTGGTGGGAGTGAAAGACGGGTTCGCCAGACCGGGGACGCCGATCTACGCCAAGTGGCACGAGGCGCTCACCCGCTACATGGCCGGCAAACAGGCCAAGCAGGGTGCGATCTGGTTCCTGTACTACCCGAACGTCATGCTCGAGTGGTATCCGCACGTGCTGGTGGTGAGCACGCTGCTTCCGCGCTCGCCGACGCACACGACCAATGTCGTCGAGTTCTACTATCCCGAGGATATCGTGCTGTTCGAGCGCGGGTTCATCGAGGCGGAGCAGGCGGCTTACCGGGAAACCGCCATCGAGGACGACGAGATCGCCAAGCGCATGGACCGCGGCCGGCGCGCCCTGTGGGAGCGCGGCGAGAACGAAGTCGGCCCTTACCAGTCGCCCATGGAAGACGGGATGATGCACTTCCACGAGCACATCAAGCGCGGGCTGGCCGGCCACCTCTAGGGAGTCTTTCGGTGCCGGCCGCGGGTAAGATAGCGGCATGATCCTCACCGCGCTCGTCGGCAGCGAAGTTCTCGCGCAGCATCTCGCCGATCCCGACTGGCTCGTGTTCGATTGCCGGCACGATCTTGGCGACCCGCAACGCGGACGCGCCGAGTACGCGAAATCACACATTTCCGGCGCGCGCTTCCTGCATCTGGACGAGGATCTCTCCGCGCCCAAGACCGGACAGAACGGCCGCCACCCGCTTCCCGATCCGCACACGCTCACCGAGAAGCTTGGACGGGCAGGCGTCGATTCGAGAAAGCAGGTCGTCGCGTACGACGCGCAGGGCGGCATGGTCGCGGCAAGGCTGTGGTGGCTGCTGCGCTGGCTCGGCCATCTTCCGGTGGCGGTGCTCGACGGCGGGTGGAACCAGTGGATCGCGGAGGAACGTCCGTACACCGCCGAGATTCCGCGACCGCAGCCGATGCGATTTTCGGGCAAGGCCGGCAGCGGCAACTGGGTCGATGCAGGTTTCGTGCGCACCCATCTCGACGATTCGGACATCGTTCTCCTGGACGCGCGCGCACCGGACCGTTTCCGGGGCCAGAATGAAACGCTCGATCCGGTCGGCGGCCGCATTCCGGGCGCGCGCAACCGGTATTTTCGGGACAACCTCGACGCAAGCGGTCGCTTCAAGACGCCCGACGCGCTCAGGCAGGAGTTCGGCGCCGTGCTCGGCGCCGCCGACCCGGAAAGCATCGTCAACTACTGCGGCTCGGGCGTGTCCGCCTGCCACAATCTTCTCGCCATGGAAATCGCCGGCTTGCGCGGAACGCGCCTCTATCCCGGTTCCTGGAGCGAATGGTGCGCGGATCCTCTGCGGCCGGTCGAATCGGGGGAGCCCGCGCAGCCGAGGGCTGAAACATGAAGCAATACCTGGATCTGATGCGCCACGTGCTCGATCACGGACACAAGAAAAGCGACCGCACCGGCACCGGGACGCTGTCGACGTTCGGCTGGCAGATGCGATTCGATCTGGCTTCAGGCTTTCCGCTCCTCACCACCAAGAAGGTCCATTTCAAATCGGTGATCTACGAGCTGCTGTGGTTTCTGAGAGGCGACACCAACGTGCGCTGGCTCCAGGAGCACGGCGTGACGATCTGGGACGAATGGGCCGACGCGAACGGCGAGCTCGGACCGGTCTACGGATCGCAGTGGCGCAGCTGGCCTTCGCCCGAATCAGGCGGCATCGATCAGATCGCGCAGGTGGTGAGTTCGATCCGCACGCGGCCCGACTCGCGCCGCCACATCGTGACCGCCTGGAACCCGGCGGAAATCGGAAAGATGAAGCTGCCCCCTTGCCACGCGCTGTTTCAGTTTTATGTCGCCCCTTCGACAGGCTCAGGACAGGCGGCGCTTTCCTGCCAGCTCTACCAGAGGAGTGCCGATATTTTCCTCGGCGTGCCGTTCAACATCGCCTCTTATGCGCTGCTCACGCTGATGGTGTCGCAGGTGTGCGGGCTAAAACCGGGCGAATTCGTGCACACCCTGGGCGACGCGCATCTCTACCTCAATCACCTGGAGCAGGCCAAAGAGCAGCTCGCGCGTCCGACGCGGCCGCTGCCGCAGCTTCGCTTGAACGCGGCAGTGAAAGATATATTCGGCTTCCGCTACGAGGACTTCACCCTCGAAGCCTACGACCCGCACCCCGCGATCAAGGCCCCGATCGCGGTCTAGACGGCGGCCCGTTCGGACACAGGACGACGCAGCAGCACCGCCCGGGATTCCTCGTCCGGACGCCTCGTTCCGGACGAACGCGGCGGCGCCGTGACACCGTTAGTGCTAGGCAGGGGCGCCGCGGCGCCGTTGATCGGAACGCCCAGCATGACCCGGCCGGTCTCCGTTCCCGAGGCGTCGCGGTACACGAGCTCGTTGGTGTCGAAATCGTATTCGGGATGACGGGCGTCGTTCCACTGGTTGAGGAAGACCATGTAGAACGGCACGAAGAGCCCGTGGCGCGGCTCATGGTGCTGCAGGGCGAACACAAATTCCGGCTGCTGCTTGACCGCGAACCCGCTGTGGCAATGCTGCACCCAGACATAGTCGCCGAGTACGATGAGTTTCCAGAACGGCTCATCGTCGTAGAACTTGAGATTCACCTTCTTGCCGAACTTGCGCAGCCGCGAGAGATACGCGATGACCGCCTCGATCTCGGTGTGCAAGGTGAGCACCGTGATCTCCGGGGGCAGGGAATCCGCCCGTTCGCGCAGCGCTCGTCCAACCGGGTTGACCAGCATCACGCGGATCTCGTAAGCCTTCTCGATCACGCCTCGCAGCAGGCTGTCGTCAGCGACGAACGTGTCATAGCCGGTCAGGGTCAGGACGAAGGCATCGCGCGCGGCAGGGAGTTGCCTGACCAGGGCGCGTTCCCGCCGCCGCGACCACCAGCCGGCGCCGGAATTGCGCGCGTACACCAGGGACGCGAGCCGCGCGGTGAGGACCCGCTGACGGTGATCCCAGGCGATCTTCGCCAGATTGAACAGCAGTGCAAGGACCGACGCCAAGCCGACTTCAGTCGCGAGCAGGAGATTCGCGTTGTTCTGAACCTCGGGCCACCACTCGTTCAGGATGTAGTTCGCTACGCCGGGGAGCGAGAAAGCGATCGCGACGGCGAGCACGGTGATGGTGCCGTGCGTGAGGACCTGCCGCAATCCGGTCCAAAGATTGTGCGAGGGCGCCCCGCGGTGCATAGCCATGACCGTCTCAAGTGGCTGGAGCTCTAGCCCCGCCCGCACGCTTCGCTTGCCGGGACCCGCGCCCGAGGACTTACTTGTTCCATTCCTGCTCGCCGCGGCCGGTGCGCGACACGATGGCATCCATGGTGCGAACCGAAGTACCCGCCAGCGGCCCGCCAAGACCGACCGCGACGCGCGCCTCGGCCAGCGCCTCGTCGTAGCGATCGAGGTCCGCGAGCGTCTGCGCCAGATTGTTGTGCGCGGCGGCTGAGCGCGGATGAGCGAGGGTTGCTCTCCGGAAAGCGTGCTCCGCCGCGTCGAAATCGCCGGATCGGTAGGCCGTATTGCCCAGACCCATGAGCGCGACCAGATTGTCTGGCCAGCGTTCGAGCGCACCCTCATACGCTGCTCGCGCCGATTCGAGCGGTCCGGTCTTTTCGAGCCTTGCTACCGCGCTCAAGTAGTCGGCGCCCGCCACGCTCGCCGGCAAGTGTCGCGGCGGCAGCGCCAACATGGCCCAATAACCGCCGCGCCGCCACGTATGCTCGAAGGTGCCGAGTGGCAACTCGAGGCGCCGCTCCCCACCCGAGCGCAAAGTGATGCGCTGCGCCTTCAGGTCGTAGCCGATCGCCACCGCGTAGTGCCAGACCGGATACCAGTCCAAGGCGAGGTTCTGCAACACGACGACCGGGTTTCCGGCTGCGATTTCGGCCAGCAGATCGGTCAGGCTCGGATTCAATTCGACCGCGACAAAACCGTTGCGGCGCGCCGCAGCGAGCATCTCGACCTGCAGGCTCCCATGCCGCTCGGGGAGATAGACCTGGGGCCGCAGAGCCTCCGGCTCGACCGGCTTGCCGCCGGCCCCGAGGACCATCGCAAGAGCGGCCGGACCGCATTGATACTCGTCCTGCGCATAAAACGGAACGGCTTCGAGCTCCGCACGCTGCGGTATCCTCGAGGCATCGCGTTCGACGAGAGCTTGCAGCTGCGGCGTCGCGCAGCCTGCAAGCCCCAGAAGAAAGATGCCCGCCGCCGTGAGGCGGCGGGCGACACACCGGCGCAGTCGAGAGGGGAGGATCACTTGGCCGGCCGGGTGAAGCTGAAAACCTTGGTAAACCCCAAAATATCCGTTATGAGAAGAGTTATGAAGACGAGAAAACCGACCACCAGTATCGTTTCGAACACGGCGCCGCCGGCAGGGAGCGAGTCAAGCCGTCCAGCGAGGCGCTCGATTTCATCGTCGCTCAACGCGTTCACACGGGTTTTTGCTTCCTCCGCGCTCACGCCATAGCGCTCCAGCTCGGCGCGAACGTCCGCGCGGTCAAACAGCGATCCCAGGCGCTCGCGCGCCGAAAGCCTGCTTTGCTGCTGGACTTCGACCTGATCGGTCGCGACCAGCTCGGCTTGCGCAACCGGGATCGGCAGACCCAGGTAGCACATGCTGAGCACAAGAAGGCGTGCGGTGTTCCTGTAGAAGATCGTCATCATTATTGGTCCTCCTCGCTTGAATTAGGAGGCATTGTTATACCCGAGCTCGGCTATTCACGCCCGCACCAGTTTGCCTTCAACCACTCGTACCTTCTCGCCCACGGCAAAGGCCGGCGGGCTCGAGAGCGAAATGGTGCGGAAGGAGCCGTCGTCCATGTGCACCGTCACGCGGTAGACTCGACGTGTTTTCTTGTCCATCTCGTTCCCGGCGAAAACGCCTCCGACAGCCCCCAGGACGGTCGTGGTCGCGTCGGTGTTTCCTTTGTCCGGGTCGGCGACGGCACCGGTGAATTCTCCGGCCGCCTTGGTTTCGTCCCGCACCTCGACGATCCGAATCGATTCGATAGCGCCGCACAGGGAACATCTGTCGAGCGCGACGGACCCGCGTTCGGGACCCGCAGGTCGCGCATCATTTTGCCTTTGCGAAAGATCGTTTTGCTTCTGCGAAAGCGCCTTGGGCAACATCCCCGTGGCCGCGCCGACGCCGATCAGACTCACGATCATCACCGATACCGCCACCCCTGCCGCGAGGGGGCTGATACGCATGAATCCCGATTCGGCCGAGCCCGCTTTCATCAATCGTCGCTCCCCTGCATTGCAGAACCTGGGCGCATCATGTGCAATCCTCGTGCCAACGCGGACCTTCTGAGCCTACTCAAGGGCTTACCTGAAAATCGGAATCGTTCATGAAGCACCATGCGTCGCCTGTCGGCGACGGTTTCCAAGGCTGCCTGGGGACCGGACTGATGGGAAAGGAAATTTGCTGTCGCCCTGCGGCGACAGTACGGCGAACGCACGCGCCGGATTTCAGCCCTTCTCGGGCTTGAACATTTTCGGCTCGAGCTGGTGGCGCTCGAGCAACTTGTAGAACTCGGTGCGGTTGCGCTGCGCGAGCCTCGCCGCCTGGGTGACGCTGCCGCCGGTGATGCGCAAGATGCGAATCAAATACTCGCGCTCGAAAGCTCCCCGCGCTTCCTCGAGCGAGGCGAGCTGTGCGGGCTCCTCCTTCAAGGCCTGCTGGACGAGCGAAGCCGGCACCACGCCCGACGCGCACAGCGCCACCACCTGCTCGATCACGTTGACGAGCTGTCGCACGTTGCCCGGCCAAGGCGCCGCAAGGAGCACCTCGAGCGCCTCCGGGGCGAACGCCTTGACGTCCTTCCCGTAACGCCCGGCGGTCACCCCGAGGTAGTGAGTCGCCAGGGGGACGATATCTTCGCGCCGATCCGAGAGAGGCGGGAGAACGAGCGCGACGACATTCAGGCGATAGTAAAGATCCTCGCGGAACCGTCCCGCTTTCATCTGGGCGTCGAGGTCGCGGTGCGTGGCGGAGATGATCCGCACGTCCACCGTCGTCCCTTGAGTCGCACCGACCGCGCGCACCTCGCGGTCCTGCAGCACGCGCAAGAGCTTCGCCTGCAAGGCGAGCGGCATGTCGCCGATTTCGTCCAGGAAGAGCGTCCCTCCGTCGGCAGCGGGAACGAGTCCCTTGTGGTCGTAGGTCGCGCCGGTGAACGAGCCCTTGCGGTGGCCGAACAATTCAGATTCGAGCAGATTTTCGGGGATGGCGGCGCAATTGACGGCGACGAAAGGTCCGTCCGAGCGGCGGCTCGCGCGGTGTATCGCGCGTGCGAGGAGCTCCTTTCCGGTGCCGCTCGCGCCCTGGATGAACACGCTCGCCTCTGATTGGGCGACCAGGCGCGCTTGGTGGAGCACGTTCTCCATTTTCGGGCTCTGCGTCACGAAATCGCGCCGCCAGTCCTCGTCGCCCCCGCCCGACCCAACTCCGGAAAGCCGCAGCGCCTGCTCCACCTGCTCGAGCAGGAGCTTGCCGTCGAACGGTTTGGTCTGAAAGCCGAAAACACCGCGGCGGGTGGCGGCGACAGCGTCGGGGATCGTGCCGTGCGCGGTCAGAACGATCACGGGTAGCGTGGGCGCCTGCTTGCGGATTTCGTCAAACAGCGCAAGCCCGTCCATTCCACCCATCTTGAGGTCGGTGATCACCAGTCCCGGACGCGACGCAGCAAGTGCGGCAAGCGCTTTTTCGCCGCTGTCCACGGCCTTGACTCCGTAGCCGGCCGCGGCGAGGCGCAAGGACAGGAGCTTCAGGATGTCCGGGTCGTCGTCTACGAGAAGAATCGTGTTCATTTTTGCCGCGTTTGCTCCCGCTCGATAATCTGGCGTTCGATCGCCTTCAGCGCGTCGAGCTGCTCCCTCAATTGCGCCGTGCGGCGTTGCTCGCGCAAGCGCTCGCTGATCTGCGCATAGAGCAACCCGGCGAGCTGTTGCATCGGATTGGGCGCCGACGCCGGATCCGCCGTCGCCGCACCCGCGAGCGGCTCGAGCAAGCCCGCGGCCTTGGCATCATCGTTGAACGCCGTTCCGGGCAAGGCGAGCAGCAGGGCGAGCCTTATCCGCCCATAGGGGCCGCGATCCTTGGAAAGCATCTGGTTCGAAGCGTTCAATTCCCGGCGCTGCTCCTCGGCCGGGAGCGAGGCGATTTTTTGGGCGTAGGCAATCAGCTCGATCACCTGGCGCGCATCGTAATTTTCCCGGGCCGAAGTGAAAACGGCGCACCCGGCGAGCGCGGTGACGCAGCAGAGGGCCGCAATTATCCGCATGACGGATCAGGACGGGACTGCCCCGGATGGAAGAGTGACGCGGAAATGCGCGCCGCCGGCGACATCTTCCACGACCTCGATGCGGCCGTCGTGAGCAATGACAAACTCCCTCGCTATCGCGAGACCAAGCCCGCTGCCGCGGACGCGACCGTGATGAACGCGCTCGCCCTGATAGAACCAGTCGAAAATCCTATCGCGATCCTCGGAAGGTATTCCCGGACCCTCGTCTCCGACGTCGAAGATCACCTTATCTCCCTCCCGGTGCAGCGCCAAGGCAATAATACCCCCATCAGGCGAGTATTTGATGGCGTTGGAAACCAGATTCGCCACGACCGCGCGCAATTTTTCCTCGTCGGCCTGAAGCACAATCGGATCGAGCCGCAGATCAGTGCGAATGCTGCGGGCCTGAGCCGCGAGCCGGTGATCTTCGAGAACCCGCTCCACAACCCGGTCGAACCGTACCGCCGTCAACTCCAGCCGCCCGACGCTCTCTTGCGCTCGATGATAATTGAGCAGATCTTCGATCAGTTGCTGCAGCTGGACGCTCTTTTGCTGGAGAATCCCGACGATCTCGCGTTGTTCCGGTGAGAGCGGCCCGGCCGTGCCCTCGGCGAGCAGCTCGGAGCCTTCACGCAACGCCGTGAGCGGCGTCTTCAATTCATGCGAGACGTGCCGCAGGAATAAGTGCTTCTGCTGTTCGAGCTCGATCAACCGCTCACGCAGCCACTCGAGGCGGCTGCCCAGATACTTCAGGTCTGCGGGCCCGCCGACCCGAATGTCGCCTTCGAACTCGCCCGCGCCAAGGCGCCGGATCGCCTGGTCGAGTTGACGGATCGGTCTCGCGATTAGGAGGGTGACCCCGACCGCGAGGAGTATGCCGAGCGGTATTGTCGCCGCGAGCTGGAGCCAGAGGATGCGCTGCGCGCGCTCGCCCGTCCTTCGCATGGATTCCACCTCCCGGTCGATCAAGGCGTTGCTCGTATCGAGCACGCCGCGCGCCAGATCCGAGAGCGCCCCGTACCCCTCCACGAGTGCCTTCTTGTCGGCCTCCGTCTTCGGTTTGCCGAGCAACTGCTCGTAGAGGCCCTGCTCCTTGTCGATCGTGCTGTTGAGCTCGTTCAGCTGCAGCTCATCGAGCGGCTGCAGGGACAGCTCGCTGCTGTTGGCCTTGAAGTTTGCCCTCACGCGGGCGTAGTCGTTGAGAAGTTCCGCGTCGTCAAGGATGAGGTACTGGCGCACCACTCGTTCGAGCGCGGTGGTCTGCTCCACCAGGAGCCGGCTGCCGCGCGAGGCCTGTGCCGCCTGCGACACCGCGGACTGGCTCTGACCCGCGAGTTGCTCGACGTACACCGCGGCATTGTAGAAGGCGACGATGAGGGGAGCCGCAACGACCGTGAAGGCAAGCAACAGCAGGCTCAGGAACGATCGCGGGTAGTAGCGCTGGGGGAAGTCGAGCCCGATTTTCATCGCCCGCTATAATGCCGCAGTTTTCCGCGCTTGTGATCCTTCTCTCCCGCCTCGCGCACCCACGATGACCGGCCACTCACGTACCGCCATCATTGCCGCCGTGGCGCGCAATCGCGTCATCGGCTCAGGCAACCGTATGCCCTGGCACTTACCGGAAGACTTGATACGCTTCAAGCGGTTGACGCTCGGTCACGCGGTGATCATGGGGCGCCGAACGTTTGAATCGATCGGCAAGCCCCTGGTCGGCCGAAGCAACGTCGTGGTCACCCGCTCGCGTAATTGGACCCGCTCGGGCTGTCTCGCCGTCCATTCACTTGAATCCGCTCTCGCAGCGGTCCGCGAACCCCAGGACGCGTTCGTCATCGGCGGCGCGGAGATCTACGCGCTGGCTCTCCCGGTCGCCTGCCGCCTCTACCTGACCGAGATCGAGAGCGACTTCGAGGGCGACACGGTTTTTCCGGAATTCGACCACTCGCGCTGGCATGAGGTCTCGCGCGAGCACCACGCACCCGATGGACCTGGGGGCTTGGCCTACGCTTTCGTCGAATACGAGCGCAAGGCCCGAACCGGGGGAGGATAAAACGAAGAGCGGGCCCTCGGGCCCGCTCCAGGCCTTTCGCCCGCGCGACGTCAGATCACGCGCACCTCGGGCAGCGGAAAGCCGTTGAAGCTGCTCGCATAGGCCGTGGTGTAGGCCCCGGCGTTCCTGAGGTAGATATAGTCGCCTTCCTGCAGGTCCGAAGGCAGCGGCTCGTCGCGCATCACCACGTCGATCGAGTCGCAGGTGGGGCCCGCGACGTTCCAGGGGATGTCCGGGCCGGCGCGGTCGGTGCGGATTTTGTACTTGAGCCCTTCGGCGGTCTCGATGATCCCGCCGAAAAGCCCGGCGTCCAGATGCATCCAGCGCTTGTTCGCGCGCGTCGCCGTTCCCATGATGCGGCAGACGAAATAGCCGGCGTCGGAGACCAGGAACCGGCCCGGCTCGGCGATCACCTTCACCTCGGCCGGAAACAACTCCAGCGCCCGGTTCACGACCTCACCGATCACCTCGATCGCGGGGATCGGCTTGACGTGCCTGACCGGGAAGCCCCCGCCGATGTTCAGAAGACGCGGATTGAGGCCCACCTTGGTCATGTGGTCGAAAACCGCGCGCGACTTTTCGATGCCGACGCGCCAGTTTTCAGGATTGCGGCACTGCGAGCCCACGTGGAAGCCGACACCCGCAAGGTCGACTTTGAGCCTTGCCGCAGTCACGAC
>DATHHS010000183.1:0-5419 GCA_035317085.1 Burkholderiales bacterium
TTGTCGGCGAGGGTCGTGATTTCATCGGAGAAAGTGGCCGAGAACAGCAGGTTCTGGCGCTTGGGCGGCAGCTTGGCCAGCACGCGCTTGATGTCATGGATGAAACCCATGTCGAGCATGCGGTCGGCTTCGTCGAGCACCAGGATCTCGATCTTGCGGAGGTCGATGGTGCGCTGCTCGACGTGATCGAGCAGGCGCCCGGGCGTCGCGACGACGATGTCGACGCCGCGGCGCAGCTCCTGCGCCTGCGGGCCGAAGCCCACGCCGCCGTAGATCACGGCGGTGCGCAGCTTCATGTGCTTGCCGTAAGTGCGGATGCTCTCCTCGACTTGCGCTGCGAGCTCGCGCGTGGGCACGAGCACCAGACAACGCACCGGATGCTTGGCGGGCGAGTGGCTGATATTGGATTTCCCCGCGAGCAGCTGCAGCATGGGCAGGGTAAACCCTGCCGTCTTGCCGGTGCCGGTCTGCGCGGCGCCGAGCAGATCGCGCCCGGCGAGAACTACGGGAATGGCTTGCGCCTGGATGGGGGTAGGTTGGGTGTAACCCTGCTCGGTGACTGCGCGGAGCAACTCGGCTGAAAGCCCGAGATTCTGAAATGACGTTTCGATGTAACTCTCCTATTGGATTTTTTATCAGGAGAGGGATTTGAAAGGGGAATGCCCCTGGAAACCGCTCCTGAAATCGGCCTGGGAAGGACTTAACCTTCACACCGGTTCAGGCAGGGAACTGCTTGGAAAATTCGGGGGTCTTGGGAAGAACCGCGAAGAGGCCGTAACGCTAACCGGATGACGCGAAACAGAAACCTTGGCGCGGACTATACACAGGTTTGGGCGGGAGCGCTTGGGTTTCGCAAAAGAGGGGCCGGCCGCCCATCAAAGGAGGTTTTCAAAACAGGGCGTAAATCGTCACCTGTTGCCGCAAATCGTTCAGGGCTTCACGCTGAAATCGAGCCCGTCTGCATCGGCCGCGGGCGCCGCGGCCGGTTTCGGCGCGGCGGCGGGTTTCGGCGGAACGAACCCAACGGGTGCAGCGGCCGGGCCGCCGCTCATCAGCCGCTCGAGATCCGCCTTGACCGTCGCGTTGTCGAGCGCGACGCGCCCCTGCAGCCGCAGCAGAACGCGCGAGGGCAGGTCGATCATGCGCGGATCGCCGGCGCGCATGTTGGCGGCCACATTCAGGATCGGCGCCGCGTGCGTATTGCGAAAACCCGGATTGGCGCGATCGATCGCTTCGATTACGGCGTTTTGAGCGCGCGCGATGCCGATGACGAGGTCGGCGAGCTGTTCGGTGGTGAGGTTCATGGCTTCCCCTCTTGCAGGGTTGGGATGGCAGCAGGATAGCACTGCGGCAGCGCGGCTTCCGCCGCGGCGCGCTGTGCCCCGTTTCCCGGCGTGGGCGCACCGCCGCTGTGCGATTCAGCAAATCGTAAGGCCTCAGTAGTGAATCCCCGACAGGAAGAACCATGGAAACCCGATTGGCACGCTGCTTGCGTCCCGTTAGCGTGTGGGTCGCGGATCTTCCGCGGCCGCGAAGAGGCGGAGTCACTGGAGAGGAGTTTTGCCATGTCGGGCCTGAACCTCGTGCGCGTTTTGATCGCTGCTTTTGCCGTGCTGTGCTTTTCCGCGGCGGCGGCCGCGCCGGGAGAAACGGTGCTCCTGGTGGCGAAACGCCAGCTCGACGATGATCCGCTGTGGAACTCCACCATTCTGATCGCGAAGCCCGTGGAGGGCGGCGGCTATGTCGGTTTCATCGTCAACAAGCCGACAACCATGAGCCTGGGTGAAATGTTTCCCGAGCACGCGCCTTCGAAGAAAGTCGCCGATCCGCTGTTTCTCGGCGGCACGGTGGACATCAACCGGGTCTTCGCGCTGGTGGAGCGGCACGCGAGCGCGAAGGACAGCGCTATCCTCGTGGCGCCGGATCTTTTTCTAGCCTACGACAGCAATGCGGTCGATCACATCATCGAGTCGGAGTCCGACCACGCGCGCTTCTTCCTCGGGCTGGTGGTGTGGCGGCCGGGGCAGCTCGACGATGAGCTGGAGCGCGGCCTGTGGTACGTGCAGAAGCCCGAGGCGGCGCTGGTGCTGCGCCGGAAGACCGACAATCTCTGGGAGGAACTGGTGCGGCACGCCGAAGACATGGCGAATTCGATTTAAGACCTTAGGACCCTCACCCTCACCCTAACCCTCTCCCGCAAGCGCGAGAAGGGAACTACTGCGGCTCGATACCCGCGCGCTTCAGCACCGCGCCCCAGCGCGCGATCTCGGAAGCAATGAAAGCGGCGAACTCCTCCGGCGAGCCGGCCGCGGGAATGGCGCCTTCGGTGTCCAGGCGCGCGCGCAGTTCCGGCGTTTGCATGATGCGGCGGATTTCGACGTTCAGTTTCGCCACGATGCTGCCCGGCGTACCCGCCGGCGCGACGATGCCGTACCAGCCCGAGGCGTCGAACCCCTTCACGCCCGCTTCGGCCAGCGTCGGAATATGAGGCAGCGACGGCAGGCGCTTCGCGCCCGTGACCGCGAGCGCGCGCAGGCGGCCGGAATTCACATACTGCATCACCGCCGGCGCGCCGTTGATGCCGATCGAAATCTGCCCGGAGATCAGATCGGTGAGCATCGGCCCGATGCCCTTGTAAGGCACGTGCAGGATGTCGGTGCCGGTCGCGAGCTTGAAATATTCCGTGGTGAGGTGCGAGGTGCTGCCCGAGCCGGCTGAGCCGTAGGTGAGCTTGCCCGGATTCGCGCGCGCATAAGCGATGAGCTCGCTCGCGCTCGCCGCCGGCAC
Organism: Burkholderiales bacterium; assembly: GCA_035317085.1. Lineage (GTDB taxonomy): Bacteria > Pseudomonadota > Gammaproteobacteria > Burkholderiales > SG8-39 > VBDM01. Next base: position 2,788 of record DATHHS010000183.1, read on the forward strand.
CTGCGGATTGACCACCAGCACGCTGGGCACCATCGCCATCAGCGCGACCGGCGCGAAGCTCTTCACCGGATCGTAGGGAAGGTTCTTGTAGATCGCCGGATTCACCGCGAGCGTGCCGAGGTGCCCCATCATGAGGGTGTAGCCGTCGGGCGCCGCCTTCGCCGCAGCCTCCGACCCGATCGAGCCGCCCGCGCCGGGACGGTTGTCGATCACCACCGCCTGCCCGAGACCTTCGGTGATTTTCTGCGCAAGCGCGCGCGCGAGAATGTCGGTCGAGCCGCCGGGAGGAAAGGGAACAATCAGGCGGATCGGGCGGGAGGGGTAGGCCTGTCCTGAGCCTGTCGAAGGGGCTTGCGCGCATGCGTCGAAGGTACCCGCCGTGGCAGCGAGGAAAGCCAGCACCGTGGAGAGGAGAGCCCTCACCTCAAACCCTCACCCTCACCCTCTCCCGCAAGCGGGAGAGGGAAAAAACGCTCATCGCTTCGCCGCGCCGAGCTGCTGCGCCATCCAGTCGGCGGTCTGGTCGCGGTAGCGGTACCAGAGGTTGTTGACGACGTGGTTGCCGCCCTCGATCACCGAGAGCACGCACGGGCCCGAGACTTCGGCGGCGAGCTTCTCGGCTTCGGTGTGCGGCGTGAGGCGGTCCTTGGTCCCGGCGACGATGTAGATCGGGCAGCTGATGTTCTTCGCGATGCCGGCGAGGGAGAAGCGCAGCGCGACCTTGCCCGCCTCCTCGAGGTTGGCGCTCTTCGAGCGCACGCGGAAGGTTTCGACGTTCATCTGCGGCCGGCCGGTGAAGTCCGCCGAGCGCTGGTAAGGCCCGGAGAGCGCAACGCAGGCCTTGATGCGTTTCTCGAAGCAGGCGGCGCGCGGCGCATAGTAGCCGCCGAGCGATACGCCCCAGATGCCGGCGCGTGCTTTGTCGATGTCCACCCGTGTTTCGAGGAAATCGAACACCGCTTTCACGGGTTTTTCGTATTCGGGGCAGATGGGAAAGTCGTACTCGGCCTCGCCCTGCCCCGGCCCGTCGAAGGACAGCGTGGCCAGGCCGCGCGCGAGAAAGCGGTTCTCGTAGTCGTCCATCTCCTCCTTGGCAGAATCGAGGCCCATGCACATCACCACGATGGGCGGTTTCGCCGTCGCGTTGGCCGTGACAGGCTTCCTCAGGTTGCCATAGAGCTGCTTGTCCTCGTAGGGAATCGCGACGCGCTCGCCCGGAGGCTGCAAATAGGGCAGCGCCTTGTTGCGGCATTCGACCGCGCGGCGGTGCGCTTCTTTCATCTGCGCCAGGTCGTTCACGAAAAGGAATTTACCGAAGTGGTAGCACACGGCCGCGCGCGTGAAGTGCTGGCCGGCGGAGTAGTTGTAGCCTCCGGCGAGCGCCTTGTTGCCGAGCTCCTCGTGGATCGCGGCGCGCGCCGACCAGGCGCTGCACCAGTCCTCCCAGCGCTGGCAGCCCGCGGTCACTTCCTGGAAATCGGCGAGCGGCACGCCGTTCGCGACAAAGCGCGGCGCCCAGTGCGAGATGGCAGCCTCGACGCGCGGATCTTTTTCGGCTTTGTCGTTCTTGTTCTGGATGACTGCGGACATGCTCAGGCTCCTAAAGAGGCGTCATTCCGGACGCGCGTAGCGCGAGCCGGAATCCAGGGACTGTGAAAGTCGCTGGATTCCCGCTTGCGCGGGAATGACTCGATGTAGTCACGCTCCCAACGTAACGAAGTATCCCGGATCGTAGCGTTCGCCCGCTCTGGCGCCGGGCTTGAAGGTGGAGGACAGCGTCTCGATTTCGTCCGCGGCCAGCGCGAGGTCGACCGCCGCGACGTTCTGCTCGAGCCATTTCTCCTGCTTGGTGCCGGGAATCGGAAAGACGTCCTCGCCGCGCGAGAGCAGCCAGGCGAGCGCGACCTGCGCCGGCGTCGCGCCGCGCTTCGCGGCGATCGCCTCCAGCGGCTTCAACAGCTCCAGATTCTTTTCGAAATTACCGGGCCGGAAGCGCGGCTGCTTGCGCCGGATGTCGTGCGCCGCGATGTCTTCGATGTTCCTGATGTTGCCGGTGAGCAGGCCGCGCCCGAGCGGCGAATACGCGACGAAGCCGATGCCGAGCTCGCGGCACGCCGGCAGGATCTTGTCCTCGACATCGCGCGCCCACAGCGAGTATTCGGTCTGCAACGCGGCGATCGGGTGGATCTTCGAGGCGCGGCGCAGCGAGCTCGGGCCCGCTTCGGACAGGCCGAGCCAGCGCACCTTTCCGGCCTTGACCAGGTCCGCCATCGCGCCGACGGTGTCCTCGATGCGCACGTCCGGGTCGATGCGGTGCAGGTAATACAGATCGATCGTGTCGATGCCGAGCTGCGCCAGGCTCGCGTCGCAGGCCGAGCGCACGTATTCGGGCGTGCCGTTGTAGGCCTTGCTGCCGTCCGGGTTGTCGATGTTGCCGAACTTGGAGCAGACGATGACTTTGTCGCGCCGTCCTTTGAGCGCACGGCCCAGCATGCGCTCGTGACGGCCTTTCATGTAGCGGTCGGCAGTGTCGAAGAGCGTGACGCCGAGGTCGATCGCGCGGTGGACGGTGTCGATCTGCACCTCGTCGTCGCGCTCGCCGAAGTTCGTGGTGGCGCTGCCCGCGCCGAGG
>DATHHS010000184.1:0-4015 GCA_035317085.1 Burkholderiales bacterium
GAGCGCAACGGCTTGATGAAAGACCGCGACTATACGACTCCTGCCGCCGGCGGAGTGCTGCAACGCTTCCAGGCGCTCATGGAAAAAAAGCACGCGGGCACCTTGCTTCTCTCGCCGTTCGAGGTTCAGGCCGAGGCCCGCGGCTTCAATCGGCTCGCGAACGCCATCGACGTGCTCGGCCGCTATCAGGGGCTGGTGGGCGGCGCCCGCAAAGCCTGGGCCGAGCAGAACCGCGATGCGGTCGTGGGCTATATCCGTGCTTTCAGCGATGCGGTCGACTGGCTCTATGATCCCGGCAACAAGGACGAGGCGATCGCGATCTTTCTCAAGAATCTTCCCAACGCGAATGCCCAGGCGGCCCAGACTGCGTACAAGGTGTTGCTCAGCCCGATCGACGGATTCCAGAAGAAAGCGAAGATCGACATGGAAGGGGTGAAGACGGTGCTTGCGCTGCGCTCGAAATACGGGCAGCCGCGCAAGTCCCTGACCGATCCGACGCTGTACTACGACCCCAGCTTCTACGACGCGGCGATGAGACGCTGACGAGCCGCGGAACACTTTTTCCAATCGACGAAGAGAAGACGTGAATACACCAGCAAGCTTTCAGGTACTCGGAATTTGCGGCAGTCTCAGGCAAAAGTCTTACAACATGGTGGCGCTCAGGACGGCGGGCGAGCTGATGCCGCCCGGACTCAAGCTCCGGATCACCAGCATCGCCGAGCTCCCGATCTACAACTTCGACGTCCAGGAGAAGGGTTTCCCGGCATCGGTGACCCAGCTGCGGGACGAAATCCTCGCGGCGGACGCGCTGCTCTTCGCTTCGCCGGAGTACAACTGGTCGGTCGGGGCTCCGCTCAAGAACGCCATCGACTGGATGTCGCGCTTCCAGCCGCCGCCATTTCAGAACAAGCCGGCGGCGCTGTTCAGCGCCACCACCGGTCCGATGGGCGGTTCCAGAGGCCAGTACGATTTGCGCCGCATTCTCGCCGGACTGGGCGTGCACTGGCTCGCCAAACCGGAAGTGTTCATCGGCATGGCGGCGGGCAAGTTTGCCGACGGCAAGCTGACCGACGAAACCACGCGCAAATTCCTGGCCGACCAGATGATCGCGTTCGAGGACTGGATCAAGCGCATGAAGCGCGCTTTTGCCTGAAGGAAGGACCATAGATGAGTTATCGATTGCTGAGCTATCAATCCGGCCGCGAAGCGCGCGCGGGGATTCTCGTCGGCGAGCAGATCTACGACGCGGCCCGCCTCACGGGGCAGGCGGCGTGGTCTTCGGTTCTCGGCACGCTGCAGGACTGGGGCAAGGCGCATCGCGCCTTCGCAGCCGCGGCGAAGCGTATCGCCGCGGGAAAGAGCAAGGCGAGGGGCGTCCCCCTCAAGCGCGCGAAGCTCCTCGCGCCCGTGCTCTATCCGGGCAATATCTATTGCGCGGGAGCCAATTACACCGATCACATGGCCGAGATGGCGCGCGCGCTGGGCAAGGAGCCGGGGCCGACGATGAAGGATCTGGGCGAGAAGCCCTGGCACTTCGTCAAGACCTCGAGAAGCGCGGTGGTCGGACCCGATTCGAAAGTGAAGCTCCCGGCGTACTCGCAGAAGGTGGACTGGGAAGTCGAGCTGGTTGCGGTCATCGGGAAAGCGGCGAAAGACGTTCCGGTGGAAAAGGCGCTCGGCTGCGTCGCCGGCTATACCATCGCCGACGATCTCTCGGCGCGCGATGCGATGAGACGCGACAGGATCCCGGCGACTTCGCCTTTTCATTACGATTGGGTGAGCCAGAAATGTTTCGACGGCTCATGCCCGGTCGGGCCCTGGATCGTCCCGGCCGCCGATCTCGGAGATCCTCACGACCTGGGCATCAAGCTGTGGGTAAACGGCGAGCTGATGCAGGACTCCCGCACCAGCAAGCTGATTTTCGATACGGCCGAGCAGATTGCCATGCTGTCTTCGCGTGTGACGCTCTTCCCGGGGGATCTGGTGCTCACGGGGACTCCGGCGGGCGTGGGAATGGGAAGACAGCGTTTTCTGAAATCCGGCGACGCGGTAAAGCTTTGGATCGAGAACGTCGGCGAATTGAATCACACCATGATCTGAGAGGAGAGAAGGATGATTAAGGAACTTTGGGACAAAGGGCTCGCCGTGCGCAAGGAAGTGCTGGGCGCCGAGTACGTCGAGCGCAACCTGGCCAGCGCGGACGATTTCAACATGCCGATGCAGGAGCTGGTGACCCAGTCCTGCTGGGGCTGGCTGTGGGCGCGGCCGCAAATGCCGCGCAAGATGCGAAGCCTGATCAATCTGGCAATGCTGTCCGCGCTGAACCGCCCGCACGAATTCAAGGCGCACATGAAGGGCGCGCTGACCAACGGTTGCACGCGCGAAGAAATTCGCGAAGTGCTGCTTCAGGTCGCGGTGTACTGCGGGATGCCGGCGGGGGTGGAGGGATTCAGGCTGGCGCGCGAGGCGATGAAGGAATACGAGCAGGAGAAGCGCACCTGAGCGGGGGCCTCAGTGCAGGCCGCCGCGCCCGCCGAAAATCTCGTCGAGCCGCAACGTGGTTTTCACGGTTCCTTCGGTCCGATCGAACATGACGTTGAAGAACTTGTATTGATTGTCCAGATAACGCCAGGTCCAGACCTCCTCATCGCGCATCGGGAAGTACCAGACTTCCTTGGGTCGTCCGAGGAGTTTGCGAACCTCTTCGCGGGACATCCCGGCCTGGACCCTGGAGAAGTACGGCTCGCTGAGCACCTGCTGAACCTGCCGCACGGTTTGATCCGGGGCGACGTCGATCATGAAAGTCTGAACGCCCGTCGGACCCTGCGGATATTCCCATGTCTCCGAGCCGTCGGCGTTTTTCCAAACGGTGTCGGGCGCGCCCACGCGCGCCGCGACGTTCTGCGCGGGGTCGCCCGCGGAGATTGCGGCAAAGTTGGCACACCCCGCCGCAAGCAAAGCGAGCGGGAGGAAAAGCGTCGCGCGCTGAAGGCCGTTGTGCGTAAGTCCGCCGGCGGCTAGCAGGTCGGGTCCTGGTGGAGGATTTCCTCGATCCGCAAGGTCGACCTGACCGTGCCCGCGGACCGGTCGAACATCACGTGGAACCACATGGGATTCAGGTCCTGGAAGCGCCAGGACCATACCTCTTCACCGCGATCGTTGAAAACCATGGTTTCCGCGGGTGCGCCCAGGGTTCGCCGCACCTCATCGCGTGACATGCCCGTATGGACTTTCGAGAAATACTCATCGCTTAACACCTGGTGGATTTCCCGCATTGCATGGTCGGGCCCCATGGTCACCATATAGTTCTGGCGCCCGTAAGGGCCTTGCGCATATTCCCAGACCTCCGAACCGTCGGGGTTCTTCCAGACGGCGCCCGGCTTACCGAGCTTTGCCTGGACCTGCTGCTCCGGCATTCCGCTCTGGACGGACGAGAAATTCGCGCATCCGGCGAGGAGCGCGGCGAGTGCGAAAACCAGGAGGCTGCGGCAGGGTGTCATGATATTGGCCCGAAAAAAATGAGGTACGATCACGGACTCGTCAGAATACACCGAGCCCAACCCGGTAAACATTCTCGTGCTTAACCGTATTCCCGTGACTGGACCCGAGCGCGCCGCCGCAGGCCGGCGCGGATCCAGAGTGCTGCACAAAAGCTGACAAACCCCTGACCATGCAGCGCAAAGTCCCTTGTGTGCTCATGCGCGGCGGTACCTCGCGGGGGCCGTATTTCCTCGCTTCGGACCTGCCGGCCGAGCCGGCGCGGCGGGACGCCGTGTTGCTCAGCGTCATGGGATCTCCGCATGCCTTGCAGGTCGACGGGATCGGGGGATCCAATACGCTGACCAGCAAGGTGGCCATTGTAAGCCGTTCGCAGCACGCGGGGGCCGACGTGGACTATCTGTTCGCGCAGGTTTCGGTCACCGAGGCCTTGGTCGATACCAAGCCCAATTGCGGCAACATGCTCGCCGGGGTCGGACCTTTCGCGATCGAGGCCGGTCTGGTTCGCGCCGGGAAT
>DATHHS010000185.1:0-4044 GCA_035317085.1 Burkholderiales bacterium
AGAGAGGTTCGCAGCAGACTGCACCCACCGCCACTACACTGTTCTCCTTTGTATCCGCCTGTTCGAATCTGCAAGTAAATCAACGATTAGCGCGACGAAGGCTGTTGCGGCTAGTTCCGCGATGTTGCCCTTAGTCATCGCGCAAACCGTAGCTTTTGACGGTGGGTTCGGAGGACGGATTTCCGCGATGGAGAACACATGGCCGGCAAGCTCAAGCCCCTCGACGTCGAACGCGAAACTCGGCCCGGGCAAATACCCTGACGGCGACGGCCTCTACCTCGTCGTTGCGAGCGCCACATCGAAGAACTGGAGCTACCGGTACTGGAAAGACGGCAAGCAGCGTTGGCTCGGGCTAGGCTCTGTCAAGGAAGTGTCGCTAAAGGAGGCGCGCCTAGCTCGTGATGCAGCACGGCTCCGAGTAAAAGGGGATCGCAGTACACCCGGCGTCGACATCGTGCAAGAGAAGCGCGCGGCGCGTGAGGAAGCGAAAGCCGTAGAGATCAAGGTCACTCTGCCCACCTTCGAGCAGTGCGCCGAAGTCTACATTCGCGAGCGCTGGTCGACCTGGAGCAAGAAGCATCGTAATCAATGGCCGTCGTCGCTCAAACGGTACGCATACCCGACGATCGGAAACCTCAACGTCCCGGAGATTAAGCCCAGTCACATTTACGAATTGCTCCGGCCGATCTGGGTTGGGAAGCGAGAGACGGCCAATCGTGTCCGCGGACGGATCGAAACGATTGTCGCGAAGAACGTCGATGTTGACGACACCGATTTTCGAAATCCTGCCGAGCTGACCAAACAGCTGCGCGAGAAGCTTCCAAGGCGGCCGAAGCGCGTCGTGCGTCATCATCCTGCGTTGCCCTACGCCGAAGCACCGCAGTTCATGGCTGACCTATCCGCAGCAACTGGCACCGCGGCCTCCATGCTCTGCTTTCTAATTTTCACGGCCTGCCGGACCAACGAAGTGGTGGATGCCCGCTGGTCCGAGATTGATCGGGCCTCATCGACATGGAAAATCCCCGGCGAACGCATGAAGATGCACCAGGACCATGTCGTGCCGCTTTCCGATCCTGCGCTCGCAATCCTGGACAAGATGCACAATGGCACCCAGGGCGAGCTGATCTTCCCGAACCCCGATGACGGAATGTTTTCGGAGAATGCAATGCTCGCGGTGCTGGATCGCCTCGGCTACAGTCACGTCACGGTGCACGGATTCCGCTCGACCTTCGCAACCTGGGCGGAAGAATGCACGGAGTATCCTGATGGCGTCCGCGAGGCAGCGCTGGCGCACAAGTACAAATCAGAGACTACGGCAGCCTATCAGCGCGGGCAAAAGCTCGAGAAGCGACGCGTCCTCATGAAAGATTGGGCGCAATTCCTCGAAGGATCAAGCGTCATCCGTTTGGGCAAGGTGGGTTAATCCTTCTTGGACAAAACAGCCTTCGTGAGCCCACAACCGATCATAGGGCTTCTGGTTCTGCCCAATGGTTTGTCGGCGGTTTTCGAAAAAGTCGATCACCTACCCGAGCAGGCGAGGTACTCTACCCAAAAAGAAATCGAGGCTGCGGACCGAAAAGAGCGCGAAGTTGTACGACTGGGCATCCGAAAAATGCGCACGGCCCCGGAGGGCTTCGCGCTGAAAATCCAGGCTGGCATGCTCAGAAACATCCAGGAATAACAGGATGCTTCATATGTCTAACGCCATGTCTGTCACGTTTGACGCCCCGCTCGTAGCTTCGCCGAAACAGGCGATGATTGCGATCCAGGTCTCGCGCAAAAAACTGTACGAACTCATCAACACGGGAGAACTGGAAAGCTATACCGAAGGCAAATCGCGACGCATCACAGTCAAGTCGATAAACGACTATATCGAGCGCCGACTCGCAGCAGAAGCGGTTCGGCGCGGTCGCGCTGGATCTTACGGAGATGATCAATCACGTCCGTAAGCGAGATTCCCGGTTGGCGACCCAGCCGGCCGCGGTGTCGATCAAAAAGGTAATATACCTGCCTCATCTGACCTCACCGCACTGACGTTTCGGGCGCCATGCGACGGGATCGGCGATCCAACGGTTGATGTCGGATTCATGCCACCCAGTCCCGTTGGTGCTGATTTTGAGCTGGGCCGGGAACGTGCCCTCGGCAATCTTGCGGTAGATGGTGGATCGGGACAGCCCGGTCCGGGAAAGGACAGTTTTCAAACGGATGATACGGTCTGGTTCCCGCATGGCCGCGCGGCCTCCTGCTGGCTGTTTCTGACGGCTTCTGAGACCAGACAGGGCAGGCGTTTACGGGCGCGCAAGAGGAATTTATGCCTCGTCGTATTATGGCGTGTAGACGGCGGAAAATAGGATCAATCAAATTCCGATGCCCCGGCCTCTGCCGAGGTCGATGCCGTGGGTGAAGGCCAACTCCTGGCCGAGCCGGCGGCCTGACTCGAATGCGATGCCGAGATCCCGCTTGCGGTTGGCGAGGATGGATTCCAGTTGCGGATCGCGTTCGAGGCTTTTCGCCATGTCGCCCATCGCCGAGCGCGTCGCCTTGTAGCCGGCGATGTCGCCGCCCTGATACTGGCGCTGGCTGGTGTGGTCGAGCTTCTGCCAGCGTTGCACGAAACGGTCGGCGCGGCGGCTCGGATTGGTGCGCAGTTCGGTTTCGAGCTGGAGCGCGCGGATGGCGCGGGCAGAGTTGCCCGAAGCGGCTTCAAGGGCGAGTTCCGGGTTTTTCTTGTAGGCGGCTTCGGCGTCGCGCGAGCCATAGGGCCGCACCTCCTCGAAGACCTTGCGGGCCTCCTGCAATTCCTTCACCTGCTCCGGGCTGGCCTTGCCGCCCTGGTCCTGCATATCGAAGATCGCATTCACGGCTCGGGCATGACGGATGAGAGCCTTCGTGCGGGCCTTACGCAGCGCCACTTCCGGGTCTTCCACCACCTTCCTTTCCGGCGCTTCCGGTTGCGGCCTCCGCGCGCCGCCTGTACCAGGCACAGCTTCGGCAGACGGGCGCAGGCCATCGAACATGTTGCGCACCCTCTCGGGCACGACCTTGCGCACAATCTCGGCCACGCGCTCGCGGAAGGTGATTCCACGCCGCTCGGCATAGGCTTGCGCCGGATCGCGCTGCTCGTAGTCTGAGGCCATATCCTTGGGCCGGTCGCGCGACAGGGTGCGGACAAGTCGGTCCTGACTGGCAAAATCGTCGCCGGCATAATGCAGGTCCACGCCGTCGCGGTGCCGCGACAGGGCGACATAGCTGCTATGGGCGTCCATGCCCGGCGTCGCCAGCACATGGGTGCGGTCTACCGTCATGCCCTGGGCCTTGTGGATGGTTGCGGCATAGCCATGGTCGATCCGATTATAATCCTTGAGGTCGAAGCGAACGGATCGGCCGTCGTCGATCTCCACGGTCATGGACTGCGCGCCGACCTGCTCGATGGCCCCGAGTGTGCCGTTCTTTACGCCAAGGCCGCGTTCGTTTTGCAGGAACATGATGCGATCCCCGCTGGCGAAGCCGTGGTCGCCGCGCTCGACCGTCACACGCACCTCATTGCCCAGATCACCGGCGGCACGCATCCGTTCGCGCGCAGCCTCGTTGAGGGCCCGCACCTCGCCATTGGTATGGGTGAGGATGATCCGGCTCCGATCCGGTGATGCCTGCCGGTCGCGGTCCCAGCGGTCGATCAGATCGTCGCGCGCCTGCTCGCGTGTTTGGGCCTCATGCACCATGCCGTGGCGGTCATAGGCATGGATCGCCGCGCCGTTCCTGCCGGTCGCCAGATCGCGCGTGGCGTCCCGCTGCCAGTCCTCCCGCTGGCGGCGCACCTCTCCGATTTCTGCGCCGCCATGACGCTCGTGAATCGAGCGGAAGGCCGCGCCGGCTTCGATGGATTGCAACTGCTTGATATCGCCGACCAGCACGACCTTGGCGCCGGCTTCGGCAGCACGGGACAGCACGCGTTCCAACTGCCGTGTGCCGACCATGCCCGCCTCGTCGATCACCAGCACATCGCGGGTCGTGAGCAGGTCGCGGCCCTGTTGCCAGCTATGT
>DATHHS010000186.1:0-4261 GCA_035317085.1 Burkholderiales bacterium
CGCGTCAAAGGAGGAAACATGGCATTCAATCGCAGGCGATTCATTCAGGCGACCGGAGCCGGACTCGGTGCCTCCGCGCTCGGCTTTCCGGCCATCGGGCGCGCGCAAAGCGGCGCGATCCGGCTCGGACTCATGACGGTCAAGACAGGTCCGCTCGCCTCCGGCGGCATCGATATGGAACGCGCGCTGCAGCAATTCCTTAAAGAACGGAACTACACGCTTGCCGGGCGCAAGGTCGAACTGATCGTCGCCGACTCGGGCGGCGTGCCGGCGCAGGCGCGCACCAAGATCCAGGAGCTGGTTGAGCGCGACAAGATCCACATCATGATCGGGCCGCTCGACACCGCCTCCGCGCTCGCGGCCGACGACTACATCCGCAGCGCGCAGTTGCTGACGCTTTCGGTCGCGGCGGCCGAAGACATGACCCAGCGCAAACCGAATCCCTGGTTTACGCGCGGCACGTCCACTTCGTCGCAGTGCTCGATGCCGCTGGCCGACTACTGCACCAAGACGCTCAAGTACAAGCGCATGGTGACGATCTCCGACGACATCGCCTACGGTCACGAAATGTGCGCCGGCTTCCAGCGCGTGTTCGAGGAGGCGGGCGGCAAGATCATCCAGAAGCTGTACCCGCCGCTCACCGTTCCGGACTATGGCACTTATCTCGCGCAGCTCAAGACCAACGCGGACGGTGTCTTTCTCGGCTTTGCCGGTTCGAACGGCTTCCGTTTCCTGCGCCAGTTCAACGAGTACGGCCTGAAGGGCAAGATCGCACCGGTGGGCGGCATGACGGCGCTCGACGAAGCCGTGCTGCGCAACATGGGCGACGAAGCGCTGGGCATCATCACTTCGTGCTGGTATTCGGCCGAAATCGAAAACGCGATCAACAAGAAGTTCGTCGCGAATTTCCGCGTCGACTGGGGCTACGATCCGGGCTTCTACGCGGCCGCCACCTATGTCGAGGCCGCGGTGCTGGAAGCGACCCTGGACAAGATCCAAGGGAAGATCGAGGACAAGCCGGCGTTCATGAAAGCGGTGCGCAGCATCAAGGTCGACACCGCCCGGGGGCCGGTTGCGTTCGACAAATACGGCAACGTGGTCGGCAACATCTATATCCGCAAGGTCGAGCGCAAGGACGGACGGCTGGTGAACCGGGTGATTCACAGCTACCCGAACATCAGCCAGTTCTGGACCTACAAGCCGGAAGAGTTCCTGAAGAATCCGGTGTACTCGCGCGACTGGCCGCCCGCCAAGAATCTGGAATCGTGAGCTTCTGAAACCCGAAAGCGGGGCCGGAATCACCGGCCCCGCGCTTTTATGCAGTATTGGATCATCCAGACCCTGAACAGCTTCGCCCTCGGCGGCCTGCTGTTTCTTCTCGCCGCGGGTTTCTCGCTCATCTTCGGCCTGATGCGCATCGCCAATCTCACCCACGGTTCCCTGTACATGCTGGGGGCCTATGTCGGCGTGTCCGTGCTCAAGGTCGTTCCCAATCTGTGGCTCGCCGCGTTGATCGGCGGCCTGGTGATCGCGGTGTTCGGCGGCTTGGTCGAGCGCCTGATCCTGCGCGCGCTTTCCGGGAACGCGCTTGGGCAGGTCCTGGTGACGCTGGGCATCTCGTTCATCATCGCCGACCTGTGCCTGATGGTCTGGGGCGGCGATCCGATTCCCATCCCGACGCCACCGGCGCTGCAGCAGCCCATTCTCGTCGGCGGCGTGGCCTTTCCGACCTATCGCCTGGTCGTGGTCGCCATTGCGGTAGTGACTGCGCTCGCTTTGCATCTGCTGATGGACCGCACCCGGATCGGCGCGATGATCCGCGCGGGCGTCGACGATATGCAAATGGCGCGCGCGGTCGGCATCCCGGTGTCGTGGCTTTTCACGGCTGTGTTTTGCCTGGGTGCGGCGCTCGCCGGGGCGGGCGGCATCATCGGCGGGCCGATCATGTCGGCATATCCCGGTCTGGACGCCGACATGCTCCCGCTTGCCCTGATCGTGGTCATTCTGGGAGGAGTCGGGAGCCTGCTCGGCGCCTTCGTCGGTAGTTTCCTGATCGGCGCCATCTACACCTTCGGCACGGCGATCTTTCCGGATCTTGCCTACGTGATCCTGTTCCTGCCGATGATAGTGGTGATCGCGTTCCGGCCGCGCGGACTTTTTGGCCGGCGGAGCGTATGAAGCGGGCAGGGTGGGTGGTTCTCGCCGCGGCGCTCGCCGTCCTTCCTTGGGTGGCGGGGGAGTACTACATCAATCTCGTCAGCCAGATTTTCATCGCCGCGATTTTCGCCGCGAGCCTCAATTTGCTGGTCGGCTATGGCGGCCTGCCTTCTCTCGGCCATGCCTCCTGGCTGGGACTTGCCGCGTATATGTCGGCGTGGATGTCGCTGAAGCTCGGCCTGGGACACTGGATCACCGCGCCCGCGGCGCTCGCCGGGACGACGCTCGTCGCTTGCGTGTTCGGCTGGATCGCGCTGCGCGCCACGGGCCTGAGTTTTCTGATGATCACGCTGGCGCTCTCGCAGGTGCTCTGGGGCACGGCCTATCGCTGGGTTTCGGTGACCGACGGCGACAACGGTTTGCGCGGACTGACCCGGCCGGCGCCTTTCGGCATCGGCCTTGAGGACGCGGCTTCGTTTTATTACTTCGCCCTGGCGATCACGGTTGCCGCAATCTGGTTGATGGCGATATTCGTCGCATCGCCGTTCGGCGCCACGCTGCGGGGAGCGCGCGACCAGGCGCGGCGCATGAGCGCGCTCGGCCACGACGTCTGGCTGATTCGCTGGATCACTTTCGTCTATTCCGGATTCTGGGGCGCGGTATCGGGACTCCTGTTCGTGTATTACAACAAGTACATCCACCCGGCGTCGCTCTCACTCACCACCTCCGCCGAAGCGCTGCTGGGAGTGATCGCGGGAGGCTCCGGAACGCTCGGCGGACCGATCGTGGGCGCGGCGATCGTGATATTCCTCAAGAATTACGTTTCCGCCTATGTCGAGCGCTGGAACATGCTGCTCGGATTCGTATTCGTCTTCATCGTGATCTTCATGCCCGAAGGCGTCGTACCGGGTCTGCGCCGCCTCTTTGGGCGGGCGATGAAGGCGTGGAGGAGTACCCGATGACGCCCGCCTTGCGGCTCCGCGAGCTCAAGAAGTCCTTTGGCGGCCTGCCCGCCATGAACGGGGTTTCCCTCGAGGTCATGCCCGGCGAACGGCGGCTCATCATCGGACCGAACGGAGCGGGGAAGACGACGCTGTTCAATCTGATCACGGGGGATCTGCGCCGCGATTCCGGCGCGATCCACCTGTTCGGCGACGAAGTGTCGCGCCTGAAGCCGCACCAGCGCGCCCACCGCGGGCTCGCCCGCACCTATCAGATCATCACGCTTTTCCCGAAAGACTCGCTCGAGCACAACCTGGTGCTGTCGCTGCTCGGCTTGTCGAAGTCACGCTGGAACGCGTTCAGGCCGCTCGCCCGGTACACGGGTCTCAACGAGGAAGCGCGGCGGGTACTGGGACGGGTCGGCCTGGAACACCTTGCGCAGCGTCCAATCGGCGCCGTGTCCTACGGGGAGAAACGCCGCCTCGAAATCGCCATGGCGCTCGCGCAGGAACCCAGGCTGCTGCTGCTCGACGAACCGTTCGCAGGGCTTTCGCGCGAGGAGCGCGGCGCGATGAAGAAATTGATCGCGGGTATTCCGCGGGAAGTCACCGTCGTCATGATCGAGCACGACATGGACACGGCGCTGGATTTCGCCGAGAGGATCACCGTGCTGCACTATGGCAGCGTGATCGTCGAGGGCACCCGCGCCGAAGTGGTCGCTCATCCGAAGACGCGCGAGGTCTATCTCGGTGACTGAGGCCCTTTCACTTTCAGGCATCGACGCGCTCTACGGCGAGAGTCATGTCTTGCACCAGGTATCGTTCAATCTGAACGCCGGCCGGGTACTGGCGCTCCTGGGCCGGAACGGTGCCGGCAAGACGACCTGCATGAACGCCATCATCGGCTTCCTGCCGCCCCGCAACGGAGAGGTGCGCCTCTTCGGCGAGGCGATCGGAAGGCTTTCGCCCGAAACCATCTCGCGCAAGGGCGTGGGCTTCGTGCCGCAGGGCCGGCGGATCTTCGCCAACCTCAGCGTGCGGGAGAATCTGGTCGTCTCCAGGCAGAAGCGCGCAGGCGTGAAGCTGCCGTGGACCCTGGAACGGGTGATCGAGCTGTTTCCCCGCCTGAAGGAGAGGCTGCAGCAGGTGGCTGGCTCGCTCTC
>DATHHS010000187.1:0-2714 GCA_035317085.1 Burkholderiales bacterium
GATCGCCAGCCGCACGCCGAGCCTCTTCAATTGACGCAGCCGCTCGAGATTCGCATCGATGTTGTACATCATGGTGCTTTCGGTCAGTTCGATGACGAGGTTCTCCGGCTCGAGCCCGGACATCTTGAGTGCAATTGCGACGTCGTTCACCAACTCACCGTTTTGCAGGTGGCGGCTCGAAATATTGACCGCGACCCGCAGCCCGACGCCACCGGCCACCGAACTGCGCCACTCGTACAGGTCGCAGCACGCCTGGGTCAGAACCCAGCGGCCAAGTTTGGCCACGTGACCGCATTCTTCGGCGACATGAATAAACCGACCGGGTAAAAGGACTCCGGCCGTGGGGTGTCGCCAGCGGATGAGCGCCTCCACACCGAGCAGGGCCCGTGTCCCCAAATCGACGATCGGTTGATACTCGAGGAAGAACTCTTGGTTGTCGAATGCCCGGCTCAAGTCGGCCTCGAGGGACAGTCGCTCGTTCAGCATCTCGAGCATCCTCGGCTCGAAGGTGGCGAAGCGGTTCTTGCCTGCGGCTTTGGCGTGGTACATCGCGAGGTCCGCGTTGCTCAAGAGCGCTGCGGCATTCGACTCCGGGGTCGATGACGCGACGCCAATGCTGGCTCCCACGTGAACCCCCATGGCATTGAGCGAGAAGGGCGGCTCCAGCGACGCAATCAACGAACCGGCCACATCCTCCGCTTCCGCGCTCGTCGTGATTCCTTCGAGCAGAATGGCGAATTCGTCGCCGCCGAGCCGGGCGACGGTGTCCGATGATCGGGTGGTCTCGACGAGACGTTTCGCCACCGCTTGCAGCAGCCTATCGCCGGTTTCGTGGCCCAAGGAGTCGTTGATGTTCTTGAAATTGTCGAGATCGAGGAACATGACGGCCACCGAAGTGGAGCCTCGATGCGCCAATGTCAGCGCGTGTTGAACACGATCACGGAACAGATTCCGGTTCGCCAACAGCGTCAGCGGGTCATGAAATGCCAGCTGTCGCAATTTCTCCTCGAGCGCCTTGCGCTCGCTGATGTCGTGAAAATTGAGCGCGAGCCCGCTCACCGCCGGGTCGTTCGTCAGGTTGCTGCCGACGATCTCCAGGACGAAGCCCTTGAGACGGTGTTCCATGCGCAGTTCGACCGGGCCGACGGTTCCGTTCGGCGTCGCGGCGACCTCTGCGAGGAATGCCCTCAGCACCTGGACGTCCGCGCCGACCCAGAGGTCGAGAAGATTCTTCCCGACGATGTCCTCCGCTTTCAGGCCCAACATTCGCTCGGAAGCGGGCGACGTGAAGCGCATCACGCCGTCCGGCGTCACGATCATGATGACATCGGAAGCGTTCGCGATCAGCGACGCGTAGCGGTCCTCGACCATCCGGGTGGCTCGCCGCTCGCGATTTACTACTTCCTCGCGCATGTTAATTGCCTGGCGCGCCATCAGGAGCAGCATAAGTGCGAACATGATGATGGTCATCACGGTCGTCGGACCCCCGATATCGCCGTGATTGAAGGACACGAGCACGAGAAACGCGGTTAGCATCGCCACGTAGGGGAGCGATCGCGCAAGGGCATCCGAGGCCTGTGCTGTGGTCGGCGCCGGAGCGGCGAGCACGCGCATCTGCTCGCGCCCGGCAGCCGCCAGAGGTAGGCAGCAGGAGAGGTACAATACGTCCTGAAAGCCGCCCGGCAAGTAGAAACCGCGGACCTTGGCGGCCGACCACAGTATGTCGGCGAGGAACAACATCCCAAATCCGAGCCACAGGAGCAGCGAAATACGCCGGATGCCGGCTTTGCCCGCGCCCGTCAAGAGGAGCACGCCGAATATGAGCAGCAGCAGACAATCGAGCCCAGCGTAGACTTGACTCAGCATCTGCTTGAAAAAGTCGGCAACGGTCCCCGACGCGGCCGGGCGAATCACCAGGAACCAAAAAAACGCGCCGAAGCCCACCACACAAATCGTCGCATCGATCGAAAGTTGCGCCCAGAGTACGCGTACGGCGGCGGCCCGGATCAAGTACAGTGCCGCAACGAACACGGCGGGATAGAACGCGATGCAGAAGACATCGGATGGCCCCGGGAAGGGATCACGGTCGAACAGCCAACTGCCGGTGGCGACGACGGTGCCGACGAAGTAAAGGGCGAGCGCGATCGACAACCAGATCCATGCGGTCCGCAGCGCTCCTCGTGGGGTACGGCGCGCCGCCGCTATGCTGAAGAGCACGCTGCTGAGACACGACGGTGAGTCGGCCAACAGCCCGACGTAGTGGGTGATCTTCTGCCCACCAAGCCCGGTCAGCATCCATATCGCACCAATCACGACATAAATAACGAGCACGGTGAAGAGCTTGTCGACCCAACCTAGCGCGGGTTCGGAACGGGTGCCCCCCGAGGTTGCTGCTGTCGTGTGCGACTCGGCCATCTGTGTGCGACTCCGTCGCGGCGGAGCGACCCTTACGTTGCACTATACGTCGGCAGGCGCGCCGCAAACGTGAGCCGTTAGGCATGCATCGTGGGCAAACAGCGCTGCCGCGTGACGCAGTTCTCATGCGCACCAAGGGGAGGCGTCCATTCTCGAGAATGCCGCACCTGCCTACGGGTGCAGCCGCTGGCCCAGTAGTGTGCTGCGGGTGCGTACAACTCGCGCATCCCGGCCGGCAGGCTCTCCCAGGTGGTTGGTGTCAATTTCAGGATTCTATGGCCACAATTTTGCGGATTTCC
>DATHHS010000188.1:0-4049 GCA_035317085.1 Burkholderiales bacterium
CCCGGATGCAGCACACGCTCGACCTCCTTCTGCCGCGCGACCCATTCGGCGAGCGTAATGCCCGCCTGCCAATGCTGCTTCAGCCGCACTGCCAGCGTGCGCAGCCCGCGTTGTCCGAGATAAATATCGTCGGGCCCCGCCGTTTGTCCGAGCTCGTAAGTCGAGCCGCGCAACTTCGGCCACGCCTCTTTCGTGCAAGTGATCGCGCCGAGCATGGCGTCGGAATGCCCGACGATGTACTTGGTCGCTGCCTGCACCGAGACATCCACGCCGTGCGCAAACGGCTTGAAATGGAGCACGCCCCAGGTGTTATCCATGATGACGGTGATCCCGCGGCGATGCGCGGCTTCCGCGATCGCCGGCACGTCCTGCACTTCGAAGGTGAGCGAGCCGGGCGATTCGAGGTAGATCACACGGGTGTTCGGCTGAATCAGCGGTTCGATTGAGCGCCCAAGGAGGGGATCGAAGAAAGTCGTGGCGACGCTGAAGCGCTTAAGCGTGCCTTGGGCGAAGTTGCGTGTCGGCCCGTAGACACTGTCGCTCATCAGCACATGATCGCCCGCGGAAAGAAACGCGAGCAGCGCGCCGGAACAAGCCGCGAGGCCGGAAGGATAGACGACGCAGCGGTGCCCGCCTTCGATCTCCGCGATCGCCTCCTGCAGCGACTCGGTCGTCGGTGTGCCTAAGCGCCCGTAGTAGGTACCCGGCATCTCCTGCATCCGGTCATTGCGCTTGCGCCGGTACTCTTCCACCGTCTGCGACAGGATGGTGGAGGCATGGAACACGGGCGGGTTGACCGCGCCCTCGAATTTTTCTGGATGGAGTCCGGAATGGACGATCGTGGTTTCTTCGCGCATGGCGGTCCTTCCTGCGTTGGCTGAAACTGGAAGCCGGTATTTTGACAGCAAGCAACGGAGAAGGCCGGGTCTCAACGTAGAATAACGGTTGAAGCCCGCGGCGCTTCAACCTCACGCGTTTGGTGCGGACGCACGCCGCTCAAAGCGCGGTTGCGCCTGGCGCCGCAGTCAATTTTTTGTGATGACATCTTCCGCTCCCAGCATTGCCCGATCCCTCGTCAGGCTCGCCTGGCCGGTGCTCATCGCGCAACTCGCTGTGATCGCGAGCGGAGTGCTCGACACCATCATGTCGGGTCGCTACAGCGCGGTCGATCTCGCCGCGGTGGGCATAGGCGCGAGCGTTTATTTCAGCGTGTTCATCGGATTGATGGGGGTCGTGCTGGCGCTCTCGCCGATTGCAGCCCAGCTTTACGGAGCGAAGAGGGACTCGCAAATCGGCGAGGAAGTACGGCAGACTGCATGGCTCGCTCTCGGCCTTGCCGTTGTCGGCGTGCTCCTGCTGGCGTTCCCGGAGCCGTTCCTGCGACTTGCCGGCGCCCCGCCCGAGGTCGAGTCGCGCACGCGCGACTATCTGCTTGGCATCGCCTGGGCCCTGCCTGCCATGCTGCTGTTCCGCGTGTTCTTCGCGCTCACTACCGCGGTATCGCGGCCGCGCGCGGTGATGCTGATCAACCTCATCTACTTCGCCGTCAAGCTGCCGCTCAACGCGCTGTTCATCTACGGCGCGCTCGGCGCGCCCGAGCTCGGCGGCCCGGGTTGCGCGGTCTCGACCGCGATCTCGAGCTGGCTGATTTGCGTGATCGCCTGGATCTATTGCGCGAGGCACCCGTTTTACGAGCGGTTCCAGGTTTTCGCGAAATGGTCCTGGCCCGATCCTCGTTCGATCTGGAATCATCTCAAGCTCGGCGTGCCCATGGGTCTGACCTTTTTCGTCGAAGTCACCTCGTTCACCTTTATGGCGCTGTTTCTCGCGCGTCTGGGCGCGGCGACTTCTGCGGGCCACCAGATCGCTTCCAACGTCACGGCGGTCCTCTACATGTTCGGGATCGCGGTGGGGAACGCCACCGCGGTGCTCACCGCGCAGGCGATCGGCGCTGGCGATCCGCGCCGAGCCCGGCACACCGGCCTCGCCGGAATGGGAATCATGTTCGCCGTTTCAAGCTGCGCGGGCGTGGCGATTTTCTTCGCCGCAAAGGAAGTCGTGGTTCTCTACACTCACGATGCCGCGGTGCAGGCCATCGCGGCGCAGCTCATGGTTTTCGTCGCCTTCTATCAGGTCTTCGACACGGCGCAAGTGGTGATCGTCAACGCCTTGCGCGGCTACAAGATCGCCTTCATTCCGATGCTGGTCTATACCGTCGCCCTGTGGGGCGTCGGGTTGGGCGGAGGCTACGCGCTCGGCCTCATGCACTTCGAGGCCGCGAACGCTCTCGCGCTGACGACGCCCATGGGCGCCGCCGGATTCTGGCTCGCCGGTGTGTTGAGCGTCGCCGCCGCCGGGGGCGTTCTGTTCGCTTATTTCTTGCGCGTCAGCCGCCAACACATCGCCGCGTCGGCCTAGCGGCTGCGTTGCGGGCTCCAGGCCTTTGCACTATATTCGGCGCAGGTTCATGTCACGCAAAAGAGGAAATCCCATGCTCCGCCCTGCGCTCGCAGTTCTTGTCCTTGCTCTGGTCTGCGCGAACGCTTCCGCCCAAAGTTACCCCAACAAGACGATCCGCCTCGTCGTCGGATTCACGCCGGGAGGCGTTTCCGATGTACTCGCGCGCGCGATGAGCGCCAGGCTTTCGCAGAATTTCGGCCAGCAGGTCGTGGTGGACAACCGCCCCGGCGCCGGCACCACCATCGCATCGGAAATCATCGCCAAGTCGGCGCCTGACGGCTATACGCTCTATTTTGCCGACGCGACCACGCATGCGATCAATGCCACCCTGTACCGTAAATTGCCCTACGACAGCCTCAAGGATTTCACCTACATCAGCCTGGTGGCCTCGACGCCGCTTCTGCTCGTCGTGAACCCGGCGCTGCCGGCGCATTCGGTCGCCGAGTTGATCGCGCTCGCCAAATCGAAACCGGGCCAGCTTAACTACGCCTCATCGGGCACCGGCACCATCGTGCATCTCGCCGGAGAGATGTTCAAGACCCTGGCGCATGTCGAGATGGTGCACGTACCCTACAAAGGCAGCTCGCCCGCGGTCACCGCGGTGATGGCCGGCGACGTCGCCCTGCTGTTCTCCTCGATGCCCGCAGCGCTTCCGTTCGCCAAGAGCGGCAAGCTGCGCGCGCTTGCGGTGACCACGCCCGAGCGCGTGGCGGCCGTGCAGGACGTGCCCACGATCGCCGAATCCGGCTTTCCGGGATTCGAGCTGGTGCTCTATAACGGACTGGTCGGCCCCGCGGGAATGCACAAAGACGTCGTCGACCGGATACACGACGAGCTGGCGAAGGTCCTTGCCCTGCCTGACATGAAGGAATTCTTCGCCACGCAGGGCGCGACCCCGATCACCAGCACCTCCGAGCAGTTCACCGCCCACATGCGCGCCGAGATAGCGAAGCTCGGCAAGGCGGTCAAGGACTCCGGCGCCCAGGTCGATTGACGTGGCGAAGAATTTTCTTCCGCGGCACTCGCGCTACGACTATAGCCCGATCACGGAGAGGAAGGACTATTCCTTCCCGGGCGGCAAGCGGCTCGCGTTCTGCATCACCACCAACATCGAGTGCTTCGCCTTCGGGGCGGGGCTCGGTCACGACAACGCCAAATCGGGCGAACCGCAGACGCAGCGCAACTATTCCTGGCGCGACTACGGCAATCGCGTCGGCATCTGGCGGCTGTTCGACCTTGCGGACGAACTCAAATTGCCGCTCGCGCACAACACCAACAGCCTGCTCTACGACTACGCGCCGCAAATCTTCGCGCGCATCCGCGCCCGCGGCGATGAAATCGTCGCGCACGGCCGCACCAACTCGGAGAACCTGCGCGGGCTGTGGGAACCGGACGAGGAACGCCTCATCCGCGAGGTCACGGAAACCTTCGCAAAGAACGAAAAGAAACGCCCCACGGGCTGGATGGGAGCGGGCGCCTACGAGACTTCGGTCACGCCCGACTTGCTCAAGGAAGCCGGCTACACCTACTTCATGGATTGGCCCTGCGACGACCAACCGATCTTGATGAAAACGCGCTCAGGACCCATT
>DATHHS010000189.1:0-4491 GCA_035317085.1 Burkholderiales bacterium
ATGGTGTACTGTTCGTTGACATCCTTCCGCCGCACGCGTATGCGGGAAAAGAGGCCCAAGGCGCGGCGCACACCGGAGTTCCCTTGGGACCTTTGCTGCGGAAGGAGGTTTTCTCGTCCGCGGGTCTGGACAGACTTCGTCGATTCGACATTGCCCGAGGAGACAACGGGTTCGACTTTCACTCACTGCAATGGGATCGGTTCAGTACCGGATCATGGGTGCCAGAGCTGACCCTTACGCGGGGTCAATTCCAAGGGAGTTCCTCATTTCGCCGGTGGGTCAGCGATGTCCACAGTATCGAACCGAGCACAGGAGTCGCGGTGATCAAAGTTGCCGAAGGCAACCGTCCATACTCCGCGATGAGATCAACGACGTTTCTCTACTCATGGCGGGCCTGGAACATGCGGAACAACGTTGAGGTTCAGAAGCTCAAGAACTGCGATGACCCTTTCGAGCCACTAGACTAAGACAACCGATCCTCATGCGAATGAGCGCCGCGAAGCGTACCGTTGCAATGCATGCCACCGCTATAGTCTGTGGTGGCATTGCGGGTGCATTAATCGGAGCTCCGAACGACCGCACGGTGCTGGGCATTGTCGTCGGCGCTTTCTTGGTGGAGACGGCGTCATTGACGATCCTCGCCATGGTGAACGCTCGGAAGGAGCGACGTGCCCTCTAACTCTAGTTCGAACGGACGCGCCGGAAGCATCACGCCATGGGCTTGCGCATCGTCGTCGGCGCGCCGTTCAACACGACGTTGGCCAACATATGTTTGACCTCACTGATTGGCCCCGCCACTTCGCAGAAGTCGTTTCTTGCACTAAGTGTACAAAGCAATCCTGCAAGGCTTTGCTGCGTGACGAAGTTGAGAACGTACCGCAACCGGGGTTTATTGGTCGGAACTATGATCGCAAGCGCGTGATGCTGGTGGGCCAGAATCCTGCCATCACGAAGTCCGAACAGGCCCGGCATGCGGACATGCCTTACACAAAAGCACTACGCATTCTGCGCGACGACCCCACGGCTGCCACATTGGACAGCCTTCTATTAGTTGCGTATGAATTCATGCCAACCTGGCGCGTCACCCAAGCCTACTTTCCGCTGCATGAGTGTGGCCTTTCGCTAGACGAACTTGCCTACGTAAACCTGATCCGCTGCAGAACCGCACGACTCAATAGAGACACGAATAGACTTGGCGACGCGCGGCCGAATCGCAAACTGACAGAAAACTGCGTTACGGAGCACTTTGAAAAATGGGTGCGCGAGCTGGCGCCTCGCGTTATCGTTTTTCTAGGAAAGTTCGCTTGGGACGGTGGTCGCCATGTTGCAGCTTCTCGCAACGTGCCCGCAGACTATCTAAATCGCGCCCGGAGCCACTCAGGCGACTTACGGCGCGCTGACCGTGAAAGGGTCGCAGCGTTGGTGCGTCAGAATGTTGGCTAACCTCCGTTAGAGCGCTGCGTCCGCGTCCACTTCAGACGCAATAAACGTCGAGCATCGTGGGGATGTAGTCGTTCTGCAGCAGGATTTTCTTTCGCGCGATCCGCCAATGTCCCTCGCGTAGCACGAGCTCGTGCTCCGTGCGCCCGAAGAACGCGTGGCTTTCATGCGAGCGCGGAAAGTAGACGTGGCTCGCCCAGGTGGAGCGCAGTCGCAGCCGCTCCGCGGCCGGCGCCTCGATCGGCAGGACGCTGCCGAGAATGTGAGCGGTGCGCGGCATCGGCGTCGACGCCGCCGATTTCCCCGAACGGATGCGCACGATGCGGTCTTCCAACCCCGCGCGGCTCGCGTAGTAGATGTGCGAGAGCTCGGCCTGCGGGTTGGCGGTGGGCGTGCCGTCCGCCTTCCAGGCCGGCATCCAGTATTCGCAATCTTCGATGTAGAGCGCAAGCCACTCGTCCCATCGCTGTTCGTCGAGGTACATGGCCTCGCGATGAACGAGCTCGATGCCCGCCGCGAGCGATCCGGCTTCCGCGCGGGCGTTCACGGATACGCCTTGCCGCCCGCGACGCCCGCTTGAATCAGCCGCGCCCATTCGCGGTAAGGCGCGTGGAAGCCGATCTCACTGAACATGTCGAACTTTCCGTTCACGCTCGCCTCGGGACGGATACCGATAGCCTTGGCGACGGGGTCCTCGCCTTTTTCGAGCGCCGCCATGCCCCGCGCGTAACCTTGCAAAAAGGAAATCGGCCGAGCCCCGAATCCGCTCTGACAGCCCTCGTAGGTCACCGTGTCGTCGGGCGTGGCCAGGCCGCCGGGGTTGAAGAAATCCTCGAACTGACGCAGCCGCCAGGCGCGCAGCTCGGGGTTTTCCCCGACCGGCGCCAGGCACCAGCTTTTCATTTCGGTGCGGTCCGCCGCGATCGGCCGGAAAGTGCGCAGCATCAGGGTGATCGAATCGGCGATCTGCATGTTGGGGAAGACGTGCGTATTGCGCGCCTTCAACATCCATTCGGCGCGCTGCTCGCCGATCCGCGATCGGATCTCCGCGAGCGCCGGATAGATCGGTCGCTTCTCGGGCTCGGGCTGGTTGAGCCAGGTCGCCGCGTGGCCGTGGCGCAGCGCGAACGTCCCGCCCTCCGCGTTGGCCCGTTTCGCCCAGTCGTACTGGCGCGCTTCCACGTGGCCCTCGCCACCGCGGCGCCGCGCCTGCAGGTCCATGTAGCTCAAGTGAGTCGTCGTCAGATGATAAGGATCGAGACCGTTGTCCAGCTGCAGCTTCCAGTTTCCGCGGTAGGTGTAGACCGAACGCCCGGGTATGAACTCCATTCCCTGCGGTCCCTGGTCGGACACCAGGTCCACGAAAAAGCGCATGTCGCCGAGAAATTCTTCGAGCGGCGGGACCTCGGCTGACAGGCTGCCAAACACGAAACCCTTGTAGCTCGCCGCGCGCGCGAGCGGCACGAGGTTGTGGTCTTCCGCGTCGAACGCGGCGGGATAGCAGCCGGTCTTGCGGTCCTTGATATCCACGTTTCTGCCCGAGGCGTCGTAGGCCCAGCCGTGATACGGACACACGTGATACTTTGCGTTCCCCTCCTCGGCGGCACAGAGCATCGCCCCCTTGTGCCGGCAGACGTTGACGAAAGCGCCGAGACGCCCTTTCGCATCGCGCGTGACCAGAACGGGCGTCCGGCCGATGTGTCCGGTGACAAAATCGTTCGGTTTGGGAAACTGGGAGTCGAGCGCGAGGAAATTCCAGGTCCGCTCGAAGATGAATTTCTGCTCGAGTTCGAAGAGCTCCGGGTCGGAGTACACGTCGCGATGCACCCGGAACACGCCCTCCGCGGGACGGTCGTCAACGTAGAGGCGAATGTCCTTGAGGTCCATGCGAACACCCGATCGATTGAAGGAGCATTGTCGCAGATTTGCGCAAAGCCGCAGGCTGAAACGAAAAAGCCCGCCGCGGAAAAGCGGCGGGCCTTCTACTTCGAACGACTGCGATCAGCGGGTCTGGGCGTCGTGCTTCTCGCGGTAAATGCGCTTGCTCTGCTTGTTTTCGGCTTTCTGGATGCGCGCCTGCTCGTTCGGCCCGACGCGACCGTTGGCACCCGCGCGCGCTTCAGCCCGGTTCACCTTCGCCTGGCCATGCTCGAGCTTGCCGGCCTCGCGGTTGGTGAGCTGGCCTGACTTCACGCCCTGCTCGATGCGCTGCTGCTGATTGACGTTGCGCTGCACGTCGGCCTGCATGCGCTGCGAGGAGGCCGAGTTGGGATTGCCCCTGGCGGCGTTGTTCTCGTCACGATTGATCTGGCGGCTCTGCTGGTTCTGCGCACGCTCGATGCGCGCCTTTTCCGCAGGGCTCAGGTTGCCGTTCTTTTCCGCATTCGATTCCATCTTGTCGATTTTCGCTTGACCGCGCTCGAGTTGCGAGGCTTCACGCGTGTTCAGCGAACCGTTCTGCAGCCCCTGCTCGATGCGTTGCTGCTGGTTGACATTACGCTGCACTTCCGAGCCCGTGGTCTGCGCCGAAGCCGCGACCGAGAACATTCCTGCGATTGCCGCCGCGATGACCGTTGTCGCGATTTTCATGTGTGTCTCCTTTAGGTTTTTCATTGAGAGAGTCTCCCCAATGCAATAACGCGGTCGTCCGCGGTCGGTTTATAGATGAACTGTAACAGCTTGTTTCGGGTTTGCCGCCCGGGACGGGTGTAAGGGAAAGTGTCCTGAATTCCATGGGGACGCGCCGGAGCGCACCCGCCCTGACGCGCCGCGGCAGGGCAGCTTACAATCGCGGTTTTCGTCTCCAGCACACCGCCCATGACCCAGGAAGCAATCGTCGCCGTCCCGAAGCAGCCGGCCTTCGCGGCGGGCGAGCTGACCGAGCGCATCATCGCGGAAAAACAAGGCTCCATCGGCTGGCTCACGTTCAACAATCCGGCGCGCCGCAACGCCATCTCCATCGACATGTGGGAGGCGATCCCGAAGGTCTTCGACCGTTTCGAGCAGGATGCGCAGATCCGCGTGATCGTGCTGAAAGGCGAAGGCGACAAG
>DATHHS010000190.1:0-3178 GCA_035317085.1 Burkholderiales bacterium
GTTCTTCGCCTCCCCACCGTACTTCTTCGCCAGCACGTGTGTCATCGCCGCCGTCAGCGTCGTCTTGCCGTGGTCCACGTGACCTATCGTCCCCACGTTCACGTGCGGCTTGGTGCGCTCAAATTTACCCTTGGACATGATGTGTTCCCCTGCTCCTATACTGATCCTGTGGTGCCGTTGGTGCGGATTGAACGCACGACCTCTCCCTTACCAAGGGAGTGCTCTACCACTGAGCTACAACGGCTGCGTGCGTGTCGATAAACCTGTTTCACCGCATTGAAATCTGGAGCGGGTGAAGGGAATCGAACCCTCGTCGTAAGCTTGGAAGGCTTCTGCTCTACCATTGAGCTACACCCGCGCCGTGTAACCAATTTTCGCGACCGAACCCTTCTTAAACTCACTTGAGGTGACCGATGATCTGGTGGAGGAGGTTGGATTCGAACCAACGTAGGCGCAAGGCCAACAGATTTACAGTCTGCCCCCTTTAACCGCTCGGGCACCCCTCCGAACGAAACCGCTGATTATGCGTAGTAACCCAGGTGTTGTCAACGCTCGCTGGCATACATTTCGCTTTGGCAGCTCGTCAATACGTCTGAAAGCGGCAGGCTATTGCCTTTGAGCGCCGATGAGACCGTCGTGAAGCCCCCTAGACAAGGCCTGGTCCTGATTCCGGGCCTCTTATGCGACCGCCTTCTTTGGGAATCCCAGGTCGCTGCGCTTGGCGACGTGGCCGAGTGCTGGGTTGCCGATCATACACGGTCGGAGACCATGGCCGGGGTCGCCGCCGACATCCTGCGCGACGCGCCCTTCGAAAATTTCGCGCTGGCCGGCCTGTCCATGGGCGGATACGTCGCGCTCGAAATAACTCGCCAGGCGGAATCCAGGGTGAGCAAGCTGGCGCTGCTCGACACCGGCGCCCGCCCCGATACCCCCGAGCAATCGAGAAGGCGCGGAGAACTCATCGCGCTCGCCCGCCGCGGGCGCTTCATCGGCGTCACCCAGGCGCTCCTTCCCATGCTCGTGCATCCGGCGAATCTCGCGAACCGGGATCTGGTCGCCACGATCAAGGCCATGGCGAAAAACACCGGAAAGGAAGCCTTCATTCGCGAAGAGCGCGCCATCATGAGCCGAACGGACGGCTTCCCCGTTCTGCGCAATCTGAACTGTCCCGCACTGGTGTTATGCGGCCGGGAGGACGCGCTCACGCCTTTGGACCGCCATGAGGAGATGGCGCAGGCCATCGCGGGATCCCGGCTGGAAGTGATCGCGGACTGCGGCCACCTCTCCACGCTGGAGCGGCCCGCGGAGGTCAGCGCCGCGATGAAGCGCTGGCTTCAGTCCTGATATTTTTCGAACGAAGCCAGTGCCTTACCGGTCAAACCCAGGAGTTAGAATGCACCCATGAACGCCCCAGTGCACCTCCGGGAAATCACGCTGGATGACAAATACACTCTGGATCGCGGCCGCGCCTTCATGACCGGGACCCAGGCGCTGGTGCGCCTGCCGATGCTGCAGCGGACCCGCGATCTCGCCGCGGGACTCAATACCGCCGGATTCATTTCCGGCTATCGCGGCTCACCCATCGGCAGCTTCGACTACGCGCTGTGGCGCGCGAAAACGCATCTCGAGGAAAGCCACATCCGCTTTCAGCCGGGCGTGAACGAAGACCTCGCCGCCACCTCCATCTGGGGCACGCAGCAGGTCAATCTGTATCCGGACGCGAAATACGACGGCGTGTTCGCCCTGTGGTACGGCAAGGGACCGGGCGTGGACCGGTGCGGCGACGTTTTCAAGCACGCCAACTCGGCGGGAACATCGAAACATGGCGGCGTGCTGGTGCTCGCCGGGGACGATCATGCAGCGAGATCGTCGACGCTCGCGCACCAGAGCGAGCACATCTTCAAAGCCTGCTGCATCCCGGTGCTCAACGCGGCCAGCGTGCAGGAATATCTGGATCTCGGCCTGCACGGCATCGCCATGTCGCGCTTCTCCGGATGCTGGATCGCATTCAAATGCGTCACCGACGTCATCGAATCGGGCGCGGTGGTCGAGATCGATCCGCAGCGCGTGCAGATTGCGATCCCGACGGACTTCGCCATGCCGCCGGGCGGACTCAACATCCGCTGGCCGGACGGTTTTCTCGAGCAGGAAGCGCGGCTGCTCGACTACAAGGTCTACGCCGCGCTCGCCTACTGCCGCGCCAACAAGCTCGACCGCATCGTCTGGGACAGTCCGCAGGCGCGTCTGGGGATCATCACCACGGGGAAATCCTTCGGCGACACGCTGCAGGCACTCGCCGATCTCGGCATCGACGAGCGCGTCGCGCGCGAAGTCGGCATCCGCGTGTACAAGGTGGCGATGTCCTGGCCGCTCGAGCCGCAAGGCGCGCGCAAATTCGCCGAAGGCCTCGAGGAAATTCTCGTCGTCGAGGAAAAGCGCCAGGTCATCGAGTATCAGATCAAGGAAGAGCTCTACAACTGGCGCGAAGGTACGCGCCCGCCGCGCGTCGTCGGCAAGTTCGACGACAACGGCGAATGGTCGATCGCCGCAGGCCAGCCTGCCGGCAATTGGTTGCTGCCTGCACACTACGAGCTCTCGCCCGCACTGATCGCCAAGGCGCTGGCGAATCGCTTCGCCAAGCTCGGCCTCGATCAAAAAATGGGCCACCGCTATCGTGACCGGCTTGCCTACCTCGAATTCAAGGAAAAGGCGCTCGCCAAACCGCGCGTCGTGGCCGATCGCCTGCCCTATTTCTGCGCGGGTTGCCCGCACAACACCTCGACGAAAGTGCCCGAAGGCAGCCGCGCCATGGCCGGGATCGGCTGCCACTTCATGGCGTTGTGGATGGACCGCAGCACCACCACCTTTACGCACATGGGCGGCGAAGGCGCGCCCTGGATCGGGCAGGCGCACTTCACCCATTGCCCGCACGTGTTCGCCAACATCGGCGACGGCACCTATTTCCATTCCGGGCTGCTCGCGATCCGCGCCGCGGTCGCTTCCGGCGTGAGCATGACGTACAAGATCCTCTATAACGACGCGGTGGCGATGACCGGAGGCCAGCACGTCGACGGGCCGCTCGATCCGGCGAGGGTGTCGCGCCAGATCGCGGCCGAAGGCGTGAGCACAATCGTCGCGGTGATCGACGAGAAAGAACGCCCGTCCGCCGGGCTCGATT